>DASXVK010000718.1:0-72487 GCA_036504295.1 Polyangia bacterium
TGGCGACGACGACGCCGTTCGCGACGATCTGCACCTCCGTCAGGTTCACCCACGACGGCGCCTGCACCCGGAGCGCGAGCCCGGCGGCCTGCGCCGCGGCCGCGGCGACGAGGTCGCCGGGGCCGGCGTCGCCGACGTGCGCCTCCACCATGAGGCCGCGGGTCGCGACGGTGCGCAGGCCGCGCACCGCCTCCGCGAGCGCCGCCGGGGCGATGCCGTCGCGCCCGGCGTCGGTGCGCACGTAGGAGCGCGAGCAGCCCGGCGCGGGGTCGAGCATGGCGTGGGCGTCGGACGTGCCGACCGAGGCCATGCGCACCCCGAGGTTGAGCATGGCGTAGTAGTCGGCGGTGTTCTTGCCCATGTCCTCGGTGGCGTTGGCCAGCTCCATCGCGTTGAAGTCGGTGCTCCAGTCGCCCTCGTTCCGCGTGGGCTGGCCCGTCGCCGGGTCGAAGCCCATGTGGTCGAAGTAGCCGAGGGCGCCCGACCGCGGGTGATTGAGCTGGATGACGGCGCCGTCGTGCTGCTGGCGCAGCAGCGCGAACTGCTGCGACGGCACGAAGCCCTCCCAGTAGAGCGGGGCGCCGCCGTTGGGCTGGTCCGCGCGCGGCGTGATCGGGTAGACGTTGAAGTGGCCGATGGGCCCGGGCGACACCTCGACCCCGCCCATGCCGGCGACGAGCGGCCGCAGCCCCATCGCGTCGACGAGCGGGGCGTAGTCGCCGATGACGTCGTGCTCGGTCTCGATCGCGACGTCGAGCCCCGCGGCGACGATGCTGAGCAGGCGCTCCTCGAGCGTGCAGGCCCCGTCGGGCGACGGGTCGGAGTGGAGGTGCGAGTCCATCGCGAGCCAGCCGGTGCGGTCGACCGTCTCGGGCAGGCTCGCGGCGACGGTGGTGGTGGCGCCGGCGGCGATGGTCACGTCCTCCGCGTGGACCTCCGCGAAGAAGCCGCGGCTGGCCTCGACCCGGTACTGGCCGGGGGGCAGCGCGAGCCGCGCGACGCCGTCGGCGGTGAAGGCGAACGCCGCGAGGTCGTGGGGCAGGGCGCGCTCGCCGAGGCCCTCGATGGGGTCGGGCAGCGCCGGGCTCACGGCCTTCACCTGCACCTTGCCGGCGGCGGCGGCGCCGTGGCCGTCGTCGACGAGCACCTCGAGCGTGCCCTCGACGGGGAGCGTCAGGTCCTGGGTCATGGCGCCGGGCGGGACGGTGATCTCGACCGGTGCGCCGTGGGCGCGGCGGGCCGCGCTCCCGAGCGGCGTCGCCGGCGACGTCGCATAGAGGGTGTAGTCCCCGGGCGCCAGCTCGAGCGCGAAGGCGCCCTCGGCGCCGGTCGTCGTGGCGGTGACGCCGGCGCCGCCGGGGCGCGTGAACGCGTGCACGCGGGCCCCGACGACGGGCGCGCCGTCGCGGGTGACGCCGCCGCTGAGCGCCGTGCCGCCGGCCTCGCCCGTGAGCGCGCGCCGGGCGCGCTGCAGCCCCTCGACGTCCTCGGCGACGAGCCAGTGGAAGGTCCAGGTCGCCGTGTCGCACGGCGCGACGGTCGGGTGCTCCCCGGCGAGGAATGTGACCGCGATGCCCTGCACGTCCAGGCTGAGCACCAGCCCGCCGGGAGCGTAGAGGCCGTAGGCGATGCCGTCGCCGACCGCGCCGAAGAAGTCGCGCTGGCCGCCGTGCGTCCCGACGAAGCCGCGCCCCGGGTCCCACGGCGCCATCGTGCCGCTCACCTGGAACGCGGCGCCGCGCGGCACCTCGATCGCCTCGGGGCCGAGGTTGCGCACCGTCGTCGTCACCTCGAGCGACGAGGCGCCCGGGGCGAGGCGGTAGTCGATGGTCACCCACAGCGGCAGGCCCGCGATCGGCAGCCACCAGGTGGCGAACGGCAGCGCGACGGCCGGGCCCTCGGCGCGCACGGCCGCGGGCTGGCCGTCCTCGCCGTCGTTGACGAGGGTCACGCGCACGACCTCGCCGATGCTGACCTCGGCGATCGGCGCGAGCTCCTTGAGCTGATCGCGCCCGCGCGAGCGGCGCAGCCCGTTGGCCGGGGCGGTGACGGGGGCGACGAGGTCGGCGTCGGACGGCGTGCCCGCGACGTTCACGTAGCCGTCCGAGACGCGCTCGCCATCGATGGTGAAGACGACCTTGCAGTTGTAGAGCTTGTAGTCGCCCGCGCGCGAGAGCGCCTGCGGCCCGGCGACGAGCGCCTCGGCCGCGTCCGGCCCCAGGCGCCCGCCGCGCGCGCGGCTGCAGTCGAGCGGAGCGGCGAGATCGAGCGTCGAGGCGGGCTCGTTCGCCGGCTGGATGGCCGGCGCCGGGCACGCCCCGCCATCCGGCGTCGCGGAGGGGGAGCTGTCGCAGGCGGCGAGGGCGAGGGCGGCGAGGCCGAGGAGCAGAAGGCGCGAGCGCATGGCGCATCTTACCGCGGCCGGGGCGGGGGGCGAAACGGGGGGGGGCGCGCGCACCGGCGCTCAATCCACGGAGCCGCGCGGCCGCTCGTCGAAGGCGACCAGGCCACAGCGGCGCCAGCCCTCCCGCAGCAACCAGGTCTTTGCGCGGCGCGTCGGCGGCGCCTCGTCCGGCGGCAGCGCCCAGCGCGGCCGCGGGCCGCGCCAGCCGTCGAACCAGAAGCCGGAGGCGCACGGGTCGAGGCACTGCGCGCCGCGGATCGCCTTGCGCCAGTTTTGGAGCACATAGACGATGGCGTTGCGCGTCTCGCGCGGCGTGCGCAGCGCCCGCGCGTGATAGCGGTCCCCCCACACCCGCCCGCGGTGGTCGAGCGCGCGGTTGAGGGCCTTGGCGCTGCGGATGGCGAAGCCGCGCAGGCCGCGGATGAGGCTGGCGCGGTCGCTCGCCTCGACGATGAGGTGCAGGTGATCGCCCTGCACGCTGAAGTGGATGATGCGAAAGTCGGGTCGCTGCGCGGCGCGGATCGCGGCCTCGAGCGCGTTGAAGGGCGCCCCCTCGCGCAGCGAGCCGACCTCGGCGCAGGCCCGGAACGTCGCGTGGACCGGGTGCCTCCCGACGTGCGGCGGGCGCCTGACATGCGGCACGCGGGCCCGGTCGCCCGTGCGCTTGCGCCCGGCGCGCGGGCGCTGGCCGCCCCATCCGGAGGTGCGCGGGAGCTCGAGTTGGGCGACGGAGCATGGCATGCGGGACTCGCGATCTTGATTCAGCGTATATTGTAAGCACGAGGCCCGCCGGGCGCAACCCCGGGGTTGCACAAAAATATTCCCGGCACAGCCTCGACGCACCGTGGAGCAGGCCCCGGGCGTCCGGCCCCCTGGCACGCGGGCACCGCCGTGCCCCCGCGCCCCGACAACCGTTGACGTCACCCCCCGAGCCGACCCATTCTGACGCGTGATGCGGTTGCACCCCGGCGCCCTGCTGGCGGTCGCGGCTTCCACCTTCGCGCTCTCCGGCCCCGTGCGAGCGGATCCGTCCGTGATCGTGACGGGCCGCGCCGACGCGTGCCCCGCGCCGGCCGCGGTGGCGGCCGCGCTTGCGGCGGTCGCACCCGGCGAGCGCGTCGAGGTCGGGGCTCCCGAGCAGGCCGCGTCCGCGCGCATCGACGATCTGGGCCCGCGGTACCGCGTTCAGGTCGGCCAGGCCGCGCGCACCATCGAGGACCCGGGCCGAGACTGCAAGGAGCGGGCGCGGGTCGCCGCGATCGTCGTGGCGCTCACCCTCTTCCCGCCCTCAGCGGGCGGCGCGCGTGGGGGCTCGGCCGCGCGCCCGCCGACCCCGGCCGCACCTCGCCGAGCCGCTCGCGCCGTCGACGCCGAGATGCCGGCGGGTCTCGTCGCCGCAGGCGCTGGCGCGGGGAGGCGCTCCCGGTGGCACGCGGAGATCGAGCTCACCCCGCTCGTGTCGCTGGCCGCCGGCCGTGGCGACTGGGCCGCGACCGCGGCGGGCGCGCTCCGGATCCGCGCCGGGGCCGGCCGCCTCGGGCTCAGCCTCGGCGCCGAGGCTGGCGGGGACGTCGACCGCCGCCTCACCCGCGGGGCGGCGACGCTCGGCCGTTACGGTTTCGACCTCGGCGCCTACGCCGCGTCGCCGCTGCGGCGCATCGGGGTCGTGGGCGAGCTCGGGCTGGCCCTGGCCGCGTTGCACGCTGCCGGCCGCGACATCGGCGCGGCGGCGACCTCGACCGGGCTCGAGCTCGGCATCCGCGCCGGCGTCGCCGCACGCGTGTGGCTCACGCGCTCCCTCGGCGTGTCGGCCACCGCCGCGGTCGTGGTCGTGCCGCAGACCCTCGACCTTGTCGCCCCACCAGCGGGTAGCCTGGGCACGACACCGCGCGTCTGGATCGGGCTGGGCCTGGGCGTCATCGCACGCCGGGATTGAAGGTTCTGCGTCCATGCGCCCACTCCCGAGGTGACGTGCCGCTGGCGGTCGACAGGGCCCTGGACGAAACGGTGCGCGCCGAGGCGCTGACGCTGGAGTCGATCTACGACGCCTGGTTCCATGAGGTGTCGCGCTGGGCCCGTGCGCTCGGCGGCCTCGACGCCGACGTCGACGACGTCGCGCAGGAAGTCTTCGTCGTCGTGCGCCGGAAGCTCGCGGGCTTCCGCGGCCAGAACCTCCCGGGCTGGCTGTACGGCATCACCTCACGCGTGGTCCGCGACCAGCGCCGGCGGGCCTGGTTCCGCCATCTCGTACGCGGCCGCGCGATGGTCAGCCTGGACGAGCTGCGGTCGCCGGCCCCGGGCCCTATGGAGGCGCTCGACGAGAAGGAGAGCCGGCGGCGGCTCCAGGCGCTGCTCGACCAGCTCAGCGAGAAGCGGCGCAGCGCCTTCGTGCTGTACGAGATCGAGGGGTACAGCGGCGAGGAGATCGCCGCCTTGCAGGGCATACCCGTGGCGACGGTCTGGACGCGGCTCCACCACGCCCGCCGCGATCTCACGGCCCTGGTCGCGCGCGCTCGCGCGAAGGAACGAGGATGATGCGTCGGTTGCGCGACGAAGCCCCCGCCGACGATCCCGACCTCGAGGTCGTCGCGCGTCTGGCGGCGAAGGTGCCGCCACTGCGCCCGTCGCCGTCGAGTCAGCAGGCGGTGTGGAGCGCGCTCACCCGCGCGCCCCGCGCGCGCCCGTGGCACCGGCGGGTGCCGGCGCTCGCGGCCGGGATTCTGCTTATCGCGACGGCGGCGGCCGCCGCGGGTGTGGCCGGCACCCGATTGGCGCGGCGTCTCGAGGCACGGCGACCGGCTCCCGGCGTCCCGGACGACGCAGGGCGGGGGCAGGTCCGCGCGCCTGGAGACGCGAATGCCGCACCGGCGCCTTCGTCGCAGCCACGCCCAGCGGCGCCGTCTCAGTCGCTCGCGGGCGGCGCGCCGGTGGCCGGCGCTGCCCGGGCGGAGCCGGTGCGCTACCCCCGGACTCCCGCCCCCGCATCGCGGAGCGCGCGGCCACCCTCGCCGGCGGCCCCCACGCCGCCAGCCCTGCTGCCCGGCGCCGCGCCGGATGCGGAGCTCGTGCTGGGCGCGCTCGCGGCCTTGCGTCGCGAGCACGCGCCCGCGCGCGCCAGCGCCCTCCTCGAGCAGTACCTCCACCGCCACCCTGACGGCCTGCTCGCCGAGGATGCCTTGGCCCTTGCGATCGAAGCCGCGGCCGCTCGTGGGGACGCCGCGGCGGCGAGAGTCGCGCGCCGATACCTCGGCCAGTTTCCGGACGGCCGCTTCCGTGCCACGGCGCAGCAGGCGATCATGCGGTTCAGCAGCGACGGCGGTGCCGAATGAAGCGTTCGGCCTCGTGCGCCCACTCCCCTCACCAGGGATGGAGGCTCGCCATGCGCATGATGCTCCTCTGCGGCCTGTTGCTGGCCGCGTGCACGCGACAGCTCCAGGTCGGCGATCTCACCGGCGACGGCGGCCCGCAGCGCGATGCGCCGGTCGATGGGGGGGTCGCGGGCGACGGGGCCGCCGCCGACGCCCGTGACGCCGGTGCCGGGCAAGACTGCACCGGCTCCGTCGGCATGGGCGGCAGCTGCGACCGGTCGAGCGGCCTGGTCTGTTACCAGGGACACTGCGCTCCCGTGTGCGAGGTCTTCGGGATCGACGGTGGCACGCTGTGCAATCAATGGCCGAGCAACGGTGGCACGGTCGCGTGCTGCGGCCCTGACCAGCAGTGCTGCTCCGTCAGCATCCACGACATCCAGGGCTGCCAGCCCGCCGCCGAGCCCTGCCCGACGCCCTGCGGCGAGAACGCCCTGTGCCGCGTGGCGCAGTGGTGCGCCGTCGCCTACAACCCGTTGCACCTCCCGCAAGACGACACCTGCGACATCACCGGGTGGTACTCGCAGAAGACGTGCGCTGACAGCTGCCCCCCCGAGGCGCAGTGCGGCCGCGAGTGCTGCGGCGCCAGCAGCCGGTGCGCCGGGAGCTGCTGCGTCCCGGTTCGGCCCGACGGCGGCCAGGGCGATGCGGCGATCCCGGATGCGGCGACGGACTGAGCGTCCCTGCGGGCGCGGTGGCTTCGACGGAGGTGCCGATCGAAGCTCTGGGCGTCGTTTGACCACTCCCCTTCATTCGCCGGGAGGCTCGCCATGCGCGTGATGCTCGCCTGCACTCTGTTGCTGGCCGCGTGCACGTGGCAGCTCCAGGTCGGGGATCTCACCGACGACGGCGGCGCTCCGCCTGACGCGCCGGCCGACGCCGCGCTCGCCGACGATGCGGCGGAACGGCCCGCGCCTCCGCCGCCCCTCGACCCGGCGCTACAGCAGTGTGACGGCTATCCCACGGTCCTGATGCCGCTCGACGGCGAGGCCGGTGTCGCCCGCGACGCGGCCCGCGAGCAGCTCCGCCTCGCGACGGGCGCCAGCATCGCCCTCTGGACGACCGGCGACGTGAGTCAGATGTTCGACGTCAACGCGGCCCTCGCCGTGCGCGTGGGTGACTCGCCGGAGGCGCTCGACGTGGGCCTGCGGGCGTTCTTCGGCACCTGGCAGGAGGCGTTTGGCTTCACCCTGGACCCGCTGGCGACGACGTTCGCGGGCGCGACGTCGCCTCCCCGGATCGAGGTGCGGCTCCGCTCGTGGGGCACGGAGTGGCTGATCTGGGCCGCGTACCTCGACGTCCTGCGGCTGCCGCCGGTCGTGCGCGCGTGCGAGCGACTCGACCTGGCCCAGGTGCACGCGGCGATCGTCGGAACGCCCATCCCCGGCTGCGGCGACTTGGGCTCCACCTGGCTGTTCGAGCCCAACGACATCGCCGTCGAGGCCTCGGGCCTCCTGCTCTGCCTGCCGGAGCGGGGCTGTGCCACCGACGAGGCTCCCAGCATCCGCTGGGCCTGGCAAGTGAGCGTGGGGCAGGCGGGCGCGCCGAAGGTTTACCTCGACGGTGCGACGGGGCAGATCCTGATGGTCGTCCAGAGCTGCATCTGAGGCCGGCTCCTTGCGCGCGCCGCTCCGTCGGTGCACCGTCGGGAGATGAAATTCACCGGCATCTGCCCCAGGTGCCGCAACAATCGCATCCTCTTCCTCGAGCAGGCGCGGCTCCCGTCGTGCGACTCGTCGAACGGAACGGTCCCGATCGCCCCCGCGACCGTCGAGACGGCGGGCTGGCCCGGTGGCCGCATCTCCTCCGGGACCATGCAGACCGCGATCTGCGCGCGCTGCGGGTTCGTGGAGTGGTACGCGGTCGGCTTTCAGCAGCTCGAGCAGCTGGCGCAGCACCCCGCCTCGGGCGTCCGGCTCATCGTCGGTCCGCCCCCCGCGCCTCCGACGAGGGGCAGCAGGCCGCGGAAGATCGGCCACGGGACGCGGCCGGGCAGGTCGGCCGCGCGCCGCGCCGCCGCGCCCCGCGCCTCGAGGCGGTCGAGGTAGCGCGGCTCGGGGGCGCCCGAGCGCGCCGCCGCGCGGTAGAGGCGGTCGTAGCCCGGCACGAGGTCGGGGTGCGCCTCGGCGAGCGCCGCGCGGTAGGTCTCGGCCTGCACGCCGGGGCGCAGCGTGAGCCCGCCGAGGCAGACGAAGTCGGCGCCGGCCTCTCGCGCCTGCTGCACGAGCGCCGCGACCTGCGCGGGCTGGTCGGCGAGGCCCGGCAGCAGCGGCATGCCCATGACGCCGGCGGCGAGCCCGCGCGCCTTCGCGCGGGCTATCAAGGCGAAGCGCGTCGCGATGGGGGCCGCGCCCGGCTCGAAGCGCGCGCGGAGCGCCTCGTCGACGGTCGCGATGCTGAAGGAGAGGATCGCGCGCGCCCGCGCGTTGATCGCCGCGAGCAGGTCGAGGTCGCGCTCGACGAGCGCCGACTTGGTGAGCACGTGGACGGGCAGGCCCTGCGCCAGGCACACCTCGAGCACGCCGCGGGCGAGACCGAACCGCGCCTCGGCCGGCTGGTAGGAGTCCGACACCCCGCCGCCGAGGAGCACGAAGCCGGGCTCGCGCCGGCCCGCGAGCTCCTGCGCGAGCAGCGCCGGCGCGTTGCGCTTCACCTGGATGTCACGGGCGAAGTCCCCGGCCACGTGGTAGCGCTCGGCCCGGCCGTCGCAGTAGAGGCAGCCGTGCTCGCAGCCGCGGTACAGGTTCATGCCGTAACGGCCGAGGAACCACGGGTCCGTCGTCCCGGCGCGGCGCGTGATGCTCTTGGCCAGAACCTCGTGGTACGCGGCGTTCACGACGCCGCCATCGTACACCGCCGCAGGGACCTGCATCCAAGCGGGGTGCTGAACTACATCGCCCTCGCGGTGCCGTTCTTCTTCGTGCTCATCGGCGGCGAGCTGCTCCTCGCGCGGCGCCGGGGCGTCGCGCTCTACCGCTTCGGCGACGCGATCACGGACCTGAGCTGCGGCGTGATGCAGCAGGTCGCGCTCGTCTTCTACGCGGCCTTCCTGCTCGGGGTGTACGTGCGGCTCTACGACGGCCACCGGCTGTTCACCTTCACCTCGAAGGGGTGGCCGTGGGTCATCGCGTTCGCCGCGGTCGACTTCCTCTACTACTGGTGGCACCGGGCGAGCCACCGGGTGAACGTGCTCTGGGCCGCCCACGTCGTCCACCACCAGAGCGAGGACTACAACCTCGCCGTCGCGCTCCGGCAGGCGATCCTCACCAGCTGGACCGGCATGCCGTTCTACCTGCCGCTCGCGCTCCTTGGCGTGCCGCCGCTCGTCTACGCGACGACGCAGGCGTTCTCGACGCTGTACCAGTTCTGGATCCACACGCGGCTCGTCGGCCCGGTGGGCGGCCCGCTCGGCTGGATCCTCAACCTCCCGGCGCACCACCGCGTGCACCACGCCGTCAACCCGCGCTACCTCGACCGCAACTTCGGCGCGACCCTGATCGTCTGGGATCGGCTCTTCGGCACCTACGCCGACGAGACCGAGCCGCCGGTGTACGGGATCACCCACCCGCTCGGCAGCTACAACCCGCTCTGGGCCCAGACCCACTACCTCGTGGAGCTCGGGCGCACCGCGTGGGCCGCGCCTCGCCTCGCCGACAAGCTGCGCCTCTGGCTGATGCCGCCGGGCTGGGTCCCGGCGGGGCTGCCGCGCCGCCCCCACCGGCCGGGCGCCGCCCCCAACGACCCGCAGGTGAGCGGCGGGGTGAAGCTCTACGTGGCCGCGAACTTCGCCGCCGTCGTCGTGGTCGCCACGGTGCTGATGCTGCTGCAGGAGCGGCTGCCGCTGCTGCCGCGCGCCGGCCTGGCGCTGCTCGTCTTCGGCGCGCTCGTCACGCTCGGGGGGCTCCTCGAGCGCAAGCCCTGGGCGCGCCGGGCCGAGGCGCTGCGCCTCGCGCTCTCGGCCGCGGCCGCGCTGGCGCTCGCGGTCCTGCGTTGACGCGACCCGTCAGGCGGCCGTAGGTCGCGGGGGGCGCTCCGGGTGGCCGGCCCGCCTGAAGAGCGCGCCGTAGATCATCGAGGCCACGCAGATGTGGGTCGTGGCGACGAGCACCATGAGCGCCGTGAGCACCCCGCCCAGCACGTAGCCGAGCGTCCGGGCGCCGGCCCCGAAGGCGAGCGCCGTGGCCGTGAGCCAGACCGCCGCGACGCCGCACGCGAAGCGCCGCGGCGGCCCGTTCGGGGGCAGCGGGCGAGTGCGCGTGAGCCGCCGCAGCCCGTAGTTGTAGATGAGGTCGAACGGGTGGAACGGCAGCACGGCCCCGAGCGCCGCGAGCGGCACCAGGGCCCACAGGACCGCGGGCGCGGCGAACACGGTCGCGAGCCCGGTGATGACGGCGCAGAGCGCCGGTGAGAAGCGCATCCAGGGCTGGACCTCGGCCAGCGCCTCGTCGGGAAGGCCGACGAAGCCCTGGGTCTCCAGGCGAGCTCGGGTCGCAGACGAAACGGCCATGACGTGCTCCTTGCGCGGCCGTCGCCCCTCCGATCCCTCTATATGCGGCCGGGCGAGGGCTCGTACCACGCTCGCCGTCGAACGGGAGGCAAGGCGCTGGCGTTGCCCCCGCGCAGTGTGCGAACCTCGGGCGAGGCGCGGCGCTCGCGCCGAGGAGGGCCTATGAGAACCAGGTCTGCGCGGTGGTCAGTCGGCGTGTTCGCAGCGGCGCTGCTCGCCGGCGTCGCGCTGTGGCAGGCGGCGCCGCCCGCCGCGGCGAAGCGCGCCGATCCCGGACTCGCCCGCGTCGAGGCCGCGCGCGGCGCGTTCGCGGCGGTGCGCGCCCGCTACGCGGCCGGCATCGACTCGGCCGAGGCGGTCTATGCGTGGTCGGTGCGCTGGCTGAAGTCCCAGCGGCCGCTGAGCGCGGACAAGGCGGCCGCCTTCCGGGATCACCTCGACCGCATGAAGGCCCTCGAGCAGGCGGCCGGGAAGCGCGTCGAGACCGGGCTCGCGTCGCCCGCGGAGAAGCATGGGACGGCCTACTACGTCGCCGAGGCCGAGGCGTGGGCGGCGCAGGGCGCGACCGACTAGCGCCGGCGCCGGCGCTGCCCGGGGCGCCGGCCGAGGCCGCGCTCCTCGCCGAGGTCGAGGCCTGGCGCGCCGACCTGGCCGCCCGCCTCGCGCGGCGCGAGCCCGCGCTGCCGGCGGCCCAGCTCGACGACCGGGTCCTCGGCGCCATCACCGCGCGCCTCCTCGCGCGGGTGCGCGCCGCCGGCCCGCGCCCCGCGCCCGAGGCGCTCGGCCGCGTGTACGAGCGGCTCCTCGACCGCGCCGTCGTCGTCGGCCCGGGCCGCCGCGTCCGCCTCGAGCCGCGGCCGGAGCGGCGCCAGCGCGGCGGGGTGTACTACACGCCGCCCGCCGTGGTCGCGGACGTCGTCGCACGGACGCTCGGGCCGCTGCTGGCCGGCCGCTCCGGGCGTGCGGCGGCCGGGCTGTGCGTCGTCGACCTCGCCTGCGGCGGCGGCGCGTTCCTGGTCGGGGCGCTGCGCCACCTGCTCGCCTGGCACCGCGATCGCGCCGTCGCCGAGCTGCCCCGGACCCGCGGCCGTCTCGTCAGGGATGCCGGCGGCGCCTGGCGGCTCACCCGGGCCGCGCGCCTGCGCGTGCTGCGCGCGCACGTCTACGGCGTCGACCTCGACCCCCGGGCCGTCGCGGTGAGCCGGCTCGCGCTGCTGCTCGCCGCCCTCGACGGCGACCCCGCCCCGCGCGCCCTGCCGGACCTCGCGGCGAACCTCGTCTGCGGCAACGCGCTCCTCGGCCCCGACTTCGCCGCCGCGCCCGCGACGCGGCGCGCCGCGCGGCCGCTCGACCTCCGCGCCGCCTTCCCCGCCGCCTTCCGCCGGGGCGGGTTCGACGCCGCGATCGGCAACCCCCCGTACCTCGACGCGGAGCTGATGAGCGCCCGCCTCCCGGGCTGGCGCGCCTACTGCGCCGGGCGCTACGCGGCGGCCACCGGCAACTGGGACGCCTTCTGCGTCTTCGCCGAGCGCGCGGTCGAGGTCCTGCGCGAAGGCGGCCGCGCGGGCCTGGTCGTGCCCAACAAGCTCCTCGCCGCGGACTACGCCGCCGGGGCGCGGCACGTGCTGGCGGGCCGCAACACCCTCCTCGCGGTCCGCGACTACGCGGCCGTGAAGCTCTTCGCCGCGGCCGTGTACCCGGTCGTCGTCGTCGCCCGCCGCGGCGCCCCCGGCCGCCGCCCCCGGCCGGTCCGCTGCGAGCGCATGGCGCCGGCGCCGGGCGGCGGCACGCTCGTGGCCGAGGCGCGCGAGGTCGCGTACGCGGCCTGCTGCGGCGACGCCCGCCGCCCCTGGCGGCTCTTCGGCGACGCCTCGGAGCGCGGGCTCTGTGCGCGCATGCGGGCGCTCGGCACGCCGCTCGACCGGGTGGCGACCGTGCTCGGGGCCGCGACCGTGAGCGAGGCGTACGCGATCCGGCCGCTCGTCGGTGAGGACGACGGCGCGCCGGGGGGGCTCCGGCTCGTCAACAGCGGCACCATCGATCGGTACGTGAGCCTCTGGGGCGAGCGGCCCTGCCGCTACCTCGGCGCGTCCTTCGCCCGGCCGGTGGTCGCGCGGGCGCGCCAGGCGGCGCTCCCGCCAGCGCGCCTGCAGCAGGCGCTGCGGCCGAAGCTCGTCGTCGCCGGCCTGACCCGCGTGCTCGAGTGCTTCGGCGACGAGCGCGGCGGCTGGCTGGCCGGCAAGTCGACCAGCGTCGTGCTGCCGGCGGTCGACTTGCGCTACCTGCTCGGGCTGCTCAACAGCCGGCTGCTCACGTTCTACGTCCTCGCCGAGCTCGGCGGCAACCGCCTGCAGGGCGGGTACCTGCGGCTCGGCCCCCCGCAGCTCCGGACGCTGCCCATCATCGCGCCGGGCGACGCGACGCTGCGGGCCGAGATCATCGCGCTCGTCACTCGGCGCCACGCCCAGCCGGCCCTCGACCGCCAGATCGACGACGCCGTCTACCGCCTCTACGGCGTCAGCCCCGCGGAGCGCGCGGCGGTCGAGGCCGCCTACGCCGCCGCGGTGCGGCCGCCGCCCGCGCCGCACTGGCGCGGCGCGTCGGGCGCTGTAGGATTGTAGCGCTGCAGCGGCAAAGTCAGTCTTCCTATCGATCGGAGGTCATGTCGTGGCCGCTCAAGAGCCCCCGCCCCTCGTCGCCGATGCCGCCCAGGCCGCCCTCGCCAACCCGGCCCTCATCGACGAGCTGCACACGCTGTGGCGTGAGCGCCCGACCTCGGTCAGCCCCGAGTGGCAGCTCTTCTTCGCCGGCTTCGAGCTGGCCACCTGCCCGCGGCCGTGCGAGGCCGGCGATCAGGCCCACGACCAGTCGCAGGTCGCGAGCCTCATCTACGCCTACCGCAGCCAGGGGCACCTCATCGCGCGCATCGACCCGCTCAGCGACGGCCCGCGCAGCCACCCGGCGCTCGCCCTCGAGACCTTCGGCCTGACCGAGGCCGACCTCGACCGGGTCTTCGACACCGGCCACCTCGGCGGCCCCGCGCGCGCGACGCTGCGTGAGATCATCGGCATCCTGCAGGACACCTACTGCCGCTCGATCGGCGTCGAGTACCTCCACATCCAGGACCTGCGGCTCCGGCGCTGGCTGCAGGCGCGCATGGAGCCCGATCGCAACCGGCCGGTCTTCGGCCGCGAGAAGCAGCGCGAGACCCTCGCCTGCCTCGTCGACGCGGAGCTCTTCGAGACCTTCCTGCAGAGCCGCTACCCGGGCCAGAAGCGCTTCTCGCTCGAGGGCGCCGAGGCGCTCATCCCCGCGCTCCACGCCATCGTCGAGCGGGCGCCCGAGGTCGGGGTCGAGGAGCTGGTGCTCGGCATGACGCACCGCGGCCGGCTCAACGTGCTCGCGAACATCCTCGACAAGTCGTACGCGATGATCTTCTCGGAGTTCGAGGACGCGTTCCTGCCCGGCAGCTACGGCGGCGACGCCGACGTCAAGTACCACAAGGGTTATCACAGCGTGCACAAGAACGTGCACGGCAAGGACCTGCAGATCAGCCTCACCTCCAACCCCAGCCACCTCGAGGCGGTCGACCCGGTCGTGCTGGGCCGCGTGCGCGCCAAGCAGCGGCGCGAGGGCGACACCAAGGAGCGGCGCGAGGTGATCCCGCTCCTCATCCACGGCGACGCCGCGTTCGCCGGGCAGGGCATCGTCGCCGAGACGCTCAACCTCTCGCAGCTCGACGGCTACCGCGTCGGCGGGACCATCCACCTCGTCGTCAACAACCAGATCGGCTTCACGACCACGCCGCGCGAGGGCCGCTCGACGGTGTACGCCACGGACGTGGCGAAGATGGTCGAGGCGCCCATCTTCCACGTGAACGGCGACGATCCCGAGGCCGTCGTGCACGTGGCCGAGCTGGCGCTCGAGTTCCGCCAGACCTTCGGTCGCGACGTCGTCATCGACATGCTGTGCTACCGGCGCTGGGGCCACAACGAGGCCGACGAGCCCGCCTTCACCCAGCCGGTGCTCTACCGCAAGATCAAGGATCGGCCGTCGGTGCGCAAGCTCTACACGGCGCGGCTCGTCGAGGGCGCGGCGCTGTCGCGGGCCGAGGAGGAGGACCTGGCCGCGCGCTTCCAGCAGCGGCTGCAGGACGCCTTCGAGCAGGTGCGCACCTACCACCCGGTCCCCGAGGTGACCGCCTTCACGAGCCTGTGGACCGGGCTCAAGGTGCCCTACTCGCACGAGCCGGCGCCGACGGCGGCCACGCACGCGACCCTGTGCGAGGTGGCGCGCGCGATGACCACGGTGCCCGACGGGTTCGCGCTGAACCCGAAGGTCGCGCGCCGCCTGCCCGAGGTGCGCAAGGCCGTCGAGGAGCACGGCACGATCGACTGGGGCGCGGCGGAGCTGCTCGCCTTCGGCAGCCTGCTCGACGACGGGCTGCCGGTGCGCCTCTCGGGCCAGGACTCGACGCGCGGCACTTTCTCGCACCGCCACGCGGTGTGGCACGACACGGCGTCGCAGGAGCCCCACGTGCCGCTCAACCACATCCGCCCGGGGCAGGCCAAGTTCTGCGTCTACAACAGCCTGCTCTCCGAGGCGGCGGTGCTCGGGTTCGACTACGGCTACTCGCTGGCCGAGCCCTACATGCTCGTTGTCTGGGAGGCGCAGTTCGGCGATTTCGCCAACGGCGCGCAGGTGATCATCGACCAGTTCCTGACGAGCTCGCTGGCCAAGTGGCAGCGGTCGAGCGGCCTGGTGATGCTGCTGCCCCACGGCTACGAGGGGCAGGGGCCCGAGCACTCGAACGCCTACCTCGAGCGCTACCTCGCCGCCTGCGCCGAGGACAACATCCAGGTCGTGAACCTCACCACGCCGGCGCAGTACTTTCACGCGCTGCGGCGCCAGCTCAAGCGGCCGTTCCGGCGGCCGCTGGTCGTGATGGCGCCGAAGAGCCTGCTGCGCCACCCGCAGTGCGTCTCGCCGGTCGACGAGCTCAGCGAGGGGCGCTTCCACGAGGTGCTCGATGACCCGGCGGCGCCAGAGGCGGCGCGGCGCCTCGTCCTGTGCAGCGGCAAGGTGTACTACGACCTCGCCGCGCGGCGCGACCGCGACAAGGTCGAGGGCGTCGCGCTCGTGCGGATGGAGCAGCTCTATCCCTGGCACGCCGCGCGGATGCGGGCGCTCGTGGACCGCTACGCGAGCGCGGCCGAGATCGTCTGGGCGCAGGAGGAGAGCCAGAACCGCGGCGCCTGGACCTACATGTTCCCGCGGCTGCTCGAGCTCTTCCCGGGCAAGCCGATCCGCTACGCCGGCCGCCCGCCGGCGGCGAGCCCGGCCACCGGGTCGCACGCGGTGCACGTGCGCGAGCAGGACAAGCTCGCGCGCGAGGCGCTCGGGTGAGCGGGCGGGGGGTGTCCCCGCCCGCCCGGAGTCGCTAAGGTAGGCCACACGCCGGCCCGCTGCGGCCGGCGCACCAGTCGAGGAGCACATGCGCGTCGATGTGACGGTACCGCCGGTCGGGGAGTCCATCACCGAGGGGGTCCTCGCGGAGTGGCTGAAGGGCGAGGGGGACCTGTGCCAGGTGGACGAGCCGCTCTATACGCTCGAGACCGACAAGGTCACGATGAACATCAACGCCGTCGCCGCCGGCCGGCTGCACATCACGGTGGCCGCCGGCGCGACGGTGACGATCGGGCAGACCGTGGGCGCCATCGACACGGCGGCGACGAGCGCCGCGGCGCCGGCCCCGGCGCGGCCGGCGGCGCCGCCCGCGGCCACCGCCCCCGCGCCCGCCGCGGCGCCCCCGCCCGCCCCGCCGCAGCCCCCGGGGCCGCCGATCACGCCGCCCGCGGGTCTGCCGCAGGCGCGCGCCAAGGCGCAAGGCGAGCGCGCGCTCTCGCCGGCGGTCAGGCGGGTGGTCGAGGAGCTGAAGCTCGACCCGCACGCCGTGCCCGCGACGGGCAAGGGCGGCCGGCTGACGAAGGAGGACGTGCTGCGCGCCGCCGCCGGCGGCGGCGCCGGGGTCCCGACCGGCCCGGGCGCCGCGCCCGATGCACCGACGGCGCAGGGCGGCGCCGCCGGCCCCGCCACCGCGGCCACCGAGGCCGAGGCGGCGCCGGCCTCGACGCACGTCGGGGCGGGCGCGGCCCCGGCCCCGGCCGCCTCCGCCGCGCCCGCGTTGGCCCTGCCGCGGCCGTCGGGCGACGGCGCCGGCGCGGCCGCGCCCGCGCCGGCCGGCGCCCCCGGCGCGCGGCAGACCCGCACCCCGCTCACCCCGCTGCGCGCGCGCATCGCCGAGCGCCTCCTCGCGGCCAAGAACCAGACGGCCATGCTCACCACCTTCAACGAGGTGGACATGACCAACGTGATGGCGCTGCGGGCCCAGTACCGCGACGCCTTCAAGCAGAAGCACGGCATCGACCTCGGCTTCATGTCGTTCTTCCTCAAGGCCGCCGTCGACGCGCTCAGGACCGTGCCCGAGGTGAACTCCCAGATCCAGGGCGACGAGCTGGTGCGCAACCACTACTACGACCTCGGCGTCGCCGTGAGCACCGAGCGGGGCCTGGTGGTGCCCGTCGTGCGCGACGTCGACCGGCTCTCCTACGCCGGCGTCGAGCACGCGATCGCCGAGCTGGCCCGCAAGGTGCGCGAGCGCACCATCTCGCTCGCCGAGCTCAGCGGCGGGGTCTTCACCGTCACGAACGGCGGCATCTACGGCAACCTGCTGTCGACGCCGATCCTCAATCCGCCGCAGAGCGCGATCCTCGGCATGCACGCCATCAAGAAGCGGCCGATCGCGGTCGGCGACGCCGTGGTCGTGCGCCCGATGATGTACCTGGCCGTGTCCTACGATCACCGCGTGATCGACGGCCGCGAGGCCGTGACCTTCCTCAAGCGCATCGTCGCCGTCATCGAGAACCCCGACCGCATGATGCTGGAGATCTGAGATGGACCGCTTCGACTTCGTCGTCATCGGCGCCGGCCCCGGCGGCTACGTGGCCGCCATCCGCGGCGGCCAGCTCGGGCTCAAGACCGCCCTCATCGAGAAAGACGCCGCCCTCGGCGGCACCTGCCTCAACGTCGGCTGCATCCCGTCGAAGTGCCTGCTCGAGGCGAGCGAGCAGTTCCACGCCGTGGGCCACAAGCTCGCGGCGATGGGCGTGAAGGTCGGCGAGGTCGCGCTCGACCTGCCGACGATGATGGCGCGCAAGGACACGGTGGTGAAGCAGCTCACCGACGGCGTCGCGCTGCTGATGAAGAAGAACAAGGTGACGGTCCTGCGCGGCCAGGGGCTCGTGCGCGGCCCCGGCCGCGTCACCGTCCGCGGCCCCGAGGGCGAGCGCGAGCTCGAGGCCGGCGCCGTCGTCCTCGCCATGGGCAGCGTGCCGGTGCAGCTCCCGTTCCTGCCGTTCGACGGCGCGCGCGTCGTGAATTCCACGGACGCGCTCGCGTTCGACCGCGTGCCGCGGCGCCTCCTCGTCATCGGCGCCGGCGCCATCGGCCTCGAGCTCGGCAGCGTGTGGCGCCGCCTCGGCAGCGAGGTGACGGTGGTCGAGATGCTGCCGCGCGTGGCGCCGTTCGCCGACGGCGGCATGTCGGCGCAGCTCGAGCGCAGCCTCAAGGCCCAGGGGCTCGTCTTCAAGCTGCAGACCCAGGTGACCGGCGCGAACCTCGAGGGCGACGTGGTCAAGGTCGCGCTCAAGGACGCCAAAGGCCAGACGGAGACCGTCGCGTGCGACCGCGTCCTCGTCGCCGTCGGCCGCAAGCCCTGCACCGACACCGCCGGCCTCACCGAGGCGGGGGTCGCGCTCGAGCGCGGCCGCGTCGTCGTCGACGAGCGCTGGCAGACCAACCTCCCCGGCGTCTACGCCATCGGCGACCTCATCGCCGGGCCGATGCTGGCCCACAAGGCCGAGGACGAGGGCGTGGCGGTGGCCGAGCTCGTCGCCGGCAAGCCGGGCCACGTGAACTACGACGCCATCCCGAACGTCATCTACACCTGGCCCGAGCTGGCCTGCGTCGGCCAGACCGAGGAGGAGCTCAAGGCCAAGGGCATCCCCTACAAGACCGGCAAGTTCCTCTTCCGCGCCAACGGCCGCGCCAAGAGCCTCGCCGACGAGGAGGGCATCGCCAAGGTCATCGCCCACGCCGAGACCGACCGCCTCCTCGGCGTCCACATCGTCGGCGCCCGCGCCTCGGACATGATCGCCGAGGCGGTGGTCGCGATGGAGTTCCAGGGCAGCGCCGAGGACCTCGCCCGCACCTGCCACCCCCACCCGACGCTGTCGGAGATCCTGAAGGAGGCGGCGCTGGCGGTGGACAAGCGGTCGATTCACGGGTAGGGGAGCGCGGCGGCGGCGCAGCCGCCCTGTGGCGCAGCCTGCCGTGCTTCCGCCCGGCGGATGCAGTCCGCAAGCCTCTCCGAAACGATGTGCCGCGCAACTTCCCCAAAGGGGAAGTCCTCGCCGACATCCGTCTCCGATGTGGGTCACAACTTCCCCATCCGGGAAGTCCGGTGCCACATCGTCTTCGCCGAGCCGATCGGCACGCAATCCTCGCGGCGTGATCGGGATTGACGCGGGCCCGCGGCGCGCGTCAGGCTGCGGGGATGGAGGTGCTCCTGCTCGGCGACCCGCGCCTGCGCGAGGTCGCGCGCGACGTCCCGCGGCCGGATGACCCCGAGGTCCGCGCCGCGGCCGCACGCATGCAGGCGACGCTCGCGGCCTTCCGCGCGCGGCACGGCTTCGGCCGCGCCATCGCGGCGCCGCAGATCGGCGCGCCGCTGCGCTGATATGTGAGGCGGGACGCGCGCGCTACTGCGCCGTGCCGACGAGCGACCGCGTGAGGTCGAGCTCGGGCGTGAGGCCCTCGGTGTAGCGCACCTTCAGCAGGCCGCTCGCGGGCCCGTAGGCGGTGGTGGCGAAGGTGACGCCGACGTTGCACCATGCGCCGGGCGCGAGCGCGGCGCCGCAGTCGCCGCCCGTGCCGGGGTAGCCGCCCGTCAGGAAGAACGGGCCGGTGAGGTCGGCGGCGATGGCGGTCGTCGGGACCGCGCCCTGGTTCGTGAGGCCGAAGACGTGGTCGGTCGAGCTCCCGGCCGTGATGACGCCGAAGGCGTAGGGGCCGCACCCCTCGCCGCAGCCGGGCCCGAAGTCGGCGAGCACGAGGTAGGGGCGCGTGGTGGCCGTGCCGCGCAGATCGCGCGCCGCGGTGCGGCCGCCGCCTGCGTCGGCGTAGTCAAGGGCGAACGTCCCGGTCACGACGCGGTCGCCGGCCGGAACGAGCTCGACCACCACGGTGCAGCTCGCGCCGTGCGCCAGCGCCGCCCCGCAGTCGCCGCCGCCGGCGTAGCGGAAGTCGGCGGTGGCGAAGGCCGCGGGCGTGAGGCTCGCGTCCTGGGCGCCCTGATTCGTCACCGTGAAGGTGTGCGGCGTGGCGTGGCCCCAGGTGCCGTAGTCGAACGGGCTCATGGGGGGACCGCTGCCGTCCCAGTCGAGGATCTGGACGAACGCGCGCGTCGTCGCGGTCGCCGTGACCGCGCGGCTCGCGCCGTGCCCGCCCCCCGCGTCGGTGTACGCGAGCGTGATCGTGCTCGCCCGCGCGCCGTCGCCGGTCGGGGTGAACGCCACGTTCACCTGGCAGGTGGCGCCGGCCGCGATGGTCGCGCCGCACGTGCCCGCGGCGACGTAGGAGCCGTTGACCCAGGCGAAGCCGGTGCCGCCGTCGACGGTCCCGGCGGTGACCGTGGCGCCCGTCCGGCCCCCGTTCGTCACGTGGAAGGTGCGGGTGGTCGCGACGCCCCAGGTGCCGAGGTCGAAGGGCGGCGGGTTCTGGCCGGACGCGCCGCCGGACCACTCGGAGACGGTGAGGTAGGCGCCGTCGGTGGCGGTGGCGCTGAGCGCGCGGACCGCGTGGCGGCCGCCGTCGTAGGCGAGGTCGATGGCGCTCGCGTGCGGGCCGGCCGTGCCCGGCGTGAAGGTGACGCTGATCTGGCAGCTCGCGCCGGTGGCGAGCGTGGCGCCGCAGGTGCCGCTCGCCGCCAGGCTGCCGCCGCCGAACGCGAAGCCGTCGCCGAGCGGGGCCGCGGCGATGCCGGTGGCCCCGGCGCCGCCGAGGTTGCGGGCGTAGAAGCCGCGCGTGACGGGCCGCCCGGTGATGCCGAAGTCGTACGGCGGGCTGTTCGCGGCCGGCGCCCAGTCGCGGTTCTCGCTGACCACGACGAGCGGCGCGGTCGTGGCGACCGCCGTGAGCGCCCGCGTCGCGTGGCGGCCGCCGTCGTAGTCGAGCGTGAGGGTGCTCCCGTGGCGCGCGTCGTCGGCGGGCGGGGTGAACGTGACGCTGGCGCTGCAGCTCGCGCCGCGCGCGAGTGAGGCGGTGCAGGTGCCGCTCTGCGCGTAGCTCCCGCCCTGGAAGGCGAAGCCGTCGCCGAGGGCCGCCGCGGCGATGCCGGTCGCGCCCGCCCCGCCGACGTTGATCACCCACGCCGTGCGGGTAACGGGCACGCCCGTCGTGCCGAAGCTCATCGGCCCCGCGCCCGGCCCGCCCGGCGGCTCGGGCCCGTCGGAGATGACGAGCCGCGGCGCGCTCGTCGCCGTGCCCGTGAGCCCGCGGGTCGCGGTGCCGTCCTGGTACGTCAGGGCGAGCGTGCCGCCGCGCAGGCCGTCGCTGCTGGGCAGGAAGCTGACGCTCACGGTGCAGCTCTCGCCCGCGGGGAGCGACGCGCCGCAGGTGCCGCCGCCCATCGGCAGCAAGCCGGTGAGGCCGAAGGCGCCGCCGAGCTGCGCGACGTCGGGCGCGAGGCCGGTCGCCGTCCGCGCGCCGACGTTGCGCACGGTGAAGGTGTGGCTCAGGGCGATGCCGGCGGTGCCGTAATCGAACGGGGCCGCGCTCATGCCGTTCCCGCCGCCGCCGCCGTCCCAGTCCGAGATGACGAGGAGCGCCTTCGAGGTGGCCGTGGCGGCCAGGCCGCGCGTCACGGTCCCGCCGCTGAAGGCGAGCGTGAGCGTGCTCGCGTGCGCGCCGTCGCCGCTCGGGGTGAAGGTGACGCTCACGGTGCAGCTCGCGCCCGCGGCGAGCGTCGCGCCGCAGGTCGTCGCGGCCGGGAAGGACCCGCCGGTGTAGGCGAAGCCGTCGCCCAGGCCGCCGCCGTCGCCGAGGCCGGTCGCCGGGCCGCCGCCGCGGTTGGCGAGCGTGAAGACGTGCGTCGCCGCGGCGCCGACGGTGCCGTAGTCGAACCGGTCGCCGTTGCGCCCGCCGTCGGGGTAGTCGCCGAGCTCGAGCACGGCCGCGGTGGTCGCGTGCGCGGTGAGGCCGCGGGTCGCGGTCTGCGCCCCGAGGCCGTCGTCGTAGCTGAGCGCGAGCGTGCTCGCGTGGGCTGAGTTGTCGGCGGGCGGGGTGAACGCGACGCCGATCCAGCACCGCGCGCCCTTCGCGAGCGTCGTGCCGCAGTCGCCGCCGCCGGGCCAGCCGCCGCCCTGGAAGCCGAAGCCGTCGCCGAGCGCCGGGCTGCCGGGGCCGAGGGTCGTGATGTCGCGCGCCCCGGCGTTGACGAGCGTGAGCCGGCGCCACACCGGTGCGCCGGCGGTGCCGAAGTCGATCGGCTGCTGCCCCGGGCCGCAGCCGTCGCACTCGGTGACGAGCAGCAGCGCCCGCGTCGTACCGGTGCCGGCGAGGTCGCGCCGCGCGTGCTGCGCGCCGAGCCCGTCGTCGTAGGTGAGGTCGATCTGACCCGTGACGGCGCCGCCGGCGGCGGGGGCGAACTCGACGGCGAGGCTGCAGCGGGCGCCCGGGGCGAGCGGCAGCGTGGTGCAGTCGCCGCCGGTGCCGGGGAACGTCCCGCCGGTGAAGCGGAAGGGCGGGGCGAGCGCGCCGGTGAGCGTGGTCACGGCGCGCGCGCCCGCGTTGGTCACGGTGAAGGTGTGGCCGACCGGCATGCCCGCGGTGCCGAAGTCGTAGGGGTGGTCGCTCGGGCCGCTGTCCGGCCAGTCGGTGATGACGAGCAGGGCGCGATCGGTGCCCGCGCCCACGACCGTGCGGGTCGCGGTCCGGGCCGCGCCGCCGTCGTCGTAGTCGAGCGCGAGCGTCGCCCCGGCCGGGGCGGTGGCGGTCGGGTGGAACGTGACCACGACCGTGCACGAGTGCCCCGCGAGGAGCGTCGCGCCGCAGTCGCCGCCGGTGCCCGGGTAGGTGCCGTCCTTGTAGGCGAACGGCGCGGCCAGCGCGCGCCCCCCCATGGCGGTCGCCTGGTCGGCCCCGGCGTTGACGACCGTGAAGGCGTGCTCGGTCGTCGACCCGAGCGGCCGGGTGCCGTAGTCGAAGACCGGCGGCCCGCTGTCGCCTTCCTTGTTCTGGATCACGAGGAGCGCGCGCTTCGTGCCGGTGCCGCGCACGTCGCGGCGCGCGCTCTGCGTGGCGGTCCCGTCGAAGTAGCCGAGCGCGACCGCGCCGGTCGCGGGCCCGGGGAGGGTCGGGGCGAACGCGATCACGACCTGGCACCGGGTGCCGGCCGGGATGGTCGAGCCGCAGGTCCCGTTCGTGCCGGGGTAGGCGCCGCCCTCGTAGCCGAACCCGGCCCCGATCGCCGGGGTCGTGATGGCGGTCGCGGCGGCGGCGCCGTGGTTCGTGACGTAGAACCCGTGGCTCACGCTGGCGCCCAGGCCGAACGTGCCGAAGTCCCACACCGGGCCGATGTTCGCGATGTCGAAGTCGGTGACGGTCAGGACGGCGCCGCTCGCTCCGGCGCCGGCGACCGCCCGGCTGACGGTCCGGGTCTGGGCGCCGTCGTCGTAGTCGAGGCTGAGCGTGGCCGTGGCGCTCGGCGCCGCGGTCGGGGTGAACGCGACGACCACGGAGCAGGCCTCGCCCGGGGCGAGGGTGGCGCCGCAGCTCCCGCCGGCGGCGCTGAACGGCGCCGCGAGCGCGGCCGGGTGCAGCGCGGTCGCCGCCACGAGGCCGACGTTCGTCAGGTAGAAGGTGTACGTCGCGGTCGCGCCCAGGCCCACGCGGCCGAAGTCGTGCGTCGCCGGGTCCGCCGGCAGGCCGAAGGCGGTGTAGTACTCGAGCGGGAAGTCGGTGACGACGAGGCGGGCCTGGTCCGTGCCCGCGCCGCTCACGCCGCAGGTCGCGCTCTGGGCGGCGGCGCCGTCGTGGTAGCCGAGCGTGAGCGTGCCGGTCGCGGGCGCGGGGCCCGCCGGCGTGAAGGCCACGGCGAGCGTGCAGATCGCGCCCGGGTCGAGCGTCGCGCCGCAGCTCCCGCCGAAGCCCGGGTAGGGGCGGCCGCCGGCGAAGCCGAACGGCGCGGCCAGCGCCCCGAGGGTGAGCGCGGTCGCGGGCCGCCCGCCGGTGTTCATGACCGCGAACAGGTGGTTGAGGCTGTGCCCCGTCGCGATGGTGCCGTAGTCGAACGCGGTCCCGTCGTAGAAGCTCAGCTGCGCGAGGGCGGCCGCGGTGGCCGTGAGGCCGCGCGTCGCCGTCCGGCCGGCGCCGTACGTGAGCGTCAGCGTGCTCGCGTGCGTCCCCGGCTGCGCCGGCGGCGTGAAGGTGACGAGCACCGTGCAGCTCGCGTTCTTCGCGAGGCTCGCCCCGCACGTGCCGCCGCCCGGGTACCCGGCCCCGGCCCATTCGAAGCCGTCGCCGAGCGTGGTCCCGGCGCCGAGGTCGGTGACGTCGGTCGCGCCCTGGTTGCGGACCCAGAAGGTCCAGCTCGCCGGCACCCCGGCGGGGCCGAAGTCGAAGACGCTGCCGCTCCTGCCGCCGCCGGCGAAATCGTCGATGGTGACGAGCGGCGCCGTCGTCGCGACCGCGCTCAGGCCGCGGGTCGCGGTCTGGGTCCCGAGGCCGTCGTCGAAGGCGAGAGCGAGCGTGCTCGCGTGGGCCGCGTCGTCGCTGGGCGGGGTGAACGTGAGGGCGACGGTGCAGCGCGCGCCCGCGGCGAGCGTCGCGCCGCAGGTGCCGCCGCCGGGGTACGCGCCGCCGGTGAAGCCGAAGCCGTCGCCGAGCGCCGGGCTGCCGGCGCCGAGCGCGGTGATGTCCCGGGCGCCGGTGTTCGTGACCGACACGGTCCGGCTGACGGGCGCCCCGGCGGTGCCGAAGCTCACGACCGCCGGGATCGTCGCGCAGCCCTCGCAGTCCGTGATGAGGAGGAACGCGCGCGACGTGCCGGTGCCGGTGACGTCGCGCCGGGCGTGCTGGGCGCCCACCCCGTCGTCGTAGGTGAGGTCGATCTGGCTGGCGGCGAGCCCGCCGCCGGCCGGGGCGAGCTCGACCACGATGGTGCAGCGCGCGCCCGGGGCGAGGGGCAGCGCGTCGCAGTCGCCGCCGGCGCCGGGGAACGCACCCCCCTTGAAGCGGAACGGGGCGCCGACGGCTCCGGTGAGCGCGGTGACGGCGCTCGCGCCGGCGTTCGTCACGGTGAACGCGTGCGCGACCGGCTGGCCCGCGGTGCCGAAGTCGTAGGGGTGGTCCGGCGTGCCGCCGTGGGCGTCGTCGCTGATCGCGAGGAGGGCGCGGTCGGTGCCCGCGCCGATCACCGTGCGGGTGGCGGTCCGCGCGACGCTCCCGTCGTGGTAGCCGAGCGTGATCGCCGCGCCGGCGTGGCCGGCGGTGGTGGGGTGGAACGTGACGACGAGGGTGCACGTGGCGCCGGCGCCGAGCGCCGCGCCGCAGTCGCCGCCGGTCCCCGGGTAGGCGCCGTCCTTGTAGGCGAACGGGGCCGCGAGCGCGGCGGCCTGGAGCGCGCTCGCGGCCTGCGCGCCGGCGTTCACCACCGTGAAGGTGTGCTCGGCCGCCGCCCCGAGCGGGAGGGTGCCGTAGTCGAAGAGCGGCGGGCCGCTCTCGTCGGGCTGGTCCTGGATGACGACGAGCGCGAGGCCGGTGCCGGTGCCGCGCACCGGGCGGGTCGCGGTCTGCGCCGCCGCGCCGTCGTCGTAGTCGAGGGCCACGGCGCCCGTCGCCGGGCCGGCCGCGACCGGCGTGAACGCGACCACGAGCTGGCACTGCGTGCCCGCGGCGATCGCCGCGCCGCAGGTGCCGCCGGCGCCCGGGTACGCGCCGCCGGCGTAGGCGAAGCCTGGGCCGATGGCGGCGGCGGTCACCGCGGTGGCCGGGCCGCCGCCCGAGTTGGCGACGTAGAAGGTGTGCATCCCGGTGACGCCCACGCCGAGCGTGCCGAAGTCCCACGCCGGGCCGAAGCTCGTCACGTCGAAGTCGGTGATCGTGAGGACGGCGCCGGTGGCCCCGGCGCCCGTGAGGGGCCGGCTGGTGACGCGGAGCGCGGCGCCGTCGCTGTACGCGAGGCTCAGCTCCGCGGTCGCGCGCGGGGCCGCGGCCGGGGCGAAGCCGACCATGACGATGCACGCGTCGCGCGGGGCGAGGGTCGCGCCGCAGGTGCCGCCCGCGCCGGGGAAGGCGCCGCCGGCATAGCCGTACGGCGCCGCGAGCGGGCCCGCGAGGAGCGACGTCGCCGGCGCCAGACCCACGTTCGCGACGTGGAAGGCGTGGGTCGCGGTCGTGCCGAGGCCCACGCGGCCGAAGTCGTACGCCGCCGGGTCCGGCGGCAGGCCGTAGTCGGTGTAGTAGGCGAGCGGGAAGTCGGTGACGACGAGGTGGCCCTGGTGCGTGCCGGCGCCGGCGAGCCCGCAGCTCGCCGTCTGCGCGGCGGCGCCGTCGTGGTAGCCGACGCTGAGCGTGCCCGCCGCGGCGACCGGGTCGGCCGGCGTGAACGCGACGACGATGGCGCAGGTCGCGCCCGGGTCGAGCGTCGTGCCGCAGCTCCCGCCGAGGCCGGGGTAGGCGCCGCCGGCGAAGGCGAAGGGCGCGGCGAGCGGCGTGCCGGCGAGCGCGGTCGCGGTCTGGCCGCCGTCGTTCGTGAGCCGGAAGACGTGCGTGACGCTGCGCCCGGTGGCGAGGGTGCCGTAGTCGAACGCGGGCGCCTCGGCGAAGGTCAGGTGCGCCGCCGGCGCGGCGTCGGCGGGCGTGGCGGCGTCGCCACCGTCGGCGGGCGTGGCGGCGTCGCCGCCGTCGGCGGGCGTCGCGGCGTCGCCGCCGGCGTCGCCGCCGCCGTCGGCCGCCGGCGCGGCGTCGCCGCCGTCCGTCGCCGCGGCGCCGTCGGCCAGGCTCGCGTCCACCGCGGGGGCTTTGCCGCTGTCACACCCGCCCACGCCGCCCAGCACCAGTGCTCCGAGGAACAGCCCGACCGCGACTCGCACCATCGTCCTCCGCTCAGGCCGCGCCCGCAGGCCGCGGGCCGGCGCATCTGCACCGATGTTCGACGTACAGGTATGCGGAACACAAGGAGAAACCAGCGGCGGGCCGCCGCAAGTCCGCTCCGCGCGCGGCCGCGGTGCCACGTCACATGCCCCGGTCGTCATGCGGAGACCACGCGCGACCCGCCCGCGAGTTTCCTCGCGGCGAGCGGCGCCGGCCCCGGGCCCTACGCGACGCCCGCGACCCGCGCCGCGAGCTGCAGCGCGAACACCGCCATCGCCTTCTGCACGTCGAGGCCGGGCTCGCACAGCTTCAGCCCCATGCCCGTCGGCACGGTGCGGTCCGCCCGGGCGCTGAAGAGCTTGCGCCAGGCGACGCGCGCCCGCGCCGCGATCGGGGCCAGCCCCGGCGGCGTGAGCTCCATGTCGACGACGGCGTTGCCCGGCGGCGGCGCGATGGTGCGCACGAAGAGGCCCGAGATGCTGACGTTGTAGGACAGGCCGTGGCGCCAGCGGCCGCCCTCCTCGCGGAAGCGGACCAGCACCGCGCAGGGGAACCGCGGCGCGGCGCGCAGGCGGCCGTGATCGCGGATGGTGGCCTCGTTCGCGAGGAAGACCAGCTCGTCGGGCGGGCGGCGCGCGTCGTAGAGGTGCCGGAACCCGCTCTCGAGGGCCGCGGCGGCGGTCTCGGACGACACCTCGCCGTCGACGAGGAGGATGCCCGGCGGGGTCTCGCCCAGGCGCTCGCCGGCGAGCGCCAGGAAGCTCGTCGGCTCGCACCCCGGCAGGCGGTGGTCGAGCACCACGAGGTCGACCCCGTCCCCGTCCTCGAGGACCCTGAGCGCCTCGACGCCGTCGCCCACGCGGACGACGTGGAAGCCCGCCTGGCTCAGCAGGAACGTGAGCAGCCGGCCCCGGGTGGGCGCCGTGTCGGCGAGCAGCACGGTGCGCTGCTGCGACGGCGTGCCGAGCTGCGGCGCCTCGCTGGCCAGGGCGAGGTAGCCGCCCAGCTCGTGGTCGAGCTCGTCCTCGGCGAGCAGGTCGTCGGCGCCGAGCGAGGCCGCGCGCAGCGCGCCGTCGAGGCTGAGGGCGGGCACGATGGCGATGAGCGGCACGCCCTGCAGCGCCGGCGTGCCCTGCACCGCCTCGGTGATCTGCGCGAGGTCCGGGGCCGCGAGGTGGACGAGGATCGCGTCGGGGCTCACGTCCTCGGCGGCGACGGCCTCGAGCTCGGCCGCGGTGGCCGCGAACCGCAGCACGCCGCTGGCGGCCTCCGCCGCGCCCTGCAGCGCGCGGTCGCGCGGTGTGAACGGGCCCAGGGCGAGGAACGAGCGCGGCATCCCGCGATGTTCCCATTGCAGGCCGCGCGGCGTCAACCTCGCGCTACGGCGCCTGATCCCGCAGCTTCAGCCGCGCCTCGGGGAACGCGCGCCCCCACAGCCGGCGCGGTTTGCGCCCCTCGTCGCGCACCGCGGCCGCCGGCTGGAACGCGATCACCCCCATCCCGCAGTGGCTCACGACCAGCGACGCCGGCGGCGGCGTGTCGGCGTCCCGGCGCGTGAGCAGCTCGAGGAAGTCCGCGGCCTCGTAGAACCACAGCGCCCCGGCCCGGCACCCTACCTGCAGCTCGACGAGCCACGGCCCCAGCTGCGCGACGACGTGGGTGGCCTTGCTGACCCAGCACTCGTGCGGCGCCGGCCGCCGCGCCGCGCGCTTGTAGAGCGCCATCGCGTCGACACCGGAGCGCAGCCGGCGGACCGTGATCGCCGCCTCCGCGAAGAGCTTCGGGTCGCGCGGCACGAGGGTGGCTTGCAGCCGCCACGGCTCGAGCTTGAGCTGCTTGAGCAGCCGATCCTTGGGGTCGCAGGTCGCCGGCTCCTCGGGGCCGCGCTCCAGCGCCACGACCACGCGCTTGTAGTGGCGGTAGAAGGTCTCGAGGTGCGCCTGCCACTCCGCCACGCCGGGCGGCGGAGGCTCGGCGCCGGCGGGCGCGGCCCGCGCGAGCAGAGCGAGCAGGACGGCGGCGAGCGCGACGGGGGTGCGGGCGCGCATGCCGCGATCATAGCACGTGGCGGCGCGCGGGGGTGGTATGCTCGCCCGCTCGAAGGAGGCAGGACCATGACCAAGGCGGATGGCGGGGCGCGCGCGGGCGGGGGCAAGGGCGAGGCGCTCGGCAAGGCGTTCATCGGCATCGCGGGCCTCATCGGCGCGGGCAAGACCACGCTCGCGGCGTCGCTCGCCCAGCAGCTCGAGCTGGCGGTCCACTACGAGCCGGTCATCGACAACGAGTACCTCGACGACTTCTACCGCGACACGAAGCGCTACGCCTTCGCGATGCAGATCTACCTGCTCAACCGGCGCTTCCAGCAGCACCAGGAGATCATCTGGCGCGGCAACGGCGGCGTGCAGGACCGGACGATCTACGAGGACGCGATCTTCGCCAAGACGCTGCGCGACCTGGAGCTGATGGACAACCGGGACTACGAGACCTACCTCACGCTGTTCCGCAACATGTCCAACTTCATGTGCCGGCCCAACGTCATCATCTACCTGGACGTGACGCCGGAGAAGTCCCTCGAGCGCATCAAGCTGCGCGCGCGCGGCAACGAGGTCGGGGTGGGCGTCGAGTACCTCACCCGGCTCTACGCGAACTACGAGGAGTTCCTCGGCGAGATCAGCCGGCTCATCCCGGTGATCCGCGTGCAGTGGAACGAGTTCATGGAGACGGAGAAGCTCGCGGACGCCATCACCCGCGAGTACACGAGCCACAGCTTCCTCCGGGAGCTGACGCAGCGGGTGTAGCCGGGGCGGCCGGACATGCGACGCCGTCACGGGTGGGTCGTGCTCGGCGCGCTGCTCGCGGCGCTCGCGCCGGCGGCCGCGCGCGCGCAGGCGCAGGCGCCCACGCTGCCCTTCACGAAGTACACGCTGCCGAACGGCCTCACCGTCATCCTCTCCGAGGACCACCGCCTGCCGCTCGTCGCCGTCAACGTCTGGTACCACGTCGGGCCGGTGCAGGAGGCGACGGGCCGCACCGGCTTCGCGCACCTCTTCGAGCACATGATGTTCCAGGGCTCGAAGCACGTGCCCGCGCGGCAGATCAGCATCCTCGAGGCCGCCGGCGCCTCGAGCATCAACGGCACGACCGACTTCGACCGGACCAACTACTTCGAGACGATGCCGCGCAACCAGCTCGCGCTCGCCCTGTGGCTCGAGAGCGACCGCATGGGCTTCCTCGCCGACGCGATGTCGCCGGCGAAGCTCGAGAACCAGCGCGCCGTGGTGCAGAACGAGCGGCGGCAATCGGTGGAGAACGCGCCGTACGGCATGGCCGGCGAGCGGATGATCCAGCTGCTCTATCCGCCGGGCCATCCGTACCACGCCAACGTCATCGGCTCGCACCAGGACCTCGAGGCGGTCCAGCTCCCGGACGTCGTCGAGTTCTTCCGCAAGTACTACGCGCCCTCCAACGCGTCGCTCGCGATCGTCGGCGACTTCGATCCCGCGAAGGCCCGCGCGCTGGTCGCCAGGTACTTCGGCGCGCTGCCCGCCGGGCCCAAGGTCGAGCCGGTGAAGCCGATCCCGCTCGCCATCGCGAAGGAGAAGCGCGCCGCGCTCACCGACCGCGTGCAGCTCCCGCGCCTCTACCTCGCCTGGCTGTCGCCGAGGATCTACCAGCCCGGCGACGCCGAGGCGGACCTGCTCGCCAAGGTGCTCGGCGGCGGCCGCTCGAGCCGGCTGTACCAGCGGCTGGTCTACGAGAAGAAGATCGCCCAGGACGTGACGGCGCTCCAGTACTCGCTCATCCTCGGCTCGCACTTCGTCGTCGCGGTCACGGCCAAGCCCGGGCAGTCGCTGGCCGTCATCGAGCGCGAGATCGACGCCGTGCTCGACGAGCTGCGGCGCGCGCCGATCCCGGCGGCCGAGCTCGGCCGCGCCAAGCGCACCCGCGACGCGCGCTTCCTGCGCGCCCTCGAGAGCCTCGGCGGGTTCGGCGGCAAGGCCGACCGCCTCAACCAGTACGAGCACTACCTCGGCGATCCAGGCTGGCTCGACCGGGACCTCGCGCGCTACCGCGCGGTGACCGCGACCGGCATCCAGGACCTCCTGCGCACGCACCTGACCCGCGACCGGCGGGTGGTCGTGGCGGTCACGCCGCGCGTGGACCAGCCGGCGACGCCGGTGGCGCAGGGAGGTGCGAAATGAGCCGCGCCGGAACCCTCCTCGCGGCGCTCGCGCTCGCCCTGGCGGCCGCCCCCGCCGCGAGCCGCGCCCAGGCGCCGGCGGACGCGGCGGCGTGGCGCGCCGTGCAGCCCAAGCCCGCGGGCGCGATCACGTTCCGCTCACCCAGGGTGCAGAAGCTCAAGCTCCAGAACGGCATCCCGGTGTGGCTCGTGGAGCGCCACGGCCTGCCGCTGCTCACCGTGACCGCCATCGTCCGCGCGGGGTCGGAGCGGTCGACGGCGCAGACCGCCGGCCTGCCGAACCTCGTCAACCGCATGCTCGTCGAGGGCACGACCACGCGCGGCCCCATCGCCATCGCCGAGGAGAGCGACGCGCTCGGCGCCCGCCTCGGGCGCTACACCGGCATGGACGTCAGCCTCGTCGCGATGGACATCCTCGCCGAGGCGCTCGACGCGTCGCTCGACCTCTTCGCCGACGTGGTGCTGCGCCCGGCGTTCGCGCCGCCCGAGCTCGAGCGCGTGCGCCACGAGCTGCTCGCCGACGTGCTGCAGCTCAAGGACGAGCCGGCGCGCATGTCGGTGCAGCTCGCCGAGACCGTCCTCTACGGCCCGCAGCACCCCTACGGCATGCCCATCCGCGGCACCGAGTCGTCGCTCAAGCGCCTCGCTCGTGCCGACGTCGCCGCCTTTTACCAGGCCCACTACGTCGCGCCGAACGCCATGCTCCTCGTCGTCGGCGACACCACGCCGCAGGCGATCCTGGCGAAGCTCGAGGCCCGCTTCGGCGCGTGGCCCGGCGGCACGCCGCAGCCGGTGACGCTGCCGCAGCCGCCGGCGGTCGCCGGCCCGGTGATCTACCTCCTCGACCGGCCGCGCGCGCCGCAGGCCTTCGTGCGCTTCGCCGCGCTCGGCCTCGCGCGGCGCGACCCGGCGTTCGAGGTCGGCGAGCTCGCGAACGAGGTCTTCGGCGGCGCCTTCAGCAGCCGCCTCAACATGAACCTGCGTGAGCAGCAGGGCTACACCTACGGCGCCCACGCCTACCTCGTCGGGCGGCGCACCCCGGGCCCGTTCACCGGCGGCGCCGCGGTGAAGACGGCCGTCACGGCCGACGCGATCCGCGAGCTGCTCGCCGAGCTCGACGGCATGCGCACGCGGCCGCCGACGGCGGCGGAGCTCGACGAGGCGCGCGGCCGCATGCTGCTCTCGCTCGCCGGCCACTTCGAGACCACCGGCCGCACCGCCCGCACCCTGGACACGCTGATGGTGCACGGCTTCGCCCCGACCTACTACGACGGCCTCGGCGCGCGCCTGCGTCGCCTGGGGCCGAAGGCGATCGCGCGCTTCGCCCCGCGCCTCTACGACGCGAGGCGTCTCGTCTTCGCCGTCATCGGCCCGCGCCGCGAGCTCGAGGCGGACCTGGCGAAGGTCGGCACCGTCACGGTCGTCGACCAGGCCACGCTCGACCGCCTCTTCCCCTGAGCCCGAGGTGCCCGATGCCGATCCGCCCCACGCGCTTCTCCGCCGCCGTGCTGCTGGGCGCCGTCCTCTCATCGACCGGCTGCCTGGTGAGCGGGCCCGACCAGCCCCGCTTCACCGTCATGCGGACCGGGCTCGTCTATCCCCGCCGCGCCCCCGACTGCGTGATCGACTTCCCCAGCCTGCGGATCGAGGAGGCGATGGCGCGCCGGCTCCCGCAGGTCGGGATGATCACGCTCACCGGCGGCGGCGCGACGGACTTCACCCCCGCGCTGCGCGAGCAGGTGCGGGCCACGGCCTGCTCCCTCGGCGGCGAGATCGTGCTCTTCAACGCGGCGATGGACCTCGCGCCCGGCCACGGGATGAGCCAGTTCTTCGTCTTCCGCGCCCGGCCCGAGGCGCCGCCGCCGTAGCTCCCCGTCAGGCAACAACGAGGCTCGCCTGCGGCTCGCCTCAGGCGCGCAGCTCGCCGAACCGCACCAGGAAGAGCTGCTCGGCGGTCGCCGGCCCGAGCGGCACGATGGTCTCGCCGAGCGCCGCCGCGGTGAGGCCCCACGGCGCCGGCGGGGGCGCCATCAGGTCGCGCAGCTCCGTCGCGAGCATCACCTCGTCGGCGTGGTGCACCGCCTCCGGCATCGGCCAGGGCAGCCCGTACTGCGCGACGATCACGGCGAGGAGCCGGTCCTCGGCCTCGCGGAACGCGGGCGCGGTGTGCTTGAGCGGCCGTGGCAGGTCGCTGACGTACGCCTCGGCCGCGTCGTGCAAGAGGCCCCACAGGCTCAGCTCCGGCGGCAGCAGGCGCGACACGCGCACCGAGTGCTCGGCCACCGAGTAGAAGGTTCGGCAGTGGCCGTTGAAGCGGCACTGCAGCGCCAGGCTGTGCGCGATGTCCGCGATGTCGACGTCCGCCGCCCGCGGCTCCAGCGGAAAGAACTGCCGCCCCGTGAAGGTCTCGATCCACGCCGCCATCGCGGTAGTCTACGCCGCGCCCCCCCGCCGTGCACGCGGGGGCGCGCCCGCCGACACGAGCGCGGTTCAGCGCGTCCGATGGGCGTACTGGGCGAGCGCCCGGCGCAGGTCCGCGGCCGCCCACGGGACCCTCAGGCCCTGCGCCTGACCCGCGAGGAGGGACGAGGCCGTCGTCGGGCGCCGGTAGAGCACGGCCGCCCGGTCGGCGTCGTTCGTGACGGTCGCGCCGGCGAGCGCGCTGACGGCGAAATCGGCCTCGCGGTCAGCGTACGCGTACACATCCGCGCGCTCGATCCCGGTCGTCCCGGTCGGCCCGGCCACGACCGATACCTCGGTGCCGAGCCTGAGACCGCCGACCATGAAGCGGTCCAGGGCCGCGGCGTTGTTGAGGACGAGCAGCACGCTCGACCGCTCCGCGCCGCCCGGCGCTCCCCGGCTGCCGCCGGTCGTGGTCACGAGGGAGGGGGAGCTGAAACGGCCCCCGGGCTGATGCCCGAGCACGACACCGCCGCCGTGCGGGCCGCCGGGCCCCGCCTGCGCCCCCGCCGGAAGGATCACGATCCCGTGGCTGTTCGCGAGGACCTCCGGCGGGATCCGCTGCCCGGGCGCGCGGCTCGTCATCTCCTGCAGGACGGTGCGCGCGTTCGTGACGAGCGCGAGGGCGTCGTCACGCTCGTCGGCGGGCGCGCGGCCGCCCGTGAGCATGACCGCGGCCATGTCTGCAATTATCAGCAATGAACGGGTACTCATCTGAGTTTTCTTCCTCTCGGCTGCCGGACGCGTGCGCCTCGACGGCCACATGGGCCCAAGTGACGGCGGGGCGGCGCGGCGTCAAGGGCCGTCGCCCGCGTCCCCGCGGGTGCGGGGGCCCCGCGCGCTCGTGCCCTGCGGCCGCGCCTGCGCTATGCTGCGCGCACCGCACGAGAGGTCCCCGATGACGCGCACCCGTCTCACGCTCTTCGCCACCGCCGTCGCGGTCGCCGCCGGCGTCGCCGCCGCCCGCTCCGCGGCCGCGTGCACGAACTTCATCATCACCCGCGGCGCCGCCGCCGACGGGTCGACGATGATCACCTACGCCGCCGACGCGCACAACCTCTACGGCGAGCTGTACTACACGCCCGCCGGCCGCCACGCGCCGGGCGCGACGCGCGAGATCATCGAGTGGGACACCGGCAAGCGCCTCGGCCGCATCCCGCAGGTGCCGGTCACCTACTCGGTGGTCGGCAACATGAACGAGCACCAGGTCTCGATCGGCGAGACCACGTTCGGCGGCCGCAAGGAGATCGAGCAGTCGAAGGGCGACATCGACTACGGCACCCTCATGTACGTCGCCCTCGAGCGCGCCCGCACCGCCCGGGAGGCGATCCAGGTCATGACCGACCTCGCCGTGCGCCACGGCTACAACAGCGAGGGCGAGTCCTTCTCCGTCGCCGATCCGCGCGAGGCCTGGATCCTGGAGATGATCGGCAAGGGGCCGACGGAGAAGGGGGTCGTGTGGGTCGCCCGCAAGATCCCCGACGGCTATGTCGCGGGCCACGCGAACCAGGCCCGCATCCGCCAGTTCCCGCGCAACGACCCGCAGAACACGCTCTACGCCAAGGACGTGGTCGACTTCGCCCGCAAGCGCGGCTGGTTCAAGGGCAAGGACGCGGACTTCAGCTTCGCCGACACCTACGCGCCGCTCACCTGGGACGCGCTCCGGGCGTGCGAGTCGCGCGTGTGGAGCATGTTCCGCCGCGTCAACGCCGACGCGCGCCGCTACTTCGACTGGGTCAACGGCAACGAGAAGGCGCCGATGCTGCCGCTGTGGATCAAGCCCGACCGCAAGATCGGCGTGCACGACCTCATGGAGCTCATGCGCGACCACTTCGAGGGCACGCCCTACGACCTCTCGAAGGGCGTCGGCGCCGGGCCCTACGAGCTGCCCTACCGCTGGCGGCCCATGACCTACAAGGTCGACGGCGCGAAGTACATCAACGAGCGCGCGACCTCGACCCAGCAGACCGGCTTCTCCTTCGTCGCGCAGATGCGCGCGTGGCTGCCGGGCCCGATCGGCGGCGTGCTGTGGTTCGGCGTCGACGACACCTACAGCACGGTGTACGTGCCGATGTACTGCGGCATCCGCGAGGCGCCGAAGGCCTTCGCCGTGGGCACCGCCGACTTCAAGACCTTCTCGTGGGAGTCGGCGTTCTGGGTCTTCAACTTCGTCGCGAACTACACCTACTCCCGCTACCGCGACATGATCCGCGACGTGCGGCAGGTGCAGGGCGAGCTCGAGGCCGGCTTCCTCGCGCGGCAACCCGAGGTCGAGGAGACGGCGCTCAAGCTCTACCGCCAGGGCCCGGGGCTCGCGCGCGACTACCTGACGGAGTACTCGGCGAAGCAGAGCGCGGCCGTGCTGCAGCGCTGGCGCAAGCTGGGCGAGCAGCTCATCGTCAAGTACCTCGACGGCAACGTGCGCGACGAGAGCGGCAAGCCGACGCACCCCGGCTACCCCGAGGCGTGGAACCGCCGGATCGCGCGCGACAGCGGCGAGTCGTGCAAGGTCCGCCGGCTGGCGAACGAGCCGCCGGAGGAGGCGCCGAAGCCGGCGGTGGCACCGGCGGGCGCGCACGGAACGCCGCCGGTGAAGGCGCCGTCGCAGCAGCCGCAGCCGCAGCCGCCGAAGCCGGGGCAGAAGCCGGTGGCGCCGGGCCAGCCGCCGCGACCGTAGCGCCGTCCCGGGGCGGCGCGACCATCCGCACCGAACTGGACAAAACGCGCCACTTCGACCCGACATGGGCGCCCATCGCGCCGCAAGTGGCCGTCGGCTGCCAGTTCCGCCGACATGGGGAGAGAGATGGAGACGAAGCTCACGGCCGTGGAGGCGCGGGTCCTCGGATGCCTGGTGGAGAAGGAGCTCGCGACGCCCGAGTACTACCCGCTCAGCCTCAACGCGCTCGTCAACGCGTGCAACCAGAAGAACAACCGCGACCCCGTGATGACGCTCGCCGAGCCGGAGGTCCGCGCCGGGCTCGAGGGGCTGCGGCAGCGGGGCCTCGCGCTGCAGGCGGCCGAGAGCGCCCGCGTCGCGCGCTACGGCCACAACCTCGGCGGCAAGCTGCACCTCGCCGAGGAGGAGACCGCCGTCCTCTGCGAGCTGCTCGTGCGCGGCCCGCAGACGGCCGGCGAGCTGCGCGGCCGCGCCGCGCGCCTGCGCCCGTTCGCGGACGTCGGCGCGGTCGAGGCCGTGCTCGAGGGCCTGATCGCGCGCCAGCTGCCGCTGGTCGCGAAGCTGCCGCGCCAGCCCGGCCGCAAGGAGTCGCGCTACGCGCAGCTGCTCGCCGAGGCGCCGGTGGAGGCGCAGGTGGCGGCGCCGGCGGTCGCGCCGGCGTTCGCGCCCGCCATCGAACCGCCCGCGGCAGCAGAGGAGCTCCTCGCGCCACCGCTGGCCGCCGCTCCACCCGCTGCTGCCGCGCCGCCGCGGCCCGCCGCCCCGCCCGCCGCGGCGCCGCCCGCTTCGACTCCCGCCGACGAGCGTGTCGCGGCGCTCGAGGACGAGGTGCGCGACCTGCGCAGCGAGATCGAGATCCTCAAGGACGACCTGCGCCGCGTGCAGGAGCGGCTCGACCGGATCGCGTGAGGCGGCGCCCGCGGCCCGCGAGCGGCGACGGCAACCAGGCGCTTGCCGTGACGTCGCTGCAGGTGACCGACGCCACCACGCCTTTTGCGCTGACGCTCTTCGCCCCTCTTCTGCGCCGCGCGCGGCGCGCCGGGAGCGAGCGGCGCCGGGGCGGCGGGGGCGAAGTACCCGTACACGAGTTATCGCCGCGCGCTCCCGAGCTACGGCGTCCACGAGGCGCACCCCCGCCCGCGGCTGCCGTAGGATGTCGGGACGCCGCGCTACGGCAGCTCCGTCAGGTTGACGAACGCTATGTGAAGCAGCCCGTGAGGGCGAACCCAGGGATGCTCAAGGCGTCCGGATGGAAATGAGCATGAGGTACTACTCGATCCTATTCAGCAGCAGCAAGACATTCGGAGTAGCCCGGTTCAATACGGAGGAGTTGCTCTTCCTTCCAGCTGACGGGCCGGTAGTGGGTTGGCAGCCGCTCACGGGCACACTGGGCAGAGGGGAGGAATCCGATTACCTTGCGAGCAACCTGGCTTTCCGGATCTGTTCTGCTCGTATGCGCGCGATCTTAGAGGAGCTCGCGACCCCGGCCGATGTGCTCCAGTGGTTACCGGTTCACGTGGCGAACAGCCGGGCCGAACTGCGCGAGTACCACGTACTGCACTTTCCTGCTCCGCCCGACGTGATTGACCGCGACCGAAGCATCATCATGGATGACGACGTCATCGTCAAAGTGCTACTTTGCGCCGAATCCGCGGCGCGCCATGCCGTGTTCTCCTATCCTGGCGGAGGGAGCACGACATTTCTTGTCAACGGGGAAGTAAAGAAGCGGCTGCAGAAGGCTGGTTGCACTGGGATCCAGTTCTTCCCTGAACCTCGGTGACGATGCGAGTGGGTCTGTGCGGGCGTGACCGGGCGGGCGCGGCTGTGTCTCTCGCAAGCAACGGGTGCGCGCCGATGTCCGCCCTGTGCTCCAGAGATCACGAAGCTGCCGCGGCCGGCGGCGAAGCAGCGGCCGCGCTGCCGTTCGTGCTCACTTTGCCGGATCACCGGCTGCATCCCGTAGTGAACGCCTGATCCGCCGTTAAGCGGCCGGCCACTTCTCCTTCTGGCGGAAGTGATGTTCGCCGCTGCAGGGCGGCAACGGGCACTTCCGCTGGCGGAAGTGAACCGTGATACCCGGCGCCCCGCTCTGACGGGCGCGTGGCGGGCGAAATCCGGACGGCGTCCGAGATCCGGACAGTCCCGCCACGACGGTCGTGGCGCATCCCTGCGTTCTGCCGGGTGTAGGGGTCTGGCACGACTCGTGCTTTCTTTTTGGCGGCGCGCCTCATGACGGCCCCGGTTCGCCATGGCATGTTGGAATCAGCGCGCGGTGGGAGCGACATGAGCGAGACCACACCCGCGCAGTCCGCATCCGAGGCGCTGACGCTCGTGAGCTACGGCGGCGCGAGCCGCCCCATTCTCTTCATTCGTGGCTGCAAAGTGATGCTCGACGCCGACCTCGCCTCGCTCTACGGCGTCCGGACCTCTGCGCTGGTGCAGGCGGTCAAGCGGAATCGCTCGCGGTTTCCCTCGGACTTCATGTTCCAGCTCACAAGCGAGGAGGTCGCGGTCTTGAGATCACAGTCTGTGATCGCAAGATCGTGGGGCGGCCGACGCACGTCGCCGTATGCCTTCACCGAGCAGGGCGTGGCGATGCTCTCGAGCGTGCTACGGAGCGAGCAGGCCGTGCAGGTGAACATCGAGATCATGCGGGCATTCGTGCGCCTGCGCGAGCTGCTGGCGTCCAATGCCGATCTCGCTCGGAAGCTGGCGGCGCTCGAACAAACGTACGACGCCCAGTTCAGGGCGGTGTTCGACGCGATCCAGGCGCTGATGGCGCCGCAGCCCCGGCCGAAGGCGAGGATCGGCTTTCACCCGAAGTAGCGCCCAAATCGGCAGGCGGCGCCCACTTCCGCTGGCGGAAGTGGATGGCACCGCCACGGCTCCGCCACGAACGCTCCCCGCGCGCGCCCTGACCAGGCCACGGTGGCGCCGCGCGCCGCGCGCACGATCCACCCATGGCCCACCTCCGCCGCCTCGCCCAGCACCTCATCGCCGCCGCCTCGTCCGTCGGGGTCAGGGTCGCTCGCCGCCTCCCCGCGGCCTGGCGTCGCCTCGCCGCCAGCGCGCCCTGCCGCGCCGGGGCGTGGCTGCTGGGCGCGTTCATCCTCTGCAACGCCGCCGGCGAGCTGCTGCGGCCCGGGTTCGCGGCGGATCACGTGTGGATCCGTACGGCGCAGCTCGTGCCCGGGTGGCGCGTCCCGGCGTTCGCCCTCGCGCTGGCGCTGCTCGTGCCGGAGCACCGCCTCCGCGCCCGTCCGCGTCTGCGCGCCGCCGCGGCCGCGCTGGCCGCCGCGTTCGCGGTCGCGGCGCTCGTCGATGCGGGCCGCTTCTACGCGCTGCTCGGGGCGGGGCGGATCGCGACGCCTGCCATCGTGCCGTTCAGCGCGCTGGTCGCCGCCCTCCTCGCGGCCACGGCGACGCGACTGCGGGGCCCGGGCGCGAGCGCGAGCGACGGCGGCACCGCGCGCGCCGTTGCGACCACCGCCGGCGTGCTCGTGATCGCTCTCGGCGCGCTGGTCGCGGCCTACGGCCTCACCGACTACGCCCGCCCGGCCGACTGCGCCGTGGTGCTCGGCGCCCGCGCCTACGCCGACGGCACCGCGAGCCTCGCGCTGCACGACCGCACGATGACCGGCGTGGCGCTCTACCGCCGCGGTTTCGTGCGGCGCCTGGTCATGAGCGGCGGGGTCGAGGCGAACGGGGTGTCCGAGCCGGCCGTGATGCGCGCGATCGCGCTCGAGGCGGGGGTGCCAGCGCAGGACATCATCCTCGACGAGCAGGGCCGCGACTCGTGGGCGACGGTGCGCAACGCGCGGGCGCTCGCGGCCCGTCACGCATGGCGCGAGGTGCTGCTCGTCAGCCACTACTACCACCTGCCGCGGCTGCGGCTCGCGGCCGACCGCGCCGGCCTGCCGGCCCGCACCGTCCCGTGCCACCAGACCCGCCGGCTCGCGCACGAGCCGTGGTCGATCGTGCGCGAGGGCATCGGCCTCGCGTACTACTACCTCGTCCACCTGCCGCCGCGGGCGTGAGCGCGTTGCAACCGTACGGGTCCAACGTCAAAATATCCGTATGGCGCACCGACCCGCGACCGTGAAGAAGACCTACAATCTACCGCCTGACCTCGTAGCCCGCGCGCGCCGGATCCTTCGCGCAAAGACCGAGACCGAGGCTATCATTCGGTCCCTCGAGCAGGTCTCGGCCGGGCAGGAGATCGAGCGAGCGATTCGCAAGGCTGGCAGCCGGCTCCCCGCGTTCGGCCCCTTGCGGTGAAGGTCATCTTCGACACTTCGATCTGGGTCGAGCAGCTCCGTCGTTCCGCGCTGGATCCGCTCCTTCCCCTGCTCCGGGGCAAGCACCAGATCTGGATGGACGGCCTCGTCGCAGCCGAGCTGCTCGCGGGGTGCCGGTCGAGGATCGAGCGCCGCGTCGTCGATGGACTGCTGTCGCCGTTTCGCCGAACTGGACGGCTGCTCGCGCTCGGCGAAGGCCCGCTCCGCGCTGCCGGTGTCGCGCTCTCGAAGCTGCGCGAGGGCGGCCTGACGCTGAAGAACCCGGGCGCGGCCCTGCTGGACGCGATGATCGCCGCGACGGCCGTGCACCAGGGCGCGCTCCTCGTCACCCTGAACTCCGGCGACTTCGCCAAGCTTCGCTCCCAGCTCGCCCTGACCGTCGAGAGCCTCGACGAGTTCGCGGCGCGGCTCGCGGCCACGTAGCCGCGCTCCGACGGCCGTGGCCAGTCCACCTGCCCCCGCGGGCCTGCGCGCTCACGCCCGTGCGCGATCGCGCTCCCCGAGCACGTCCCGCACCACGGTCTCGAGCTCGACGAGCGAGAAGGGCTTCTTCAGGAACCGGGCGTCGGCGGCGCGCAGCGCGGCGTCGTCCTCGGGCGCGACCTGGCCGCTGGTGAAGATGACGGGCGCGCCCGGGCGCAGGTCGCGCATGGCGCGCGCCGCCGCGCGGCCGTCCATGCGCGGCATCGTGACGTCGCACAGGACGAGGACGATCTCGGCGCCGCGGGTGCGGAAGAGCTCGACCGCGGCGACGCCGTCCGGCGCGGTGAGCACCGTGAAGCCCATCACCTCGAGCATGTCGGCGAAGACCTCGACCACGCTCGGCTCGTCGTCCACGACGAGCACGGTCCCGCCCCCCGTCCACGGCGCCGCGGGCCGCGGCTCGGCCGGCGCCGCGACCGCCTGGTCGCAGGCCGGGAACGCCACCGTGAGCTCGGTCCCGCGGCCGGGTTGGCTGGCGACGCGGATGAAGCCGCGGTGGCCCTTCACGACGCCGACGACGGCGCTCAGGCCCAGGCCCCGGCCCGTCGGCTTCGTCGTGAAGAACGGGTCGAAGATGCGCGCCAGCGTCGCCTGATCCATGCCGCATCCGGTGTCCGCGACCGTGAGCCAGGCGTAGCGCCCCGCGGGCTTGGTCGCGTACCACTCCAGGTGGTTCCAGCCCGGCGCGAGCGAGAGCGGCGTGTCCGCGGTCATCTCCCCCGAGGACACCACCACCTGGCCGCCGCCGTCGCCGAGCGCCTGGGCCGCGTTCATGATGAGGTTCATCGTGAGCTGCCGGATCTGGGTCGCGTCGCCCTCGACCGTGGGCGCCGTCGGGCTCAGGCGGAAGACGAGCTCGGCCCGCCGCGGCACGGCGATGCCGAGCAGCGTCGGGATCTCGCCCACGATCTGGTTGAGGCTGAGCCGCGCCTGCGCCCGCGGGGCGCCGCCGCTGTAGGTGAGCATCTGCTGGCACAGGTCGGCGGCCTTGCGGGCGGCGTGCACGATGTCGCCGACGGCGGGGAGCGCCGGCGCGTCCGGGTCCAGCGTCATGGCCGCGACCTCCGCGTTGCCCATGATGCCGGTCAGGATGTTGTTGAAGTCGTGGGCGATCCCGCTCGCGAGCAGGCCGAGGCTCTCCAGCTTCTGCGTCTGGCGCACGGCGTCCTCGAGCTCGCGACGGCGGGCCGCTTCGGCCTCGACCCGCCCGACCGCCTGCTCCAGCCGCCCGGCGAAGTCGCGGTACAGCGTCCGGAGCTGGCTGACGAGCACGAGGAAGGGGACCAGCGCCAGGCCGAAGAACGCCTCCTGGGTGATGACGAAGAGCGGGAGATGGCGCGGCGCCGTGGGCCGGAAGTCGAGGAGCCCCCCGGTGGGGTCGCTGGCGAAGGGCCACGCCTGCAGGTCGACGACCGTCGCGCCGAGCGGATAGAGCACGCAGAACCACAGCGCGAGCCCCAGCGCGTGCCGCACCTCGAGGACCACGCCCGCGGCCATCAGCGTGAGCAGCGGGATGACGATGATCGTGCTGTGGGAGACATCGCTCGACATCAGCCCCACGACCTCGAGCGCGAGGTCGCAGCCGAAGGCGAGCACGAGCGCGGTCCGCAGCCGCCCGCTGGTGGCGCGCGCCGCGACGAGGCTGAGGCCCACGGTCACCGCCAGCACGACGAGATCGATGGCGCACATGCCCAGCACGAGCCCGGGCCGCCAGCTCCACGTCGAGCTGACGTACGCGAGGAAGAGTGACGTCGAGAGCAGGAGGAAGTAGCGCAGGCCGACGAGGAGGCGGGCCGCGTCCTGGCCGCCGGGGCGCAGCATCACCGACTCGATCAGGAGGTCGAGCGACTGCTTGAATCCGTGGAACACCTGGCTCTTCGGCTGCATGACACGCCGTCTCCCTCGGCGTCTGCGGCGGACCGCCGCGTCAGCGTTGCAGCGCGATCCGCGTGACCGGGTACTCCTTGATGCCGCGCGCCGCGAGCGGCCGCGTGGCGCCGCCCGGCGCGCGCAGCGTGCCGGTGGCCGTGACGAAGCTCTCGCACAGGTCCCACGCGAACACGGTCGGCAGGCCCGCGCGCATCTCGGCGGGCGGAATCGCCTGGCGGTAGACGTGCGCGCCGTCGTTCGTGAGCGTGAGCTCGAGGCGGTGGCCGGCCTCGTCGTGCGCCGCCACGGTCGTCAGGACCGGGAACCGCGTCCCGGTGGCCGGGTCCCGTGTGAAGGCGCGGTGCACGAAGGTGCCGGCGTCGCACGGGAAGCTCAGGCTGGTGTCGCCGTCGCGCAGGTAGAGGCGCCCGAGCGCGGGCGTGGCGCGCACGTTCATGCCCGCGATCAGCAGCCGTGATCCTGCGGCCTCGCCGTGGACCAGCACCCAGTTCCAGTGCGTCGTCGGGTCGATGCCGAAGAGCCAGCGGCCGCGGTTCGTGTCGACGTAGCCCCAGCCGTCGATGGCGACGGTGGCGCCGTCGACGACGAGCGAGCCGGTCACGGTGGCGAGCGGCTCGATCAGGTCCCAGGCGAGGTGGCCCAGGCGCAGGGCCCCGAAGCGGCCGGCGAACGACGCGATGGGCGCGTACTCCGCGGCGAACGCGAGGTCCCACGCGATCGCGTGGCCGGCGCCGGCGATCGCGCCCGCGGTGGCGTAGCCGTCCGGGCCGCGGGTGACGGCGCTCTCGGCGACGAGGCACTCGTAGTCGGTCGTCGAGCGCGTCACCTGCGCCAGCGGGTAGTCGTGCCGGCTCACGCACACCGGCGCTCCGGCGTGGCCGGCGGCGTCGCGCGGGAAGACCTGCACCGAGATGACCCCGGGCAGCCCCCACCCGCTGCCGAAGACCACGATGCCGTCGGCGTGGGCGGAGAAGAACTTGAAGTACACCCACTCGATGGCGAGCGGCTTGGTCCGCTCCGACTCGGGCCGCCAGTGCAGCCCCGGGCCCACCGGCGCCACGCCCGCGTGCGCGCGCGTGCGCCTCAGCGGATCCACGACACCACCTGCCGCGCCGTGAGCCGCCGCCGGAAGAAATCGACCGCGCTCCGCGCCTGGTAGCTGACGTAGTGCGGCACGAGGCCGTACGGGAACATCTTCCGGACGATGTCGACGTTGTACTCGGAGCGGAGCACGAGGTAGAACTCGTCCGGGCTCAGGGTCCGCAGCTTCAGGAAGAACGCGTCCCACTCCGTGTCGCTGAAGCACGTCGAGGAGAAGTTGCGGAAGAGGTCGCTCCAGATGTCGTAGCGGCCGAACCGCTCCCACCAGGCGTCCTCGAACCGCCGCCGCAGGGTGTCCCCGGAGAAGTCGCCGCTGGCGAGCGCGTCGAGGGCGATGCCGGCGGCCGCGTGGCCCATGACCATGCCCGGGCGGACGCCCTCGCCGATGTACGGCGTGGCGTGGCCGGCGGCGTCGCCGGCGAGCATGTAGCGTCTGCCGGCCATCTGACCGACGGGCTGCAGCACCGGCGACGGCTTGAAGAAGGCCGACCCCGGGATGACCGCCGCGCCGGGGAACATGTCCCGGTAGCCGCGCAGCTCCTGGAAGAGCTCGTCGGCCTGCCGCTCGAGGTTGCGCTGGTAGTGCTGGGCGTTCGCGTACGGGGCGATGCTGCTGATGCCCACGTCGCAGATGGTGCCGGCGAAGGCGGCGGGCGGCCGGCCGTCGACCAGCGCGCGCAGCCGCACGTTCGTCGTCGTCTTGAACCACCGCTCGAGGTAGTCGGTCATCGCGGCGGAGAGGCCGGCGTTCGGGTAGGACCAGGACCCGGCGCCGTGGGTGATCGAGTCGTCGAGGCCGAGCGACACCTCGTGCGGGTCCGGCACCTTCGCGCCGAGCACCTTGAACGCGAGCACGCCGCAGACGATGGCCGAGTCGTTGCGGTAGCCCTGCATCTTGTCGAGGAGCAGCGAGCCGGTGCCGGCGCAGTCGATGACGACGCGCGCCCGGATCCGATCGGTCTCCTCGAACACCTTCTCCGGGCCGAAGGGGTACTGCACGGTGAGCTCGATCACCTCGCTGCCGTCCGGGAGCGCGCTGTAGCTGGCGTCGCACACCTGCTTGTGCCAGCGGATCTCGATCTGCGGCGGCAGGTCGCGCTCGGCGAGGTCGATGAGGCCGTTGACGTCCACGAGCGCCACGCGGCCGGGCGGCAGGGTCTTGCGCACCGGGTCGCCGTGCGAGTAGTACGCGACCTTGTCGTACCAGGTGATCACGGTGCGCCCGAGGTCGGGCAGCGCGCCGGGCAGGTCCGCCGGGAACGTCACGCGGGCGTTGTACTCGGGCATGAGCGCCGCCCGGTCCTGCTCGGTCATGGCCTCGAGCACGAGCGCCCGCAGCGGGCTCGCCGGCTCGCGGCGGAAGCGCTCCTTCAGGCGCACGACGGCGCCGGCGGCCGCGGTCCCGTTGCCGATGATCACGACGTCGAAGACGTCGGCTTGCGCGGTCCGATCACCCATGGGGCCCCCTTTACCCACGGCGCCCCTGCGCGCCGCCGAGTGGCCCTACGATAACACGGCCAGCCCGCGCCGGTGCGTGCGCGGGCTCACATTCGTGGCGGGCCGCGCTCAGACCCCCGCCACCCCCTCGTGCGTACCCGGCCCTGGCCCGCGCCTGCGACCTGCACCTGGGCCGCGGCGCGGGGTCCAACCTTCGACCAGCCGGAGCCACCATGCGCACCGCCCGCTTCGTCCTGCTCTTCGTGGTCGTCCTCAACTGCGCGCACGGCGAGCGCGCGCGGAGCCTGCCGCCGCCCGGCGCCGATCCCTTCGCCGGGCTCGCGCCGCTCGCCCGCGACGAGCCCCAGCCGTTCACGTTCCGGCCCGGCGCGCCGCCCCCGCCCACGACCACGCGGGTGGAGCCGCTGCCCTTCCCGCCCGCCAGCCAGCGGGCGCCGGCGAGCCGCCCCAGCGTGGCCCCGACGCCCCTCAAGGTGCTGCGCAGCCAGCCCACGGGCGAGAACGCGCTCGTCGGCGCGGTCACGGTCACCTTCAACCAGCCCATGGTCCCGGTCGCGAGCCTCGCGGAGCTCGCCACCCGCGCGGCCCCGCTCGTGCTCGCCCCCGCCGTGAAGGGGCGCTTCCGCTGGCTCGGGACCCAGACGCTCGCCTTCGAGCCCGACGGGCGGATGCCCTTCGGCACCGAGTACACCGCGAGCGTGCCCGCGGGGACGCGCGCCACGAGCGGCGCGCGCCTCGAGCGGGCGGAGCAGTGGCGCTTCGCCACGCCGCGCCCCGAGCTGCGGCGCGCGCTGCCGGCCGCCTACACCGACCAGGCCCGGCCCGACACCGCGGTCGCCCTCGAGCTGAACCAGCCGGTGGCGGCGGCCGAGCTGCTCCGGCGGCTCACGCTCGCCGGCATCCCCGGCCGCGACCTCGTGGTCGTGCCCCGCGCGGAGTGGGCCGCGCTCCCGGACCTCGGCGCCGCGATCGCGCGCCTCGACCCGGAGCGCACGATCGTCCTGCGGCCCCGGCGGCCGCTCGCCGCCGGCGCCTGGCAGCACGTCACGATCGCCGCGGGCCTGCGCGGCGAGGGCGGGCGGCCGAGCCTGCGGGCGCTGCACCACCCCTTCTCGACCTACCGCCCGCTCAAGGTCGAGGAGATCGCCTGCGGCGACCGCTGGCGCTGCAACCCCGCCCAGGGCGTCATGGTGCGCTTCAACAACCCGCTCGCCCCGGCCGCGGGCGCGCCGGTCGTGACGGTCACGCCCGCGCCGCGGGACCTCGACCAGGAGCCGGGCGCGAGCTGGGTGATGCTGCGCGGCGACTTCGATCCGCGCACGGCCTACACGGTCACGGTCAAGGCGGGGCCGGTCGACGTCCATGGCCAGAAGCTCGGCGCCGACGTCCGGCGCACGCTGCGCACGGGCGACATCACGCCCGAGGTGCGCTTCCCGGCCCAGAACGTCACCGCCCTCGAGCGTCGCGGCACGCGCCAGGTGCCGCTCGAGGTCCGCGGCCTCGGCGGGGCCCGGCTGCGCCTGGTCGCGGTCGACCCGGCCCAGCTCATGACCCTGATCGAGCGCCTGCGCAGCCCGTGGGGCTACGGCCAGGGCCGCGGCGATCCGCTCGCGCGCATCAAGGGCCTCCGGCCCGCGCGCCACCTCGTCACCGGCGTGGGCCGCAACGGCAAGACGACGCTCGGCCTGCCCACCGACGAGGCGCTCGGCCCCAGCGGCGCCGGGACCGTCTTCGCCGAGGTGCGGGCGGACGGCCTGCGGCGCGACGACCGCTGGGCCAACCCCTACCGCCTCGCCCTGGTGCAGGTCACCGACGTCGGCATCATGGCGCGCTACGACGAGGACCAGATCGTCGCCTTCGCCACCAGCCTCGAGAGCGCCGCGCCGCTCGCGCACGCCGCGGCCGAGCTGCGCGACCGCACGGGCGAGGTCATCTGGCGCGGCGCGACCGACGCCGACGGCGTCGTGCGCGCGCCCGGCCGGCGCGTCCTCGGCAAGCCCGCGCCCTACGCGCTCTGGATCCGCCACGCCGACGACCGCGCCTTCGCGCTGCTCGACGGCGCCGGCGACGACCACGGCTACAACGGCACCTACGCGCACGCGAGCGCCATCCCGCCCAAGGAGACCCTCCGGCTGCACCTCTTCACCGACCGCTCGCCCTACCGCCCCGGCGACAAGGTGCACGTGAAGGGGCTGCTGCGCGTGGTCGGCACGACGGCGCGGGGCGAGGTCACGGGGCTGCCGCCGGGGGTCGGCCGGGTCGAGTACGAGGTGCTGAGCGCCCGCGACGCGAAGATCGCGGCCGGGACGCTCGCGCTGACGAAGAGCGGCAGCTTCACCGTCGACGTCACGCTGCCGCCGGCCGCCGACCTCGGCGCCTACCGCGTGCGCGTCAAGCCCGCCGCGGGCCCCTTCCCGGACTGGGTGGCCGGGGCGTTCCAGGTGGAGGAGTACCGCGCGCCCGAGTACGCGGTGAAGGTGGAGCCGGGCGCCGGCCCGCACTTCCAGGGCGGCACGCTCGCCGCGCGCGTCGGGGCGGACTACCTCTTCGGCGCCCCGATGGCGGGCGCCGCCTGCGCCTGGACCCTGAGCCGCGCCGGGGCGCGGTTCAGCCCGCCGGGCCACGAGGGCTTCAGCTTCGGCGACCCGGAGGCGTGGCGGCCGGACTGGCGCGTCGTCGATGGGCCGCGGCGGCACCGCGAGGGCTGGCGCCGCGGCTTCAGCCTGGCGCGGGACGGCGCCGACGGCGATATCGTCGCGTCGGGCGAGGGCGTGCTCGACGCGCGCGGCCGGCTGGCCGTCGGCGCGAAGCTGGCCGCCGACCCGCAGGCGAAGACCGTGGGTCCGCTCGCCTTCACGCTCGAGGCGCAGGTGATCGATCGCAACCGCCAGTCGATCGCCAGCCGCGCGACCATCGTCGCGCACCCCGCGGCCCGCTACGTGGGCCTGCGCCCCGACCGCACCGTGGTGCGCGCCGGTGAGCGGGTCAGCGTGCAGGCGGTGCTCGCCGACCTCGACGGGCGGCGCCAGCCCGGCGCGGCCCTCACCATCGAGGCGGCCCTGGTGACGACCAAGGTCACCCCGGTGCAGGAGGGGGACGGCTGGACCTACAAGTACGAGGACCACGAGCGGCGCGCCGCCTCCTGCGCGGTCACGACCGCCGCGCGGCCCGAGGCCTGCGCGCTCGCGCTGCCCCGGCCCGGCGGCTACCGGCTGCGCGCCGAGGCCACCGACGAGGCGGGCCGCCGCACGCGCACCTCGGTGTGGGTCTACGCCGCCGGCCCGGGCTACGTGCCGTGGCGCCTCGAGAACGCGTCGCAGCTCGAGCTCGTGCCCGACAAGCGCGAGTACCGTCCCGGCGAGACCGCGCGCATCCTCGTCAAGTCGCCGATCACGCCGGCGGTGGGGCTGCTCACGGTCATGCGCGGCGGCATCGACGAGGCGCGGCGCGTGCGCTTCGAGGGCACAGCGCCGATCGTGGAGGTGCCGATCCGCGCCTACCACCTGCCCGAGGTGCACGTCGGCCTGAGCCTGGCGCGCGGCCGCGTCACCGACGGCAGCCTCGGGGCCGCGGCGGAGGACCTGGGCCGGCCCGCGCTCGCCCACGGCACGGTGCGCCTGCCCGTGGTGCTCGACGAGCGGCGCGTCACCGTGACGGTCGCTCCGGCGCGCCCGACGGCGCGGCCGCGCGATCGGCTCACGGTGGCGCTGCGGACCACGGACGCCGCGGGGCGGCCGGTGCGCGGCGACGTCGCCGTCATGGTCGTCGACGAGGGCGTGCTGTCGCTGCTGCGCTACGCGACGCCCGATCCGCTCGCGGTCTTCTACGCCGCGCGGGGCGCGGGGGCGCCGCTCGTCGACCTGCGCAGCGCGCTCCTCGGCCGGCGCGAGGACCTCAAGCTCGCGCGGCTCCATGCGAGCAGGCGCCGCGGCCACGCGAACCAGGCGCTGGCCCGGGGCGCCTTCGCGCTCCGTGGCCACGGCGGGCACGGCGCCGGCGGCGGCGGGCTCGGCGGCCCGCCGAAGGCGGTGGCCTCGCCGGACGCGGCCGCCGCGCCCGGGGGGCCGGAGGAGGCGAAGGCGGAGCGGCTCGACGACCTCACGACCGGGGCCGACGAGGCCCGCACGAAGTCGGCCGGCCCCACCTGGCAGGCCCGCACGCTCTTCGCGACGACGGCCTACTTCAACCCGGCGGTCGCCACCGACGCGGACGGCCGCGCGCAGCTCACGATCCCGCTGCCCGACAACCTCACCACCTTCCGCATCATGGCCGTCGCCGCCGACGAGGCGCGCCCCGACCGCTTCGGCCACGGCGAGGCCCAGGTCACCGTGCGCAAGCCGCTCCTCGTGCGGCCGTCGCTGCCGCGCTTCCTCAGCGTCGGCGACCGCTTCGAGGCCGCGGTCATGGTGCACAACGACACCGGGGCGGCCGGGGTCGCGACCGTCCTCGCCCGCGGCCGCAACGTCGGCCTCGCGGGCGACCTGCGCCGCGAGGTGCGCATCCCGGCGGGCGAGGGGCGCGAGGTGCGCTTCCCGCTCAGCGCCCTGCACGCCGGGCCGGCGCGCCTGCAGCTCGCCGCCCTGCTCGGCCGCGAGCGCGACGCCGCCGAGGTGCAGGTGCCGGTGCTCCTGCCGGTGACCACCGAGGCCTTCGCCACCTACGGCATGACCGAGGGCAGCGTGCGCCAGCCGGTGGTCCCGCCCGCGGGCGCGCTGCCCGGCTACGGCGGCCTCGAGGTGTCGCTCGCCTCGACGGCGCTCAACGGCCTCGAGGACGCCGTGCGCCAGCTCGTCGAGTACCCCTACGAGTGCACCGAGCAGACCGCGAGCCGCGTGATGCCGATCTTCAGCCTCGGCAAGATCCTGGCCGAGTTCCGCCTCGCCGCGGTCGCGGACCAGGGCGCGCGCAAGGCCCTCGCCGCGCGCGGCGTGAGCCGGCTCGTCGCCCAGCAGCGCTACGACGGCGGCTGGGGCTACTGGGACGGCGCGCGCCTGAGCTGGCCGTACGTCAGCGCCTACGCGACCTACGCGCTCCTGCGCGGGAAGGAGTCGGGCGAGGCGGTGCCCGCGGCGGCGCTCACGCGCGCCCGCGCGTTCCTGAAGGACCGCCTCGACCACCCGCTCACGCAGTACTACGAGCACCTCGACTACACGTCCCAGACGGCGAGCGCCTGGGTGCTCGGGGAGCTGGGGCAGCACGAGCGCGGCCACCTCGCCCGGCTCTACAACAAGCGCGGCGAGCTGCCGCTCTTCGCCCGCGCGTGGCTCATGACCGCGCTCTTCCGCGCCGAGGGCCGCTCGGGCCGCGTGCGCGCGCTGCTGCGCGACCTCGACAACGCCGCGATCCAGACCGCGGCCACGGCGCGCTTCGCCGAGCACGCGACCGAGAGCCTGCGCGTGCTCATGCACTCCGACGACCGCACCGACGCCATCGTCCTGCGCGCGCTGCTCGAGGTCGACCCCGGGCACCCGCTCATGCCGAAGGTCGCGCGCGGCCTCCTCGACGGGCGCATCAAGGGCGCCTGGTCGACGACGCAGGCGAACGCCTACGCCCTGGTCGCCCTCGCGCGCTACTACCGCCAGGTCGAGCGCGCGGTCCCCGACTTCGCCGCCGGCCTGTGGTACGGCGACGGCGCGCTCGGGCAGGCGGCGTTCAAGGGCCGCGAGATGAAGGCGGTCGCGCACGAGGTGTCCCTCGCCGCCCTGGCGCGGCTCGGCGCCCGCGACCTCACCCTGGCGAAGACCGGCCCCGGCGCGCTCTACTACCGCATCGGCCTGCGCTACGCCCCCGCCGACCTGCGCCTGCCGCCCGAGGAGCAGGGCCTGAGCGTGAGCCGCGTCTACGAGCCGATCCGCGACGCCGCGGGCCAGCGCGAGGACACGGTGCGCCGCGGCCCCGACGGCACGTGGGAGATCACCGCCGGGGCCACGGTCCGCGTCCGGGTCGTCGTGGTGGTGCCGGACCAGCGCTACTACGTCGCCATCGCCGACCCGCTGCCCGCCGGCCTCGAGGCGGTGAACCTCGGCTTCGTCACCTCCGCCCGCAGCCGCCTCGGCGGCGAGCTCGACGACCGCACCTACGACGTCTGGTCCTGGTACGCCCTGCTCGCCTTCGACCACCGCGAGCTGCGCGACGACCGCGCCGTCCTCTTCGCCGACCGCCTCCCGGCCGGCGTCTACGAGTACACCTACCTCGCCCGCGCGACGAGCCTCGGGCGGTTCGTCGTGGCGCCGGTGAAGGCGGAGGAGATGTACCACCCGGAGACGTTCGGCCGGTCGGCGACGACGGTGGTGGAGGTGCGGGCCAAGCGTTGACGGCCAAACCCCTCCTCACAGCCCCCGCAGCCCCTCCGGCTTCAACGGGATCCGGCCCGCGACCGCCGCGTCGAGCAGCGCGAGACTCGCGCGAGGCTGCGCCGCCGCGGGCCGCGATCCCCAGGGCCTCGGTTTGTGGTACGCTGCCTCGGTGCGCAAGGTGGTCTTGGCGGTGTCCGCCGCGAGCCTGGTGGTGGCGGGGATCGCGCTCATGAACCAGGTCCGCGGGGGGCCGCCGAAGCCGCGCGAGGTCGCCCAACCCCTCACGGACGTGGCGGCCAAGGCTCCGGCGATAGACGTCGACCCGAGCGAGGCGCCCGAGCGGCGCCTGGCCCGGCTCGCCCCCTCCTCGCAGGCCGTGCGGCCCGCGGTGCCGCCGGCGGAGATGCCCGACCCGGCGCGACCCCCGCAGTGGACCAAGACGCTCGCGGCGCCGGGACCGCCGCAGCCGCCCGATCCGTTCGTGCCACCGCCCATCGCCGTCGATCCGGATCGGGGGCGCCCGCCGGCGCCGTGACGGCCGTGAGGTCTTCCGCCGCGCCAGCGTGAGCCGACCATGCGCCCCATCCTCCTCGCCCTGCTCGCCGCCGCGCTGGCCGTCCTCGCAGCGCCGCCGTTCGACCTGTGGCCCCTGGCCCTCGTCGGCCTCGGCCCGCTGTACCTCGCCGCGCGCGCGGTCTCGCCCTGGCGCGCCGCCGGCCTGGGCTGGCTCGCGGGCACCGCCGCGAACCTCGCCGGCCTGAGCTGGGGGGTCGGCCTCCTCGAGACCTTCGTCCACCTCGGGCGCCCGTCGGCGATCACGGTGACCGTCGCGGCGTGCGTGTACCAGGGGCTGGTGTGGGCGCTCTGGGCCGGGGCGTGCCGACTGCTCGCGCGCCGTACCGGGCTCGCTTGGCTCGTGAGCGGGCCGCTCGTCCTCGCCGTCATCGAGGCCACGGTGCCGTTCGTCTTCCCCTGGTACTTCGCCATCACCGCGGCGCGGGCCTGGCCGCTCGCCCAGGTCGCCGAGCTCGGCGGGCCGGTGGCGGTCTCGGCGCTGCTCGTGCTCATCAACGTGATCGTCGTCGACCTCGGCGCGGCGGCGCTGCAGCGCGAGCGGGCGGCGCGGGATCTCCGCGTCGCCGCCGTGGTCGCGGCCGCGGTCCTCGTGGTGGGGCTCGCGCGCGCCGGCCACGTCGCATGGGCCCGCGGCCGCGCGCCGGCGCTGCGCGTGGGCGTGGTGCAGCCGAACTTCGGCATCGTGTCGCAGGAGGCGCGCAAGCACACCGGCCAGCGCTACATCGAGGGCCTGCGCGCCGTGACGGGCGAGCTGGCGGGGCAGGGCGCCGAGCTGATCGTCTGGCCCGAGTCGGCGTTCCCCTTCCTCTTCGACCGGCAGCTCACCCGCGAGTACGCACCCGGCCACCCGTGGGAGCTGCGCCCGCCGCACCGGGGCCGGCTGCTCGCCGGCGCCCTCACGCACCAGTTCGATCGGCCCTATGTCTTCAACAGCGCCGTCCTCTTCACCGCGGACCGGAAGGTGGCCGGCATCTACGACAAGAACCACCTCCTCGCCTTCGGCGAGTACATCCCGTTCGCCGACTCCTTCCCGGACTGGGCCGGGCGCATGCGTGCCCGGCTGCCCGATTCGCCGGACATCGAGCCCGGCGCCGAGCCCCTCATCCTCGTCGACGGCGCGCTGAGGGTGGCCCCGCTCATCTGCTACGAGGACATCCTGCCCGCGGCCGTGCACCGTGCCGCGCGCCGCGGCCCCAACCTCCTCGTCACCCTCGCGAACCACGCCTGGTTCGGCGGCAGCGGCGCGCCGCGCCAGGCGGCGGTGCTCGCCCACTTGCGCGGCATCGAGACGCGCCGCGACCTCGTGCGCGCCACCAACACCGGCGTCAGCACCATCGGCGACGCGCTCGGCCGCATCCGGGGCGCGAGCGACCTCGTCGAGATCCCGCGCGACCAGCCGGGGCGGCCCACGACGCTCGCGGGCGAGGTGCGCCTGGTCGAGACCTTCGCGCTCGGGCCCTACACCGCGCCGGTGTTCCCGTGGGCCTGCTGCGCCGGTCTCGTGCTCGCCGCCGTCCGCGCCCGGCGGCGCCGGCCGTCGTAGCCGTCCCCCTTGGCGGCGCCCGAACGGCGCCGTATGGTGAGCCATGCACGGAGGCCTCCGCACCATGTGCCGCGTCTGCAGCGTCCTCGCGCTCTTCGGCCTGGCGCCGCTCGCGAGCTGCACCGAGTCGAACCACCGCTTCCTCCAGGACCTCGACGTGTGGTGCCGCATCAACACGACGGTCGAGGCGGACCCGGCCATCAAGCCCGCGGACAAGGCCCACGAGATCGGGCGCCGGTTCCGCGCCACGAACCCGTCGCCCGAGTTCCAGACCTTCTCCTACAAGCTCATCGGCAAGAGCGAGGCCCAGGCCTACCAGATGATCAAGGACGAGGCGGCGCGCCGCGGGCGCAAGGGCTGGGAGTGCCCGGCGCTGAAAAAGTAGTCAGCGGCCGGTGACGATCGCCGCGATCGGCCTGTTCAAGGTTCAAACATTGAACTTCACGCCGTCCAATTCTTGGACGCTCGTTGCCGTAAGTCCTTAGAAACCCGTGATGTGTCCTGTGGCACAGTGCCTGCTTGTCGCGCCCACATGCCTTGTACGGAGTACCAGCCCCATCCGCAGGGAGGCAGATCGATGCGACATCGCCAGGGCATCGCTTCCACGGCCACCACGCTCCTCGTTGCGCTCGCGCTCACCGGCTCAGCCCCGCCGGCCGCGGCGCAAGGCAGCGTGGACTCGTACTACGGGTCCTTCGCGACCGAGGTGCCGATCGCGGTCCCGGAGTTCCACGGCCTCGCCCCCGACGTCAAGCTCGTCTACTCCTCGACGGGCGGCAACGGCATGGCGGGGGTCGGCTGGTCGGTGACCGGCTCGTCCTACATCGCGCGGGCGAGCGCCGGCAAGGGCGTGCCGCGGTATGACGGCGGCGACATCTTCTTCCTCGACGGCCAGGAGCTGGTGCCGTGCGGCACGCTCGGCGGCACGCACTGCACGAAGATGCAGAGCTTCCAGCGCATCACCTGGGACGGTGGCGCGAACGCCTGGTACGTCTGGCGCAAGGACGGCACCAAGGCGACCTACACCGCGCTCAACCAGACCGCGCAGGGCACCTTCCGCTGGGCGCTGGCGCGCGTCCAGGACCCGCGCGGCAACGCCGTCACCTACGGCTACTGGTGCGACGGCGGCAACGAGTGCTACCTCGAGACGATCAGCTACAACGGCACGACCATCACGTTCTTCCGCGAGGGGCGCCCCGACCCCGTCACCTACGCGATCGGCGGCTCCACGACCTGCTACGACACCTGCTACGACACCTGCTACTCGCAGTGCTGCGCCGGCTACGACAAGTACGGCAGCTGCAGCTCCTGGTACGACTGCAACCCGGTCCAGTGCAACGCGCACCAGTGCAACCCGCACGCCTGCCCCGGCCAGGGCATGGGCAAGGTCAACTACCGCCTGCGCAGCATCTTCGTCTGGATGCCGGGCGTCTCGCACGTCCGCGCCTACCGACTGAGCTACGGCCAGGACGCGCTCGGCCAGTCGCTGCTCACGAACGTCCAGCAGTACGGCCGTGACGTCACCCACGACGGCGCCGGCCTCATCAACGGGGGCTCGGCGCTGCCGGCGACGAGCATGGGCTACGAGAGCGGCGGCTTCTCCTTCGCCGGCGGCAGCATGGGCTGGCCCACCGGCGGGTACGTCTCCATCGACCGCGACACCACCGGCGACCAGCGCGACGGCGGCATCGCCTTCGCCGACTTCAACGGCGACGGCAAGCTCGACATCGTGTGGTCGATGTGGGAGTGCAGCGGCTGGTTCGGCGGCGGCTGCGCCGCGCACAACGAGATCCTCATCAACACCGGCAGCGGCTTCGTCCCCGGCCCGAGCTGGCCGACCTCGGGCTATCTCTCGATCGACAAGGACTCGAGCGGCAACCAGCAGGACGGCGGTGTCCGCCTGCTCGACCTCAACGGCGACGGCAAGACCGACATCGTCTGGTCGCTCTACAAGTGCAACGGCTGGTACGGCAGCGGCTGCGCCGGCTACAACGAGGTGTGGCTCTCGACGGGCAACGGCTTCGTGCGCGGCCCGAACCTGCCGACCGGCGGCTACGTCTCCATGGACAAGGGCGGCGGCCAGACCGTCGACGGCGGCGTCCGCTTCGCCGACATCAACGGCGACGGCCTCCCGGACCTCGTATGGTCGATGTGGGAGTGCACCGGCTGGTACGGCGACGGCTGCCAGGCCCACAACGAGATCTGGCTCAACACGGGCAACGGCTGGACCCCCGGCCCCGGCTGGCCGACCTCGGGCTACATCTCGATCGACCGCGGCGGCGGCGACCAGCGTGACGGCGGCGTGCGCCTCGTGGACATGAACGGCGACGGCAAGGCCGACGTCGTCTGGTCGCTGTACAAGTGCAACAGCGGGTGGTACGGCGCCGGCTGCGCCGGCTACAACGAGATCTGGCTGTCGACGGGCAGCGGCTGGGTGGCCGGGCCGACCTGGCCGACCGCGGGCTACGTCTCCATGGACGGCGACTCGACGGGCAACCAGCAGGACGGCGGCATCCGCTTCGCCGACATCAACGGCGACGGCAAGATGGACATCGTCTGGTCGCTGTGGGAGTGCCGCGACGGCTGGTACGGCGCGGGCTGCTCCGGCCACAACGAGATCTGGCTCAACGCCGGCAACTTCTTCACGCCCGGGCCGGCCTGGCCCTCGGGCGGCTACATGGCCATCGACGGCTGGAACGGCTACGTCCAGGACGGCGGCATGCGCCTCGTCGACCTCAACGGCGACGGCAAGGCCGACCTCGTCTGGTCGATGTGGGAGTGCACCGGCTGGTACGGCGCCGGCTGCCAGGCGCACAACGAGGTGTGGCTCTCGACGGGCACCGGCTTCGCCTCGGGGCCGGGCTGGCCGACCGCGGGCTACATCGCCCTGGACCGCGGCAACGGCGAGATGCGCGACGGCGGCATCCGCTTCGTCGACATCAACGGCGACGGCAAGCAGGACCTCGTCTGGTCGATGTGGAAGTGCAACGGGTGGTTCGAGGGCGGCTGCGCCGCCCACAACCAGATCATCCTCGGCGCCGGCGGCCGCGACCTCATGACCTCCATGACGAACAACGCCGGCGGGACGACCGACGTCACGTACGTGCCGTCGACGGCGTGGGCGAACACCGCCATGCCGGCGGGCCTCGTGCTGCAGACCGTCGCGTCGGTGCGCACCGGCGACGGCCGCACCGCCTCGTCCACGGCGAGCTACCGCTACGAGGGCGGCCTGTGGTCGAACGCGGAGCGCCGCTTCCTCGGCTTCCGCAAGGTGACCGCGGTGCTCGACGCGGCCGGCAACTACACCGAGACCTACTACCACCAGCACGTCGGCTGCATCAGCAAGCCGGAGGCGACGTACTTCCGGGACGCGGCCGGCAACATCTTCAGCTACTCGACCTACGGGTACCAGGAGAACGGGGCCCCGCCGTACACCTCGCTCCTCACCGACCGGTGGGACTACGAGTGCAACCAGTCGGGGAGCTGCAAGCGCGTGGTGACGCAGCTCGGCTACGACGGCTACGGCAACGCCACGACCACCTACGAGTACGGCGACTACGACGCCTCTGGCGACGAGCGCACGGCGGTGCGCGGCTACTACCCGAACTGGGGCAGCTACATCGTCGGCCTGGCCGCCTACGAGAACGTCTACGCCGGCATCGGCACCGGCGGCGAGCTCGTCAAGCAGAGCCTCTACGAGTACGACGCGAACACCACCTACGCCGCGGCGCCCACGGTCGGCAACATGGCCCGCGTCAAGATGTGGGACAGCTCGACCAGCGGCTACTCGACGACGAGCAGCACGTACGACCAGTGGGGCAACCGGATCTCGCAGACGGACCAGGTCGGCAACACGACCACCTTCTCGTTCGATCCGACCTACCACCTCTATAACATGGCGAGCTGCAGCCCCCTCGGTCACTGCTCCAGCCGGAGCTGGGACGCGGTGCTCGGCGTGCGCAGCGCCGAGACCGACGTCAACGGCTACACCACGACCTGGGCCCACGACGCCTTCGGCCGCGTCACGCAGGAGACGCTGGCGAACGGCAACGTCTCGACCCACCAGTACCTCGACTGGGGCAACCCGTCGTATCAGCGCACGCGCAGCACGATCTGGGACGGCACCAGCGACGGGCAGTGGGAGGAGACCTACCAGGACGGCATCGGCCGCAAGTACCGGGTGGCGAAGAAGGCGCCGGCGGCGAGCCCGGCCACCTGCTACGACACCTGTTACCAGACCTGTTACGACCAGTGCTACGACAGCTGCGCGGGGACGTACTACAACTGCAACCCGCACAGCTGCAACCCGTACAGCTGCAACCCGCACGCGTGCGGCGGCACCGCCGCCGGCGTCCTCACGAAGGACACGATCTTCTCCGACGCCTCGAGCCGCGTGTGGAAGCAGTCGGCGTGGTACGCCGCCGGCGAGACGCCGAAGTACGAGCTGTACGCGTACGACGGCGCGGGCCGGCTGCGCACCGTCACGCACCCGGACGGCGCCGCGGCGCAGCGCTACTACGGCAACGGCTACGTCCTCGACTACGACGAGCTCGGCCACGAGCGCGTGGTGTGGAAGGACGCGTTCGGCCGCGTCTCGCAGATCCGCGAGCGCAACGCCGGCGCCTACGCCTACACGACCAAGCAGTTCGACGTGCTCGGCCGCCTGCTGCGCCAGGTCGACGCGGCCGGCAACGTGACCACCGCGGCCTACGACTCCCTCGGCCGCAAGTACAGCGAGTGCACGCCCGACACCGGCTGCACGAGCTACGCCTACGACGCCGCCGGCCGGCTGCTCCGGCAGACCGACGCCAAGGGCCAGACCATCACCCACACCTACGACGCCCTCAACCGCATCAAGACGCGCGCGACGGCGACCGAGAACGCGGTCTTCACCTACGACGAGGCGGGTTACGGCGCGAGCAAGGGCCACCTCACGACCGTGACCACCGGCAGCACGTCGGAGAGCAACACCTACGACTTCGCCGGCCGGGTCGTCGCCTCCACCCGGTGCGTCGCGGGCATCTGCTACACCATCGGGCGCGCCTACGACGCCGCCGGGCGGCTCGCGAGCGTCACCTACCCGGACGGCGAGGTCGTCACCTACGGCTACGACGCGACCTCGCGCCTCACGAGCGTCAGCGGCTACGTCACGTCGATGACCTACGACGCCCGCGGCCACCTCGTCGGCGCGGCGTACGCCAACGGCACGACCGGCAGCTTCGCCTACGACGCGAACCGGCAGTGGCTGACGAGCGCGGCGTGGAACGGCCCCGCGGGCGCGCTCTTCCAGGCGAGCTACGGCTACGACGCCGACGCCCACCTCGTCTCGATGGCCTCGACGACGAACCCGCTCGCGACCGCGACCTTCGGCTACGACGAGCTGAACCGCCTCACGAGCGTCAGCGGCGGCCAGAGCCACAGCTTCGCCTACGACTGGCTCGGCAACATCACGAGCAACTCGGCCGTCGGCGCGTACGCCTACGGCGACGCCGCGCACCGTCACGCGGTGACCGCCGCGGGCACGAACGCCTACGCCTACGACGCGAACGGCAACATGGTCTCGGGCGCGGGCCGCACCATCGCCTGGGACGCGCACAACCGGCCCGTGGGCGTCACGAAGAACGGCCAGACCACGACCTACGCCTACGACGCCCTCGGCGCGCGCGTCATGAAGAGCGGCCCGGCCGGCACCTCGTACTACTTCGGCTCGCTGCTCGAGGTGAGCGGCGGCAGCCTGGTGAAGTACTACTTCGCCGGGCCCATGCTCGTCGCCAAGCGCGACGCCACCGGGCCGTACTGGTACCACCAGGACCACCTGTCGTCGGTGCGCGTCCTCACGAACGCGTCCGGCCTGAAGGTGCGCGGCTACGACTTCGCGCCCTACGGCGAGCAGGTCGCCACGAGCGGCGCGACCAGCAACACGGTCGGGTGGGGCGGCCACCGGCTCGACGACGAGAGCGGGCTCGTCTACATGAACGCCCGCTACTACGACCCGCAGCTCGGCCGCTTCCTCTCGGCGGACTCGGTCGTGCCCGACGAGGTGAACCCGCAGGCGCTCAACCGCTACGCCTTCGCCTACAACAACCCGATCTCGAACACCGACCCGACCGGCCACGTGCCCGTCGTCGCGGCCATCATCGTCGTCGCCACGGTCGCGGCCTCGACCGCGCCCGCCTGGGTCCTCGCGGTGGCCGTCATCGGCGCCGCCTGCACCATCGCCGGGTACGTCCTCAAGGACCCGCTGCTGATGACGCTCGGCAGCATCGCGCTCGGCTTCGCCGGCGGGTTCGTGGGCGGGGCCGGGTTCCTCGCCGGGCCGGGGATGGCCGGAGGCATCGTCTCAGCCACCGTGGCGGCGATCACGTCGCCGCTGAGCCCGCTCGATCCGGGGATCAAGCAAGCCATCGGCTGGATCTACACCGCCCAGGGCCTCATCTTCACGGCGAAGAAGTTCCTGTCGCAGGAGCGGGACCTCGAGGGCTGCGGCGGGGCGAAGGAAGGCCGGTCGGCGGCGAGCGCGGCGGAGGCCAAGGCGAAGGTCGACCAGCTGCTCAAGGATCACCCGGGTGGCGTCGACGCGAAGCTCGTCTACGGCGACATCATGTCGAGCGACACGGCGACCAAGGTCGGCCTGCAGCACTCGACCGTCGGCCTCTACGACCACCAGACCGGCGAGTGGCTCGGCGAGATCGGCGGCAACCCCGGCGGCTCGGGCCTCTACCTCGGCGGCGTCGAGCCCGGCCACGCGAACTACATGTGGTCGATCTCGAACGTCTCGAAGGACCAGCTCTACCGCGCCATCGACGCGGCCTACTCGGTGCGCGACTCGCTGGGCGGCTACGGCCAGAACTGGGTGTGCCACAACGTGGCGGCCCGCATCTCGCGCGAGCTCGGCAAGGCGTACGACTGGTCCCTGGTCGGCGGCGGCGAGGCGGCCTGGGCCGAGTTCGGCTACGGCCGCCGGTACTGGGGCTGGAACTGGAGCGCCGGCAGCGGCCTGAACGCGCTCCTCATGCTCGGCAAGGGCGCGGCCGCGGTCCAGGACTGACCCACCCCTGAGGAGCTGTCAGCGGGCGGCGGGCCTACGGGGGGCTCCCGCCCGCGTCTTTTGTCCGCGGCCTCACCCGCCCACCCGCGCGTGCACGCGCTGCCCCTCTGGGGTATCCTGACACGATGGGGACCGCCTCCGGAGGCGCGCTGCTCGCCGGCAAGTACGAGCTCGTCGAGCCCGCCGGCGCGGGCGGGATGGCGACGGTGTGGCGCGGCCAGATGCACGGCGCGGCCGGGTTCGTGCGGCCGGTCGCGGTCAAGCGCATCCGGCCCGAGCTGCTCATGGCGCCGGACTTCGTCGTGATGTTCGTCGAGGAGGCGCGGCTCGGGTCGCAGCTCCTGCACTCGAACATCGCGCAGGTGTACGACTTCGAGCAGGAGGACGACGGCGCCTACTTCCTGGTGATGGAGTGGGTCGAGGGCATCGACCTCCGGCGCTACGTGCGCACCTACGCCGAGGGCGGGCAGCGCACGCCGTGGCCGCTCGTCACCGCGGTCGCCGTCGAGACGCTGCGCGGCCTGGGCGCGGCCCACGAGCGCGTCGACCCGCTCGGCCAGCGGGCGCCGGTCATCCACCGCGACGTGACGCCCCAGAACATCCTGCTCGGCACGAACGGGCTCGTGAAGCTCACCGACTTCGGGCTCGCGCGGGCCATGGACCGCGCCCGCACCACCCACCCCGACATCGTCAAGGGCAAGCTCGCCTACCTCGCCCCCGAGGTCGCGAACGGCCAGCCGGCGACGGTGCAGAGCGACCTCTTCAGCCTGGGCGTGGTGCTGTGGGAGGGCCTGGCCGGGCGGCCGCTGTACCACGGCGTCACCGACATCGAGGTGCTGCTCAAGGTGCGCGCCGTCGACGTGCCGCCGCTCACCGCCGTGCGCGACGACCTGCCGCCCGAGCTCTGCGCGGCGGTCGCGCGCGCGCTCGCGCCGCAGCCCGCGGACCGCTTCGGCTCGGCGCGCGAGCTCCTGCGCACGCTGACGCGGATCCTGCGCGGGGTCAGCCACTCGACCGATTCATACGCGCTCGCGCACAGCGTGATCGAGGCGCGCTGCATCCTCGGCGCGCCGCCGCGCGACATCTTCGTCCCCCCGCCGGCGGCCACGCCGCCGCCGGTGCCGCCCCCGCGGCGCCGCGTGTCGCACACCGACCCCGTGATCGCGACCGACCGCGTGCTCGACAGCCTCCTCGGCCGGCCCGGGCGCAAGCGCTAGCGGCGCGGCGCCGGCCCATTGCGGTCATCGCCAGCGGGTGTATCGTCGGGGGCATGGCGACAGTCACGGTCCTCGGCGCGGGCATGATGGGCACCGCGCTGTGCACGCCGCTCGCCGACGCCGGGCACGAGGTCCGGCTGGTGGGTACGCACCTCGACGGCGCGCTGATCGCGGCCATGAAGGCGGACGGCGTGCACCCGAAGCTCAAGCTGCCGCTGCCCGCGCGGGTCACGCCCTTCGCCCTCGAGGAGCTCGCCGCGGCGATGGCGGGCGTCGACTTCGTCGGCGTGGGCGTGAGCTCGGCGGGCGTGCGCTGGGCGGCGCGCACGCTCGCGCCGCACCTCGCGCCCGGGACGCCCGTCCTCGCCGTGACCAAGGGGCTCGAGGAGGCGCCGCCCGGTGAGCTCCGGGTGCTGCCCGACGTCTTCCACGCCGAGCTGCCCGCGTCGCTGCGGGCCACGATCGCGCCGGCGGCCATCGGCGGCCCCTGCATCGCCGGCGAGATCGCGCGGCGCGTGCCGACGGGTGTCGTCTTCACCGGCCGCGACCGCGCCGTGCTCGAGCGGCTCGCGGCCGCCTGCGCGGCGCCGTACTACCACGTCCGCGTCTCGACCGACGTCGTCGGCGTCGAGGCGTGCGCGGCGCTCAAGAACGCGTACGCGATGGCGGCGGGGATCGGCGCCGGGGTGCACGAGCGCGCGGGCGGCCAGCCCGGCCCCGTCGCGCACCACAACTACGAGGCGGCCGTCTTCGCCCAGGCCTGCCTCGAGATGGACCGGCTCGTGCGCGCGCTCGGCGGCGACCCGGCGCAGGTGCCGCACCTGGCCGGCGCCGGCGACCTCCTCGTCACCACGAGCGGCGGGCGCTCGAGCCGCCTCGGGCGCCTGCTCGGCCTGGGGCTCTCCTTCGCGGAGGCGCGGGCCCGCATGGCCGGCGACACGCTCGAGAGCGCCGACACCGTCGCGGTCGTGGGCGGGGCGCTGCCGCGCCTCTGCGCGCGCGGGGCGCTCGCGGCGGGCGCGCTGCCGCTGATGGAGCACCTCCACGAGGTGATCGTCCTCGGCCGCCCGGTCGCGATGCCCTTCGCGCGCTTCTTCCGCGACTAGGCCATGCGGGACGCGCCGCTCGTCGTCGGCCTCGACTGCTCGACCCACGGCGCCAAGGCCGTGGCCTTCGGGCTCGACGGCGCGCCCGCGGCCGAGGGGCGCGCGGGCTTCGACCTGCTGACGCCCGCCCCGGGCTGGTACGAGCAGCGCGCGGCCGAGTGGGAGCGCGCGGCGCTCGACGCGCTCGCCGCGATCGGGGCCGCCGCCGGCCCGCGCGTGCGCGCGATCGGGATCACGCACCAGCGCGAGACCTTCGTGCCGGTCGACGCGGCGGGGGGCGCGCTGCGCGCCGCGATCGTGTGGATGGACGAGCGCGCCTTCGCCGAGGTGGAGGCGCTGCGCGCGGCCCTCGGCGAGGACCGCTTCCACGCGATCACCGGCAAGCCGCTCGCGATGACGCCGTCGGTGACGAAGATCCTGTGGCTGCGCGCGCACGAGCCGGCGGTGTTCGCGGCGGCGGCGCGGTGGCTCGACGTGGGCGGGTACCTCGCCCGCGCGCTCACCGGCGCCGACGTGACCTCGGTCGGCTCCGCCGAGCCGATGGGGCTCGTCGACCTGCGCGCCGGGCGCTGGAGCGACGCGGTCCTCGCCGCGGCCGGCCTCGCCGCGGACCGCCTGCCCGCGCTGCTGCCCGTGGGCGCCGTCGCCGGCGGCCTCACCCCCGCGGCGGCCGCGCGCACGGGCCTGGCCGCGGGCACGCCGGTCGTCGTCACGGCGGGCGACGGCCAGGTCGCGGCGCTCGGCGCGCAGGTCTTCGGGCTCGAGCGCGCCTACCTCAACCTGGGGACCGCGATCGTCGCGGGCACGGTGGCCGGGGAGTACCGCACCGATCGCGCCTTCCGCACCATGGCCGGCGCGCTGCCCGGCACCTTCCTCCTCGAGAGCGACCTCAAGGGCGGCACCTTCACCCTCGACTGGCTGCGCGAGCGGGTGCTCGGCGGCGCGGCGCTCGCCGACCTCGAGGCCGCGGCCGCGGCCGTGCCCGCCGGCAGCGAGGGCCTGGTGCTCGTGCCCTACCTCGCGACCGTGATGAACCCGTACTGGGACGACGCCGCGAGCGGCATCCTCGTCGGGCTGCGCGGCGCGCACGGCCCCGGGCACCTCATGCGGGCGGCGCTCGAGGGCATCGCGCTCGAGGAGCGGCTGCACTTGGACCTCATCGGCGCGGCCGCGGGGCAGCGCATCGCCGCGGTGCACGTCCTCGGCGGCGGCGCGGCGAGCGACCTCTGGTGCCAGATCCTCGCCGACGCCCTCGACCGTCCGGTCACGCGCGCCCGCACGACCGAGGCCACGGCGCTCGGCGCCGCGATGCTGGCCGCGGCGGGCGCGGGGCTCGCGCCCTCGGCGCGCGGCGCCGCGGAGCGCATGGGCGGGGCGGGGCGCGCCTTCACGCCGGGGCCGGCGGCGCCCCGCTATGCGCGCCTCTTCGAGGAGGTGTATCGTGGGCTGTACCCGGCGCTGCGCGACGCGCTCGGGCGGCTCGCGGCCTTCACGCGGGGCGGCTGACGCCCCCGACGGGAGAGACGATCATGCGGCGACTCGCGGTCTCGGCGGTGGTGCTGGCGTTCGCGGCGTGCGGCGGGCGCGCCGGACCCGGCGGGTGGGACGACCCCGGCGGCGGCGGCGCCGACGCGGGCGCGCGCGACGGCGCCCCGCCGGCCGACGCCGGCCTGACCGGCCGCCCGTGCAGCTTCGACGGCGGCTGCGCCACGGGCTACACCTGCACGCTGCAGGCGCCGGGCGGGTACTGCCTCTACGGCGCGCCGTACGCGTGCGGCAAGGACCGGCCGTGCCCGGCGGGCACCGCCTGCTCGCCGCTGCCGCGGAGCCAGATCTCGGGCGTGTGCCTGCTCGCCTGCGCGCACGCGGGCGACTGCCGCCAGGGCTACGCCTGCGACTACGTCGAGCTCTTCCCCGGGGAGCCGAACTCGCCGCGCAGCGACGCCCCGGTCTGCTGGGGGGCGGCGGTGTGCCAGCCCGGGATGGATCAGACCTGCAACGACAACCCGCTCATCTCGTCGACCCACGGGAAGTGCCTGGCCGACGGCACGTGCATGTGCCTCGCCGGGTCCGCGCTGAACCCGGCGACGGGAAGGTGCAAGTAGGGGCTACCGCGCCTCGACCAGGACGTCGTCGACGGCCCACCACCACGCCCAGGTGTTGCCGTCGTCGTACCAGAAGCGGAAGACGACGTTCGCGTGGCCCGCGACGGTGGTCGTGTCGAGGTTCATCAGCTCCTGGATCGCGGTGTGGTTGAAGTTGTAGGTCGCGAGCGTCGTGAAGGGCCCGGCGGTGCCGTTGGTGGAGTACTGGAGCTGCCCGTAGTCGGACGGGCCGAGGTACTTGAACGTGTGCCAGAAGCTGACCCGGACGTTGACGTGCTGCGAGAAGTCGAAGACCGGGGTCATCAGGCCCGTGCGCACCCCGGGCCCGTAGGAGTCGGAGTCCGCGATCGCGTAGCCCGTGCCCGAGGTTGACCCCGTCGGGTTGGCGTCGACGCTGTCGCAGAACCACGGGTTGCGCGCTGGTGTACGGTAGCTCTGGTTGAGCAAGGTCCAGTCGGTCGGGCAAGTGGTGAAATTCTGTGACATGAGCGTGGTCCAGCGGCGGCACTGGCCGCTGACGCAGGTGTAGCCGGCGCCGGTGTTGCAGCGCGTGTCGTCGGTACAGCTCGTGTAGCAGGCCGTGCCGTTGCACTTGAAGCCGCCGCAGCTCACGCTGCCGCCGTCGGTGCAGGTGCCGCTGCCGTTGCAGGTGTCGGCGTTGTACTGCATCGACGGGGTCCCATCGACGCAGCTCTGCGCGACGCAGACCGTGCTGCTCGGCCACTTGCGGCAGGCGCCGGCGCCGTTGCAGGTGCCGTCGTCGCCGCACGTGGCGGGGGCGCTGTAGGCGCACTCGTTGTGCGGATCGGTGCCCGCGCTCGCGGCGGTGCAGCCGCCGTTGCCGTCGCACGCCTGGCAGGCGCCGCACTGCGCGCGCGGGTCGAGCTGCGCCGCGGTGTTCTGGCAGGTGCCGGGGTTCGTGCCGTTGCAGGTCCGGCAGATGCCGGTGCAGTCGGTGTGGCAGCAGACCGAGTCGAAGCAGAACCCGCTCGTGCACTCGGCGGCGCCGCCGCAGCTGCCGCCGTCGCCCTTCTTCGGCACGCAGTGGTTCGTCGGGTCGCAGTAGTTGCCGGCGGTGCACTCGCTGTGCTGGCTGCAGCTCGCCAGGCAGTCGGTGCCGCCGGCGTTGCAGTTGTACGGCGCGCAGCTCGAGGTGCCGCCCACGCCGCAGGTCCCGGTGCCGTCGCACTGGCGCGCGGCGGACCGCGTCGAGCCGGAGCACGTCTGCGCCGCGCACTGCGTGCTCGCCGGGTAGAGCTGGCACGCGCCGTTGCCGCCGCAGACGCCGGTCGTCCCGCAGGTGCTCTGGGCCTGCGTCAGGCACTCGTTGTCCGGGTCGGCCCCGGCGGCGATGTTGCCGCAGGTGCCGTCGCCGCCGGCGCCCTTCTTGGCGGCGGTGCACGCCTGGCAGGCGCCGTTGCAGGGGGTGTCGCAGCAGACGCCGTCCACGCAGAGGCCGCTCTGGCACTCGTTGCCGCCGCCGCAGACCGTGCCGAGGCTCTTCTTCCACACGCAGTGGCCCGCGCCGTCGCAGTAGTTGCCGGCGGTGCAGTCCGTACCCAGGGTGCAGCTCGCGAGGCAGTCGGTGCCGCCCGCGTTGCAGGTGTACGGCGTGCAGTCCGTCGTGCCGCCCGGGGCGCAGGTGCCGCCGCCGTTGCAGAGCCGGGCGTTGTTCCTGATCGTCCCGGTGCAGCTCTGGGCGACGCAGACCGTGGACGGGGCGTAGCGCTGGCACGCGCCGGCGCCGTCGCAGGAGCCGTTCGTCCCGCAGCTCGCCGCGCCCTGGTCCGCGCACTCGTTGTCCGGGTCGGACCCGACGACGACAAGGCCGCAGGTGCCGTCCAGGCCCTGGCCCTTCTTCGCGGCCGAGCAGGCCTGGCAGGTGCCGCCGCAGGCGGTATCGCAGCACACGCCGTCGGCGCAGAAGGTGCTCCGGCACTGCTTGCCGTCCGTGCAGCTGCCGCCCGGCGCCCGCTTCTGCTCGCACTGCGCGCCGTTGCAGAAGAAGCCGGCCGGGCATTGCGAGTCGAGGGTGCAGGCGCCGCACCAGGTCGCCGTCGCGAGCTCGGTCTCGCACCCGTCCGACGGGTTGCCGTTGCAGTCGCCCCAGCCGCTGTCGCACACCGGGACGCAGGCGGTCCCGTTGCAGCTCGTCGAGCCGTGGGGGTTCGTGCACGCGTTCGTGCAGGAGCCGCAGTGCTGCAGCTCCACGGTGGTGTTGGCTTCGCAGCCGTCGGCGGGGTCGCCGTTGCAGTCCTTGAAGCCGGTCGCGCAGATCGGCTGGCAGGCGCCCGCGGCGCAGCTCGTGGTGCCGTGCCCCGCCGCCTGGGTGCAGGTCTTGCCACAGGCGCCGCAGTTCGCGACGTCGTCGCTCGTGCGGGTCTCGCAGCCGTTCGCGGCGGTGCCGTCGCAGTCGCGGTAGCCGGGGTCGCAGCTCGGCACGCAGACGCCGGCCTGGCACGTCGTGGCGCCGTGGCCGTTCGTGCAGGCGATGTCGCACTGGCCGCAGTGGTCGACCGTCGCGCGCAGGTCCGCCTCGCACCCGTCGCCGGGCAGACCGTTGCAGTCGGCGTAGCTGGCGGCGCACGCGCCGACCGCGCACGCGCCCGCGACGCAGGCCGGGGTGGCGTGCGGCGTCACGCACACGTGGCCGCAGGTGCCGCAGTTGCTCGGATCGGTCTGCGGATCGGCGCCGCCGTCGGGCACGCCCGCGTCGGCGTCGGCGGGGCGGCAGCCGGAGACCTTGCCCCGGATGGGCACCGTGGTCGGCGAGGCCGGCAGGTTGTAGGTGACGACCAGCGACTGGACCGGCAGATCGCCGTCGATGCCGACGGCCATGAAGCGCACGTGGACGCGCAGCTCGGTCGCCGGCACCGCCGGCACGGCCTGCGCGTCGCCGGCGCTGAGGAGGAACGGCAGCGTCGCGGGCTGCTCCAGCTTCTGGCCGGGGTGGGCCGGATCATCGACCGCGGCGAAGAGCGTGAGCGTGAAGTGGTCCGCCTGGGTGAGCGCGACCTCGGTCAGCTCGACCGGCAGGTTGCCGTCGCCGCTGTTGACGAGGGCGACCACGCGCTCGGCGCTCCCGCCGTACGCGACCGTGCCGAGGTCGACGAGCGGGTTGCCGTCGTTGCTGACGGTGCACGCCGGCGGCGGCGCGTCGTTGAGCACGCACACGCCGAGGCGGGGCGAGCCCTTGACGTGGGCCACGAGGTCGACGGTCGCGTCGGCGCTCGCGGGATCGGGGTCGTCGCTGTGGATCTTGATCGAGCCGGTGGGGAGGTTCTCGTCGTTCGGCCGCAGCACGACCACCACGGTGAGGCTCGCGCCGCCGTCGAGGCTGGCGGGCAGCAGCGGCGCCGTCACGCTGAACGCGCCGACGGTGCGGTCCTCGAGGAGGTTGACGGCGGTCACCGTGATCGGGCTGCCGCCCACGTTCGCGATCGTGAACGCCTTCGTGTACTCGCCGCCGACGACCGGGCTGCCGAAGTCGAGGACCGGCGGGTCGACCTGCATCTTCCCGCGCACGGGCTGATCCACGGCCGCGTCGACGAGGGAGTTCGGTCGGCAGAGGCCCTGGGTGCAGCTCTGTCCCGCCGGGCAGTCATCGTCGAGCGTGCACGGGTGGGGGCCCGCGTCGGGCGCTCCGGGCGCCGTCGCGTCGGCGCACGCGGCGAGCATGAGCATCAAGAGAGACGCGGCAGCCACCCCGACTTTGGTCTGCATGCTTACACCTCGGGATCGATTGTCGCCCGGCAGGGCGACCACGGTCAAATCGCGCGGTGCCCCGGCGCGCCCGTGATCGTCAGTGCTGGACCGAGTAGCCGGCCGCGGCCCAGGCGTTGAGCCCGCCGAGGAGGTCGCGCACGCGGCGGTAGCCGTGGTCGATCAGCGTCTGGCCGGCGGCGACGCTCATCGGGCCGCTCAGGCAGTAGAGCACCACGTCGGCGCACCGGTCGGGGCCGATGAAGGCCTCGATCGCGGCGACGTCGTTGTACGCGAGCTCGGCGTCGGTGCCCGGGATGTCGCCGGCGAGCGGGATGTGGACGTTGATGAGGATCGGGTCCGTCGTCGCGAGCAGGTCGTGCAGCTCGAGCGGCGTGAGGCGCTGGAGCGTGGTCCAGCCGTCGCAGCCGGCGTCGTCCGGCGCCGCGGCGTCGTCCGGGGCGGCGTCGGCCGGCGGCGCGTCGGCGGGCGGGGGGGCGTCGACGGCCGGGGCCGCGTCGGCCGCGGGCGCGTCGGCGGCGGCCGCGTCGGCGGCGCCGGCGTCGGGCACGCCGCCGCCCGCGCGGGAGCAGCCGAGCGCGGCGACCAGGGCGGCGAGGAGCAGGCGGCGCATGCGCTACTTCGTCGTGACGTTGATGGTCATCTCGGCGTAGCACTTCGGGCACACGCCGGTCGAGACGTGGAGCTGCGCGAGTTCGGCGCGCACGCACGCGAGGAACGCGGGCGCGCGCGGGGCGCCCTTGAGCGGCGTCACGCGCACGAGCTTGCCGCCTTGCGGCGGATCGCCGAGCGACCAGCGACCCCGGAGGCCGAACCGCTCGACGCCGGCGCGCTCGGTCTGCGGGAGCGCCGTGACGCAGGCCTGGATCGCCTCCTGGTGCTCGATGACGCGCTCGCGCAGGCGCTGCGAGGTGCAGGGCTGGCCCGGGACCTTGGGCGTGTCGTCGGTCGGTTCGTAGCACATCACCTGCATCCCGCGCACGTTGACGATGGGGACCGCCGCGCCGGCGGCCGGCGTCGCGGCCGGCCTGGGCGCGGCGGCCGGCGTCGCGGCCGGCCTGGGTGCGGCGGCCGGCGTCGCGGCCGCAGCCGGCGTCGCGGCCGGCGCGGGTGCCGCGGCCGGCGTCGGGGCCGGCGCGGGCGCCGCGGCCGGGGCCGCAGCCGGAGCCGGCGCCGGGGCCGCGACCGGCGCCGCGACCACCGGCTTGACCGGGCGCGGCGGCGCCGGCTCCACGACCTCGGGCGGCGTCGCCGGCGGGTCCACCGAGCTCGCGGCGAAGAGCAGCCCGCCGCCGGCCACGAAGAGCACCACGGACAGCAGGGCGGGGCCGCGCCAGCCGCGCCGCTCGGTCTCGGCCCCGGCGGATCCTCCAGTCGCTGCGACCTCGCTCACGGTGGGCTCCATGTGGCCGTCCAGCATACCCCAGATCGCGATCCGATCGCCACGCCGCCAAAGTGCGCTCGTCCGCTTGATCGGCACCGGGCGGCGGACTACCATCCCCGCGCCTACCAACTACTAGAGGGGATGCACATGACAGCCCGCCTCGCAGTCCTGGTCGCGCTGGCGCTCGCCGCCGTTCCTGCCGTTGCCCAACCCGGTCGCCCCGTGCCGGTCGCCCCGCCGCCGGTCGCGGGGCCGGCCTACCAGCACGTGCCGCTCACCGGTCCGCCGCCCGCGCAGGCCCACATCTGGCAGGCGTACGACGCCATGTTCGACGGCAACGACGAGCTCGCGCGGCGTCTGGCCGCCGACGCCCTCCGGATCATGCCCGACATGGTGGTGGCCCACCTCACCCAGTCCTTTCTCGCGAAGCGGCCCGAGGACGCCAAGCAGCACCTCGACGCCGCCACCGCCGCGGCGAAGGCGCAGAAGCTGCTGCCGTGGGAGAAGGTGTGGCTCCAGATCGCCCAGGCCCGCCATGCCGGCAAGGCGGCGCAGGAGCTGAAGCTCCAGGACGCGCGCATCAAGGCGCAGCCGATGGAGCCGTGGTTCTACCTCTTCCGGGCGGTCCAGTACCGCGCTCTCGACCTGCCGCCGATGACCGAGAAGGCCCGCCTCGACCTCGAGAAGGCCGTCTCCCTGTGGCCCACCTTCCGCGCCGCCTGGAACCTGCTCGGCTACGTCTACGTCGCGCAGGGCAGGGCGAACGAGGCGCTCAACGCGCTGACCAAGTATGTCCAGCTCTCGCCGCGCCTGCCGAACCCGCACGACAGCCTCGGCGAGGTGCTCCTGCGCGTCAAGCGCCTGCGCGACGCCGAGGCCGAGTACCGCACCGCCCTGCGCCTCGACGGCGCGTTCCACGCCTCCCGCATCGGCCTCGGCTACACCCTCGTCAACGCCGGCATCATGACGCGCCAGCCGAACGCGAGCCCGCAGGGCTACCAGGAGTATGAGCTGGCCTTCGCCAAGTCGCACGAGCCCTGGATCAAGGCGAGCGCGCTGCAGTTCATCGCCATGAGCTACCTGCTCGAGGGCAAGATCTCGCGCGCCAACGAGAGCCTGGAGCGCTACGAGGCGTTCAGCCGCTCGCTGAACAACCCGGACATGCTGGCCCAGGCCCTCACCTTCAACTCGATGGTCTACGGCGTGCTCGGCTTCTACCGCCAGGCCAGCGCCAAGGCCGACGAGGCCGCGCTCGTCGCCAGCGACCCGCGCACGACGCCCGCCGTCAAGCAGACGGTCACCGTCAAGCGCGCCGTCATCAAGGCCATGATCCTCCTCGAGCTGGGCGAGCCGGCGGCGGCCGAGGCGCGGCTCAAGGAGATCGCGAAGCTGGCCCCGAACGCGGTCTGGATCCAGCAGCTCGCGGGCGAGATGAAGGGCGTCGCGGGCGTCTTCAAGGGCGACCCCAAGAAGGCCGTCGCGCTGCTCGCGAACGCCACCGAGGACCAGCCGGCGGCGCTCTACTACCTCGCCCGGGCGCAGCACAAGGCCGGCGACGTCAACGGCGCGCGCGGCACCTACACGCGCCTGGCCGAGTCGACCGTGCTCCGCCCCGACGTCGCCCTGTGGCGGTTCGCGGCGCAGGAAGCATTGCGCCAGCCCGCGCGTTAAACCGAGGCTATATGCAAGACGAGACCCGACTCTACGGCGTGAACCTCGACGAGCTCGCGGAGGCGGTGGGCACGGGGGACGCCACCTACCACGCGGAGCTGCTGCGCCGCAACGCGCCGCGCATCGCCGAGGCGGAGAAGGAGCTGACGCCCGGCGCCGTCACCGAGGCGCTGCGGCGCTGGATCTACGACCCCGTCGCGCAGGTGGGCGAGGGCGCCGCCGGCATCGCGCTCGCCCACGGCTTCGAGATCCTGTGCGTGGACGCCGCGCGCCGCGCGGCCGTCCCGGCCCGCCTCGCCGGCGGGCGCATCCCGAGCGTCGCGTCGCTGCCGGACGACGCCGAGCTGCTCGACGTGGACGTCGACTTCGCGCTGGTCGAGACGCGCCTCACCTCGCGCAAGACCTGCGGCATCGTCTTCCAGACCTCGTCCCCGCGCGTCGGCCATCTCACCTACCGCGAGCTGCGCCGCATCCGCAAGGCGCTCCGGGAGGTGCCGAAGGAGCGCCTGGCGGAGCTGCCGTTCTTCGCCGCGTTCGCCCCCGCCGTGCGCCTCGCGGTCCGCGGCGAGCTGGACCTCGTCGCCATCAACTTCTGAAAGGGACCCTGGGAGGGTCCCTTTGACCCCCCGCGCCGAGTGCTGGCAGGCACAGCCCGCCAGCACTCACGCGGCTTCTGAAAGGGACCCTGGGAGGGTCCCTTTGACCCCCCGCGCCGAGTGCTGGCAGGCACAGCCCGCCAGCACTCACGCGGCTTCTGAAAGG
>DASXVK010000719.1:0-6346 GCA_036504295.1 Polyangia bacterium
CTCCCCAGCCTCAAGCGCGACGTCGCGCTCTTCCCGCCACTGTTGCTCGACCGCCTCGGCCCGCTGCCTCAGCTCCTCGGCAACCACCTCCCGCTCAAGTCCGATCCGGAGGGGGGTAACGATGTCCCGGCTCATTACCCGGGCGGGCGGGATGCGGGTGGAATGCCCCGTCGCAGGAGACTTGCCACGTCATACACAATGGCCTATGCTGTCATACATGGCGAACCGCCTCCTCTCCGTTCGCATCGATGCCGAGCTCGTGCGGAGCGTGCGCCGGTCGATGCGCGCCCGCAGCGACTCGGAGACCCTGCGGCGCGCTCTCGAGCTGGCACGCGAGGTCGAGCAGACCCGGCGCTTCCTCGTGCGCTGGGGTGGCAAGGGGGGCGCCGACGCGTTCGCGGGCCGTGAGCCTTCTCGTCCCTGACACCAGCGTCTTCATCGAGCTCCTCCGGCGCCGCAGCGCGGCCGAGGAGCTCCTGGGCCGGCCGTGGCGACTGCGCCTGTCGGCGGTCGTCCTGGCCGAGCTGGTGCGGGGGGCGGAGAGCCGGGTCGAGGAGCGGTACGTGCGTGCGCTCGCCCGGAGCTTCCCCCCGCTGGCGCCGTCGGCCGAGCAGTGGGGCGAATGCGGCCGCCTGCTGCGCCGCCTCCGACGGGAGCGCCACTTCGACGCGCGCGGGCTGCGCGCGATCCAGAACGACGCGCTGATCGCGCTCACCGCGCGCGGGCTCGGCGCGCCGGTCTTCACGACCAACGCGGTCGACTTCGAGCTGCTCGCTGGCCACCTGCGGGGGCTCCGGGTCCTGGTCCTCCCGGCCGCGCCCTCCTGATCGGGCGTGCGGCGCCGGTGCTACGGCGCGCCGGGCCCGGCGCGCAGCTTCTGCAGGAACTCGAGCGACCGCAGCGGCTTCGCCACGTGCTCCTGCACCACCGCGAGCGCGACGTCGCGCATGACCTCGCGGTCGGCGGGCGTGCAGCCGAGCCCGGCGGCGCCGGCGAGGTCGGCGCGCTGCGCGGCGACGAAGGCCCGGCGGGCCGACGCGGGCAGCGGCAGCACGACGCCGCGCCCGGGAGCGCTGCACGCCCGGCACAGGACCCCGCCGCGGCGCACGTCGAAGACCTGGCCCGGCTGATCGAGCTCGGGCCCGCCGCAGGCGGCGCAGCGGTCGAAGGCCGGCGCGAAGCCGACGGCGTCGAGCAGGCGCAGCTCGAAGACGCGCAGGAGCTCGGGCCCGGGCGCCGCCACCGCGAGGGCGGCGAGGAACCCGGCGCCGAGCTCGAAGATGGCGGGGTCGGGGTGGCGCGGCGGGGTCAGCTCGCGGATGAGCTCGACGGCGTAGCTCGCGTGCGTGAGCCGGGCCAGGTCCAGCGCCAGGCCGGAGAAGTCGTGCGCCAGCGCGAACGCCTCGAACCGCGCGAGGTCCGCCCCGCGGCGCTCGACGAGCGTGGCCTCGCCGACGTTGAACAGGGCGAGCGCGGCGCCGAAGCGCCGGCGGCTCTTGCGGGCGCCGCGCGCGAGCGCGCCGAGCTTGCCGTGATCGCGGGTGAAGAGCGTGACGATGCGGTCGGACTCGCCGTAGTCGACGAGGCGCAGGACGAGAGCGGGGGTGACGACGGGGTGCACGAGCCAGCTTGGTCGGGATGTCGCCGAGGGCCGCGCCGGGTCCGACCTAGCCCGCAGTTAACCGGAGAGGGTGCCGTACGGGCCGGCGCCGGGGACGGCGCCCGAGACGCCGCCGATGTCGTGGTGGGGCCGGCGCAGGAGCAGCGAGAGCGTGATGGTGGCGATGATGAGGATGATCACCACGAACACGGCGAAGCCGACGCGCCGACGCGCGAGGCCGGCGCCCGTGTCGCGGGCCTGCGTCTCCACGACCGCCTGCACCTCCGCCACCTCGTCCTCGCGACGCCGTTCCTTCTCGGAGTCGTAGATGAGGAGCGCGCCTTCGTCGTCGATGCCGAGGCACCGGGCGTACGACTTGATGAACCCGCGCACGAACACCTCGCCCGGCAGCGCCTCGTACTCGCCCTTCTCCAGCCGCTCGAGGGAGCGGACCGGGATCTTGGTGGTACGCGACACGTCGCCGAGGGCGATGCTTCGGTTCTCTCGTTCGCTGCGCAGGTAATGACCCAGGTTATCGTGCATGCAACGGTCCTTCAGCGTATGCGCCCCATCCCTGCTATGGGGCGGCCGTTGTCGTCTCCACCGAACCGACCATTCGTCGATACCGCTGGCACTCCGCGGCCAGGCAGCTCCGCGGGGCCATCTTGATGCACTCGCCGAACGGCTGGTCCGCCTTGGCTGACTCCCGCTTCTTGATGAGCGTCAGCCCTGTCAAGTACTGCGCCTCCTGAATCCGGCAATCCTTGTTCGCGAGCACCTGCTCCAGCTCGCTGAGGGCGTTCGCGTAGTCCTCATCCGGCCGCGCGCCCCGGTCCGCCATGGCAAAGTAGACCTGCGCGAGCCGGAAGTGGCCCACGCAGTAGCGCGGCTGCAGCCGGATCGACTCGAGCAGCTCCTTGAGCGCCCGGACGTACTCTTTCCTGTGGTAGTGGGCCCAGCCGAGCTCGCCGCGGGCGAGGTGCTTGTCCTGGAAGAGCGGATTCTCGAGCACCTGCCGCTCGTACTTGATGGCGCTGTCGTAGTCCTTGAAATGCATCGCGACGAGGGCGAGGTTGTGCAGGGCACGGGGGTCGCCGGGCCGGACCTCGATCGCGGCCTTGAACTGCGACTCCGCCTCTTTGAACCGCGCGTCAGCTTCGCTTCGGAACATCGCGGCTGCTTGCCCCCGGATGCATTGGTCACCCTCGATGAACTCGATCTGCCCGATCCCCTTCTGCATCAGCAGCACGCCGACCAGCGTCCGGGCGTCTGCGTTCTGGGAGTCGAACTCGAGCGCCTTCATGGCTTCCGCCAGCGAGGGCTCCCACATCCTCTTATAAAAGTAATCTAGCCCGATCTCGTACCGCTTCTGCGACAGCTCCCGGTTCTGCTCACTCTGAGCTGCCACTGGCCCACAGGCAGTCCCGGCGACGAGCGCGAGCCCCGCCAGGGCCATCCTGATCCTGAGAACGTGCTGGCTCAGTCTCCCTCCGTCGGACAAAGCTCCCAGTAGTTTGAATACCTTACGTCGTATCGGCAAACTAGCACCGGGGGGTCGACCTTGTCAACAACGAAAACTCTCGGCGGCGCTCACCGTCGCTGCTGGTGTCATCGTGGCCAGCTTTCCCCCTCGATGCCATCGCAAAAAACTTGCGCGCGGGGGGTACGATCGTGAGGCGAACCGTAAGGTGAGGCGCGAGCGTCTCCGGGCTGGTGGGGCATTTTGCCGCGCTCAGCGGACCTCGATGGTGTACGCCGCCTGCCGGTTCTCCGTCTCGTCGGCCGTCCGCCGGAACTCGACCAGCTTCTTCTCGAGGAGGATCCGGCCGGCGCTCTCCTGGCCCTCGCCGATGAGGACGTCGTAGGTGTCGGCCGGGGAGGACGAGATGCGCGGCCCGCCGCCGTAGTCCTTGGTGGCGACGAGGTGGACGGTGTTCTTGCCGGCCTTGAAGTACCGCGTGAGCTCGGCGATCTCCTGCGCGTTCTTCGAGTGCACCTGCTTCGTCCACTTGCCGTTGATGAAGAGGTCCACCTTGTACTGGGTGGCGCCGGTGCGGCTCTGCATGGTGACGAGGTAGTAACGGCGGCTCACCTCCGCCGTCGCGTTCGCGGGCTTGGTCTCCTCGCCCTTGCTGGTCGTCACCTTCACGCCCTTGGCGGAGATGAAGACGTTGCCCTTGGTGTCGATCCGGACATCGACGTTCTTGAGCACCACCTCCTTCGCCAGCGCCTCGACCTTCTCGTCGTTGATGAAGACGTTGGCGGCCATGCCCGGCCGGGCGTCGCACAGCAGCGCCGACAGGGCGCACAGCACGAGGAGCGTCTTGCGCATCATGAGCCTCCGTTGTGTCCGAGGGAGTGTAGCACGCGTGGAGCCGGGTTTAGCCCGGCGAAGCTCAATCACACGCCACGCGTGTCGGGGCCGAAGACGAGCTTGTGGAGCTGGAGGTTGAGGCGCGCCGCGAGGCGGTCCTCGACCATCCAGGCGCACAGGTCGCGCGGATCGAGCTGCCCCCACACCGGCGCGAGCAGCACCTCGGCGCCGTGCAGGTCGTGCGCGCGCACCACGTCGCGCGCCCAGACGTAGTCGGCGCGGTCGCGGAGCACCAGCTTCACCGCGTCGCCGGGACGCAGGTGGGCGAGGTTCTCCCACCGGTTGCGGGCGTCCTCGCCCGAGCCCGGCGTCTTGAGATCGACGATCCGCACGACCCCCGGCGGCAGTCCCGAGATGTCGTGCGCGCCCGAGGTCTCGAGCATCACCTCGTTCCCGGCGTCGAGGAGCGCCTGGCACAGCGCGGCGCAGTCGCGGTGCAGCAGCGGCTCGCCGCCGGTCACGAGCACCAGGTGCTGCCCGAGGTCCGCCACGCGGGCGAGGATCTCCGGGACGGTCATCTCGGCGCCGCCGGTGAACGCGTAGGCGGTGTCGCAGTAGGTGCACCGCAGGTCGCAGCCGGTGAGGCGCACGAGGGTGCAGGGCCGGCCGGCGTGCTGGGTCTCACCCTGGATGCTGGAGTAGATCTCGCTGATGCGCATGCCGGCACGTTCGTACTCGATCGTCGCCGTCGCGTCCAGGCGCGCGGCGCCGAGTCGGGTTGCGCCAGGCCCCGGGGTGGAGCTATAGACATCGCCCATGACCCCTGACGTCGCTCCGGCCGCCACGGCAACGCCCGACCGCGGGTTCTTCCCCGCGCGCGACGGGTTGCAGCTCTACCACGAGACCTGGCCGGGGCGGGCGCCGGTGCGCGCCACCGTCGCGATCCTGCACGGGTACGGCGATCACTCGGGGCGGTTCCAGAACCCGATCAACGTCCTGACCGGCCACGGCTTCGACGTGTGCGCGTTCGACTACCGCGGCCACGGCCAGGCCGGGGGCCGGCGCGGCCACGTCGACCGCTTCGGCGAATACCTCGACGACCTCGGCCGCTGCCTCGAGGTGGCGCGGCGCCGCACCGACGGGTCGCTCTTCATCCTCGGCCACTCGTTCGGCGGCCTCATCGCGGTCCGCTACCTGCTCGAGCACCAGCAAGGCGCGAAGGGCGTCATCCTGTCGTCGCCCTTCATCGGGCTCAGCCTGAAGGTGCCGGCCTACAAGGCGGCCATCGCCCGCGCCCTCAGCCGCTACGTCCCGCGTCTCACCATGAAGAACGGCGTCAACCCGGCGCTCCTGTCGCGCGACCCCGGGGTCGCCGCCGCCTACGCGCGGGACCACTTCGTCCACCACGTCGCCACCGCCCGCTGGTTCACCGAGACGCTCGCCGCGCAGGACCGCGCCCTGGCCGACGCCGCGCGCCTCACCCTGCCCCTCCTCATGCTGCTCGGGGACGCCGACGGCATCGCGGCGCCGGAGCGCTCGCGCACCCTCTTCGAGCGGCTCGGCTCGGAGGACAAGACCCTGAACGTGTACGCCGGCGGCTACCACGAGCTCATGAACGACACCGTCAAGGAACGCGTCCTCACCGACGTGGTCGCGTGGCTCGAGAAGCGCGCGTGACCCCCGGCGCCGGCCCGGCGCGGTTGCGCCAGGTGGACCTGCGGTCTATACTTCCTGGCCTGATATGACTCGACTATTTGCGTGCATGATCAACGAGCCCGAGCGGCTCCGCTGCGCCCTCTACCCGGTCCGCAAGTCGCTGGTATGGCAGCGGGAGCGGACGCCTGACGGCTGGGGCCTGGGCTTCTACCAGGGCGGCGAGGTGCTGCTGCAGAAGCGCCCGAAGCCGAACCCCGGGCCGGTGGATTTTTTTGCGCTGACCAAGGCCATCCGCACCGATTGCATCGTCGGTCACGTGCGCGCGGCCACGGTCGGCAAGCACTTCAAGAGCGAGAACACGCACCCCTACCGGTTCCGCTCCTGGCTCTTCGCCCACCACGGCACCATCGACCAGTTCGCCACGCTGCGGCAGGACCTCCTGGAGCACATCCCGGACTTCCTGCGCCGCAACATCCGCGGCCAGACCGACAGCGAGCACCTGATGCACCTCTTCCTCGCCTTCCTGCACGACGGCGGGAAGCTGGATGATCCGAACATCCCGGCCGCCGAGGCGGCCAACGCGCTCGGCGCGACCATCGCGCTGCTCGACCGGTTCGTGGCCGACGCCGGCGGGCAGCCGAGCGGCCACAACATGATCGTGACCAACGGGCGGGTCATGCTGGCCGCCCGGCGCGGGCTGCCGCTCTCGATGACGCGCATCGCGGGCCTCGCGGACTGCGCGCTGTGCCGCGAGACCCAGGCCGACTTCTCGCGCG
>DASXVK010000720.1:0-3420 GCA_036504295.1 Polyangia bacterium
GTCGGTCTTGCCGTCGCCGTTGAAGTCGCCGGCGGTGAAGCGGCCGCCGCACGCGCTCCACGAGAAGTTGCCCGCGCCCGACAGCCACCACTGCTGCGTGCTGAACGAGGAACCGGTCGACACGAACGTGAAGAGCGCCGCGTTCGAGCTGCCGTAGTCGTAGCCGCACGCGAGGTCGGTCTTGCCGTCGCCGTTGAAGTCGCCGGCGGTGAAGCGGCCGCCGCACGCGCTCCACGAGAAGTTGCCCGCGCCCGACAGCCACCACTGCTGCAGGCTGAAGCCGGTCTCGGTCGACAGCCAAACGAACAGGGCCGCGTTGGAGCTCCCGTAGTCGTAGCCGCACGCGTAGTCCATCTTGCCGTCGCCGTTGAAGTCGCCCGGCACGACGCGCGTCGAGCAGGCGGCGTAGGCGAAGCTCCCGTTCCCCGTGGGGCCCCACCAGCCCTGGAGCCCGACCCCGTTGCTCGCGGCCGCCGGGGTGGCCGTCATCGCCGGCAGCGCCGTCCCGCCGGTCACCGTCCCGGTCCCGTCGAGCGTCGCGTCCTGGCCGAACTGCTGCACCCCGGAGAGCAGCGAGCGCGACGTCGTCCCGCTCGTGGCGTAGGTCAGCTTGTACGCCCGCGCCCGGCTGCCGCTCATGAGGACGTCGATGGTCTTGACGCGGTAGCTGATCGTGGCGAGCCCCTGGCCGGGGCACGCGTGCGGGTTGCAGCTCGTCGGATTGCACTGGTACGGGTTGCACTGGTAACCGCTACACGCCTGGGTGACGGGGTTGCCGTACTTGTCAGTCCCGAGCACCCGGGTCGGCCCGGAGCACGCCGAGCAGCCGTACGTGTCGCAGTATTGATAACAGGTGCCGTAGCAGGTGCTGTAGCAGGTGTCGTAGCAGGTCGCGGCGCCGCCGACCGCGTAGGTGATCGTGTCGCCGCGGGTCTCGTAGTAGACCTTCACCGTCGTGCCGTTGTAGGTGACGGTGTCGAGGTAGCACTCGTTCGACCCGTCGCACCACCAGTTGTAGGCGACCGTGTTTCCCTTCGTGTCCGTCACGCTCGCGAGCGTCCAGCGGAAGTCGCTGCGGCCGGCGATCCCCCGCGCCGCGTAGGTCGCCTTGACGCCCGTGCGTTGCCACACCGTCCAGGTGACGCCGTCGAACGCGATCTTCCCGAAGCTCTCGACGCGGGTCGCGTGCGTGCCCCCGCTCGTGCAGCTCGGGCTCCCCGCCGCCTGGGCGCACGGGATGAGCACGTTGCCGTCCAGACGGTAGATGTCACTCCCGTCGAAGCGCGGGGCGCCGCCGCCGGGCGAGGCGCGCTCGATCACCGACAGCCCGCTCAGGCCCCAGCCCACGCCCACGACGCCGTTGCCGCCGCTCGAGCTGTAGGCGAGCTCCAGCTTCGGCTCGAGCCCGCGGAAGCCCGGCACGCCGATCGGGATGCTCGACGTGAGGGCCCCGGAGAACGCATTCACCGTGGTCTGGGCGCCGGTCTCGCCCGCCGCGGCCGGCGGGGCCGTGCCCACGAGGAGCGCGACAAACGCCGCGCCCGCGCCACCCACGAGCCACCCGCGCGCGATCCGCCTGGTCTGGAAGCGCTGCATCGCGATGCCCTCCTGCGAGGCGGTGGCCACGGCCTCCGCCTCGGTGATCGGTCCCCTGAGCCGGCGACGCACCGGCTGCTGCCCACCCATCGTCCGCCAAGCCGCCGCAGGCCGATGATCTCACGGGGCTTCGGGTGAGACAAGACGTGAGTGGAACGAACCGGGCCTACGGGAAACCAGAGGTAGACGTGGGCGAGCCGCGGCGCCGCCGCGCCCGGCGCCGCGCCGCTGCTACTCCTCGACCCATCAGCTCCATCCGGTAGAGCGCCGCGCCCGGGCGGCCGTAGAGCAGCGCCTGCTGCGGTCGTTATGTCGCTGAGACATTATGTTGTTCAAGCATAATATCCAGTGGCGACGCGAGCATCGCGGCCCGCGCGAGGGCGTTCGCTCCTGCGGGGCCTGCCCCCCGCTACGGGCCTGCCTGACAGAAACCCGCTCCGCCCAGCTCGACGCAGCTCAGCCCGGCGCAGTCGGCGCCGCCGGTGCAGCGCCGCGGCGCGCAGAACGGGCCGGCCGGGGGCGGGCTGTCGATGACGGCGAACCCGAGGCTGCCCGGGCCCGGCTCCTCGCAGGCGAGCAGCGGGTCGGCGACGCACGGGTCGGCGGTGCAGGTCGCGAGGCACACCGCCGGGCCGGTCGCGCCGCCGAGCCGCACGCAGGCGGCGCCCGCGGGGCACGGCCGCTCCCGGCACTCGGCGCTGCAGTAGCCCGACTGGCCGAGCTCCGCGAGGCACAGCCCGCCGGCGCAGGCCTCGGGCCGCGGCGCGCCGCTCGCGTCGAGGCAGGGCGCGCCGATGTCGCCCAGGTACGCGGGGAAGCACGCCGCCTCCCAGCCCGCGGCCGGATCGGCGGCCGGGAGCCGGCGGCAGGCGAGCCCGGCGGGGCAGCCGCCCGCGTCGTCGCAGGCCGGCAGACACAGCGGCTGGCGCCACGCGGCGCTCACCGACAGGTCGGCGCACGTCTGGTCCGGCCCGCAGTCGGCGGCGGCGGAGCACGGCGCGCCGCACAGGCCGCGCCCGAGCGCCGGCGGGCACGCGGCGTCGTCCGCGGCGTCGGTGGGGCAGCTGCAGGTGAGGCCCGGCTCGCACTGGCCGGGGCTCGCCAGCTCCCGATCGCACGCGCCGCCGACGGGGTTCGCCAGCACCTGCACGAACGCCGGGTCGTGGTGCACCGCGGCGGTGCCGGCGGGGCCGCCGACGGTGAGACGCACATCGTAGCTGCCGGGCAGGACGAAGGTGTGGGTCGGGGTCGCCTCCTCCGCAGGGGGCGCGCCGGGCACGTCGCCGAAATCCCACACGTACGACTCGACGTCGGGCGAGGTGAGCGGCGCGAACGTGAGCGTCAGCGGCGCGTGCCCGACGCACACGTACCCGCTCGCGGACTCGCCGTGGTCGGCGCCCCCGTCGGAGGTCCACACCTCGACGCGCTCGCAGCCCTGGGCGACGAAGTCGGCGAAGAAGCCCGGCGCGGCGTCGCCCGCGAGCGGCGCGTCGACGGGCGGCGCGGCCGCGTCGGCCGGCGGCGGCCCCGCGTCGGGGGTGACCACGGCGGAGCGCCCGCACCCGGCGGCGAGGACGGCGAGCATGAGGGCGGCGCGGCGCATCTGGGACGAGTATACGCGAGCGGCGGGGCGCGCAGGAAGGGAGGGGCCTCCGCGGGTGACGCGGCGGCCAGGCGGCGACGCGGGTAATGAGCCGGGACATCGTTACCCCCCTCCGGATCGGACTTGAGCGGGAGGTGGTTGCCGAGGAGCTGAGGCAGCGGGCCGAGGCGGTCGAGCAACAGTGGCGGGAAGAGCGCGACGTCGCGCTTGAGGCTGGGGAG
>DASXVK010000721.1:0-10544 GCA_036504295.1 Polyangia bacterium
ATCCTCCGTGCCTCCGCGTCTCCGTGTTGCATTTCCCGCACGCTCCTAGCGCGAGGGCGCGTGCACCAGGCCCCCCGAGGCGGGTATACTGGGCGTCGCGTGCCGAACCTCGACAGCGCCGCCCGCCGCCGCATCATCGCCACCACCGGCGCGTTCGCCCGCATCGGGGCGGACCAGCAGCGGATCATCGCCGAGATGATGCGCGTGGAGGAGTTCGCGCAGGGCGAGCTGGTCTTCGAGCAGGGCGAGCCTGCCGACTGCGTCCTCGTCGTCGCCGAGGGCCGGCTCGCCATCTACGTGCCCGACTCGGTGGGCCCGGTCGAGGTGGTCGGGCCCGGCGAGCTGCTGGGTGAGTACGGGCTCTTCGCCGGGTTCGTGCGCACCGCGACGGTGCGCGCCGAGACCGACACGCGCGTGCTGACCCTCGACTACGAGCGGTTCCGGGCGTTCCTGCTCCAGTTCCCCGAGGCGATGTTCTCGCTCTTCAAGGTCGCGGTCGAGCGGCTCGTCCTCGCCGACGGACGCTAGGTCTACGCGCCCACGCCCGGGCCTCAGGTGGCGTGGAGGATCCGGCGGAACACCTCGCTGCTGGCCTCGAGCTCGGCCACCGCGCCGCTCGCGACCAGGCGACCGCCGTGGATGAGGCGCACCTCGTCGGCGGCGCGACAGAACTCGGGGTCGTGGGTGACCGTCAGGACCACGTTCGTCTCGGCCACCCGCCGCAGGAGCCGGGCCACGGCCGCGCGGCTGGCCGGGTCGAGCGCGGAGGTGGGCTCGTCGAGGACCAGCACCGGCGTGTGGCGGACCAGCGTGCGGCAGAGGGCCACGAGCTGCCCCTGGCCGCCCGAGAGCTTCTGCCCGAGGCGTCCCACCTGATACGACAGGCCGAGGCGGGTGAAGGCGAGGCCCAGCCCCTCGGCCTCGAGCGCCTCGAGGAGCGCCTCGTCGGTGCGGCGCAGCGCGCGGCTGTTGCGCGCCGTGACGCCGCCGAAGATGCAGTTGTCGCGCCAGCTCAGGAAGGGGTGGAGCCGAGCCACGTCGTAGGGCTCCCAGGCCGCGCCGAGCGCGGCGCGCAGATCGGCCAGCGCCGCGGCGCCCGACGCGCGCAAGGCGGCGAGGCGCGCGTCGTCCTCGTCCAGCTCGGCCGGCGCGCCGGTGAGCGCGACGAGGAGCAGCGTGCGCGCGGCGGGCGCGCCCTGCGCCTGCTCGACCGCGTGGGCGCGGACCCGGAGCTGCCAGATGCGCTCGTCGACCGGGACGGGCGCGAGCTTGCTGAACGCGTCGTGGCCCGGGAGCTCGAGCAGCGCCCCGTTCTGCGCGACGAGCGCGCGGCCGAAGTCGAGGAGCGCCGGGCCGAGCTCGCCGCGCGCGAGCTCGGCGAGCAGGGGCTCCGCGGCGGCGCCGAGCAGGACGGTGATGGCCGCGGCCGGGTCGCAGCGGCCCCCGAGCAGGGTCTCGAGCAGCCACTGGTGGCGGTCCACGTGCCCCGCCTCGAACCCCTGGACCTCGGCGCCGCACCGCTCCTGGACGCGGGCGCGCACGCGCCGCCGCAGGGCCGCGGCGTCGCTGACCGCGAGCGACGGCGTCCGTCCGGGGGTGAGGTCGAGGGCCTTCAGACGGCACACGCCGCCGAGGCCCGCGGCCTCGAGCAGCTCGAGGTCGTCCTGGGCGAGGTCCTCGGGGCGGGCGGCGTGGCCGTCGCGCGGCGGCAGGCCGAAGAGCAGGTTCTCCACGATGCTCGCGTCGAGGAGCGCGGGCTTCTGCGGCATGAAGGAGAAGATCGCCCCGGCCTCGGCCTCGGTGAGCGCGTCGAGGGAGCGCCCGCCGTAGGTGACCGACCCGCCCTGCGGGGCGACGCGGCCGAGGAGCAGCTGCATGAGGGTGGACTTGCCGGAGCCGGCGCTGCCGACGATGGCGGTCCACTGGCCGGGCAGGAACGCCGAGGTGACCTCGACGATCCCGCCCTGGGGCGTGCCGTCGGCGCCCTGGTAGCGGTAGGTCGCGTCGGCCAGGGCGAGCGGCGCCGGCGCCGGCGCCGGCGCCGCCACGGGCGTGGCCGCGGCCGCCTCCGCGCGCCCCGGGGCGGCGCCCTCCTCCTCGGCGTACTCGACGAGGCGCCGCGCGCTGTTCCGCGCGAGGCTGAAGTCGAGCCGCAGCGAGGCGAGCTTCGCCGAGTTCACCAGCAGATCGGGCAGCGCCATGATGACGACCGGCAGCAGGCCGATGGCCCGGCCATGCGCGCCCTGACGGCGCATGTACAGGACCACGAGCATCAGCGCGGCGAGCCCGAGCAGCGCCGCGGCGGCGTCGGCCGCGAGGCGCAGCCCCTTGTAGTGCGTGATGCGGTAGTAGATCTCGGTCCGGGGCGGCAACATCGCCGCGAAGTAGCGGCGAATCTCGGCGTGAAAGCGGCCCGTCTGGATCTCGGCGCTGGCGCGCAGGAAGTCCTCGAAGCGCGCCTTGATCTTGTCGTCGCGGCGCAGGTAGTCGAGATCGAGGCGCTCGACGGGCTGCACGAGGCGGGCGGCCCAGAGCATGGCGGCGACGCACGCGGCGACTCCGACCAGCGCGAGGCGCCAGTCCTTGGCGACGAGGAACCCGAGGTTGCCGACGAGGAGCGCGGCCGACCAGTAGAAGTGCACCGTGTTCGGCCGCCAGTCGACGGCGCGCATGACGTCCCGCGAGAGCCGCGTGATGATCTCCGCCGGGGGATGCAGGCTCAGGAAGGCGTCGTCCTTGCGCAGCAGGGCGTCGAGGATCTCGCCCTCGAGGTCGTTGCGCGCGCGGATCTGGAGGTGGCCGATGCCCCGCTGCCGCAGGTAATCGATGAGCGCGAGGGTCAGCCGCAGCGAGATGAACAGCAGGAGGGCGACGAACGGCGCGGCGAGCCCCACCTGCACGGCGACGCGGGCGAGCCACGCCGGGACCTCGCGCGTCGCCGGCCCCGTCTCCGGCGCCGAGAGCGCCAGCGTGAGGTTGTGCAGCATGCCGTTCTGCAGGTAGGTCAGCCCCGAGGACACCGCGGCGGCGCCGATCAGGAGGATCAGCACCGGGCGGTAGCGGGGATACCAGGGCTTGAGCAGGTCCACGATCCGGGTCGCCACACACCCTCCGAGGGAAGCAGCCGGCGAGTGTACCACGAGCCTGATCCCCGCCGTTCGAGCTAGCGTGCCTCGTCGGCCAGGCGCTGCGCCGTCGCGAGCGCCGCGGCGGCCTCGGCGCGGCGGCCGCACGCGGCGAACGCCCGCGCCGCGGTCAGGCTCAGCCCGAGCGCGCGCCGCGCCGCGAGGGCGCGGGCCGCGGCGGCGCACGCCGCGTCCGGCGCCCCGGCGGCGAGCGCCGCGGTGATCACCAGCTCGTGGGCCTCCGCGGTGGGGCGCGCGGCGAGGTTGAGCCGCGCGAGCGCGAGGGCCCGGGCGGCGTCGTCGCCGGCGGCGAGGTAGAAGCGGGCGGCGTGATCGGCGAACGCGGCCGGATGGCGCGCGAGGAGCGTCGCGTAGCGCGCCCGCGCCTGCGCCGCCAGCCGCGCCGCCTCGGCGCCGGCGCCGTCCGCCCGGAGCAGCGCGGCCAGCTCGCCGGCGTACGCCGGGTCGTCCGACGCGGCCGCGAGCGGGCGCAGCAGCGCGATGGCGCGCGCCCGCGCGCCGAGGGCGGCCTCGACCGCGGCCAGGTGGGAGACGGCGGGCGCATAGCCGGGCACGCGCGCGACCGCGGCGGCGAAGCACGGCCGGGCGTGCGCGGCGCGGCCCTGCCGCTGCCACAGCAGCCCCTGCTGCAGCTCCAGCCACGCGACCGGGAACGGTGACACGTCGGCGGGCGCGCGCCGCGCCGCCGCGAAGCGCCGCTCGGCCGCCGCGAGGTCGCCGCGCTCGCCGAGCACGGCCGCCTCGGCCGCGAGGGCGGCCAGGCTGGGCCGCTCGCGGGCGAGGCGGGCGCGGGCGGCGAGCGCCTCGTCGAGGCGCCCCTCGGCCTGATCGAGCGTCGCCGCCGCCGCGGCGAGGGCCGCGCCGCGCGCGCCGCGGCGGGCGGCCGCGGCGAGGTCCGCGCGGGCCTCGCGGAAGCGGTGGAAGGTGGCCCGGGTGCCGGCCCGGAGGAGGTACGCGGCCCCGTCGGCGGGCCGGGCGGCGACGAGCTGCTCGCCCAGCGCCGCCGCCCGCTCGAGGTCGGCGATCCGGCCGCGGACGTGGCCGCGCCGGCCGAGGAGGCCGATGAGCGCCATCCGGGGGGGACCGCTGCGCGGGTCGCGCGCGAGGAGCCGCTCCTGGGCGGCGATGGCGGCGTCGAGGTTCCCGAGCGCGATCGCGCCGCTCGTCGTCGGGGGCCCGGCCGGCGGGGGCGCGTCCGCCGCGGCCGGGCGGCGCTGGGCCGCCGCGCGCCGGCCGCAGCCGCCGAGGAGCGCCAGGGCCGCGAGGAGCAGGGCGGCTCCCCGCGGCCCGCGGCCCGCGGCGCTCACTGCACGATCACCGTCCCGACCATCCCGATGGACTGATGGGGGATGCAGTGATAGCCGACGACGCCCGGAGTCGGGAACGTGAAGCTGAACGTGCCCCCGGTCCCCAGCGCGCCGCTGTTGAAGGTCACCGGCGCGCCGGCGTCGCTCGTCACCGTGTGGATGGGCATGCCGGTGTTCGTCCACGTCACGGTCGCGCCCGCCGCGACCGTGATGCAGGGCGGCGTGAAGTGGAAGTCGGCCACCGTGACGGCGATCGTCGCGACCGGGGCCCCGCCGCCGGGGCAGGTGCGGGCCGCCGCGTCGGGCGGCGGCGTGGCCGCGTCGGGCGGCGTGCCGCCGTCGGGCGGCGGGGTGCCGCCGTCCGGGCCGGCGACCCCGTTCGGCGGGCCGAGGAAGGGGAAGACGACGTCGCTCGCGTGGCCATCCGGATCGCTCGTGATCCCGTTCGTGAGGCCCGGCACGCTCGTCTGGCCCGCGGCGAGCAGCGCGTAGGTCTCGTCGATCACGTTCTCCGTCGGCGTGCGGCCGCCGCAGTCGCTGTTGCGCGCGAGGCCGGTGGCGTCGGCCTCGACGCCGAGGTAGGTCGTACAGGTGCCCGCGGCGGTGTTGATCGTGAGCCGGTCGTCGGCGAGCACGCCGGCGAAGGTGTCGTAGGCGCCGGCCGCGGGGGCGCCGCCGCCCGCCAGCCTGCCGTTGTAGAGGAGCTGGTTGCCGCACACCCCGTCGAGCGCGTCGTAGATCGCCAGGATCTTCGCGAACTGCGCCTTGAAGGTGGTGACGAACAGGGCGGGATCGCTGACCGTGTTGTAGGCGTCCTGAACCTTCTCGTGGCTGTCGAGGGTGCGCGTGCCGTCGTCCCAGAACGGGTCGGTGAGCGCGGTGTTGATGGCCGGCCGCCCCATCCGGTCGATCTGGGCGCCGAGCGCGGGCGCCGGCGGGAACGCGAGGCCGCCGTCGGGCAGGCCGCCGTCGCCCGCCGGCCGGGCGTCCGCGAGGCCGCCGTCGCGCCCGCCGCCGCCACCGGGCGTGGCCTTGTGGTTCGAGTCGTCGCACCCCGCGTGCACGAGGAGGGCGACCAGGGTGAGGATGGCGCTGGCGTGCTTCATGACCGTCCTCACTTGTTGGTCGAGCCCCAGAACACCAGGCTCGGCCCGCCCTGCGTGACCAGGGTCTTGTCGAGCTGGACCACGATGGCGAGGATGTTCCCGGTGAGCGGCTGGTTGGGGTTGGTGCTCGGGCACTTGGCGTTGCTGCCCGGGGTGGGCGCGGCGAACGTGTCGACGGGCGCGCCGGTCCCGGTGCAGTCCTTCTGCAGCAGCGTGGTGACGGCGGCCACGGCGGCCGCCCCGACCGTGGGGCACCCGGCCGCGTCGGTCGCGGGCGCCGTGACGCGCGCCACCGCGCGGGCGGCGTTCTTGAAGCCGGCGAGGTTGAAGAAGAACGGGTCGTCGCGCAGCCCGGCGAAGACCTTGACCTTGCCGCTGCGGCTCGTGAGGCCGCTCGTCTTCGAGGCGTCGCCGGTGACGTAGTCGAGGACCGTGCCGGTGCCGGCGTCGCGCACCCAGAGCTGGATCACCTGCTTCGCGTCGAAGGTCGCGATGATCTGGACGCGGTTCGCGACCGGATCGCCGAAGCCGGGGCGGCTGCCGAGGAAGAACACGTACTTCACCGCGTCGGAGAACTGCGTGCCGGCGGTCGCGCCCGGCGACACGTCCATGATGAGGTTGAGGCGCGCCGCGTCGGGCGTCATCCACGCGAAGAGATCGGTGATGTCCGACGAGGGGTCGGGTTGGTTGAGCGCCGCCGGCGTGCCGTCGGCGTGATCGGCCGCGACGGCGAGCGAGGCGGCGGCCGCCGCGACGACGAGCGCGACCGCCACTGTCACAGTTTTCCGCATCCGTTGCTCCTCGGTCGCCGCCGTCTGCGGCGACCCGCGCGTTGGATGCGGGGGTGCGGCTCAGAGCGTCTGCCCGACGCGGGAAAGCGTCACCCGGCCGGACTCAGGGGCGCGTCAGTTGGGGTCGAACCGCGGGGCGGGCGGGGGCGCGGGCGCGGCCGCCTCGTCCGGGTTCGCGTCACCGTGGATCAGATCCACGAGCGCCTCGCGGCCGGCGACGCGGGCCCAGGCGGCGAGCGAGCGGCCGCCGGGGATGGTCACGACGCGCGTCAGGCGCGGGCCGAGGGCGCGCAGGGCGCTCAGCCGCAGCGCGGCGCCCGTCTCGCCCGCGTCGAGCACGACGACGTGGCCGCGGCCGACGCCCTGGGCGAGGATGTCGGCCTGGCGCGGCGACAGCTCCGCCCCGCCCGCGGGCGCCACCGCCTCCGTCACCTCCAGCGAGTGGAGCACGAGGACGTCCAGGGGATCGGCGACGAGGACCGCGCCCTCGCGGCTCACCATCGACTCCTCGGCCTGCATCAGCCCGAAGAGGTGATCGCCGTCCGCCCACAGCGGCGCGCCGTCGCAGCGGCCGCGCACGACGTGCTGCGGGCCGGACGCCTCGTCGAGGGTCCAGCCGCCGAGGCCCTGCGCCGCGCCGGCCTCCGGCAGGGGGAGGACGAGGCAGTCCTGCAGGCGGTCGTACGGCCCGAAGGTGCCGCGCCCGCCGCGGGCGATGAGCCCGAGCTGCTCGGCGAGCGCCTCGGGGACGCCCTCCCACTCGAGGAAGCGCAGCAGCGCGTCGCCGGTCGCCGGCGCGTACCCGAGCTGGAAGCGCTCGGCGATCGGCGGCGTGATGCCCAGTCGCTCGACGTAGTCGCGGGCCGCCGCCCCGGCGCCGGCGCGCGCGAGGCAGGCGCCGTAGTACTTCGCCGCGAGCCGGTACACCTCGCGCACGCGCGCCACCAGCCGGAGCTCCGGCGAGGCCTCCGGATCGTCGCGGCGCGACTCGGCACGGGGTTCAGGGTGCTGCTCGCCCAGGGTCTGCTCGGGATCCGCCATCGACTCGTTCTCTCCTCCATCGGGCCGGCATCCGCGGCCGGCCCCAAAGCATGACCCGAGTGGGGGCGCGGGGCCAGTGCGGACCCACGCTGCGCCCGTCGCCGGCGGTTGCGCCAGGATCGTGCCGGCCTGGCACGCGCTGCGCCACGGTGGCGCAGCGCGCTGGCCCTCCCGCCGGCGCGCTCCTCGGGGACGCGGGTGGCACGCGGCTTGCTTTTTTGCGCGCCGTCAACCCCAAGGAGGAGACCGAATGAACTGTCAGCGTGGACGCGGAGACCGGGTGGATAACAGGGCGCGCTGGGCGTGGGTCGTCAGCCTGCTGATCGTATCGGCCGGCATCGGCTGCACGGGCGAGATCGAGCCCGGCCTCACGACGAGCGTCGATCAGAGCTTCGAGCGCGCGGACGTCGAGCGTCGCCTCGCCGCGACCATGACGACCGATCCCGCGGTCGCCCTCGCCGGCGGCGCGCCCTACACCCTGAGCGGCCGTGGCTTCCGCGCGGGCAAGAAGATCACCATCAAGGCCGCGGACCCCACGTCGGGCTCGGTCTACACGACGGTCGCGGCCAGCGACGGGACGATGAGCCTCAGCCTGACGACGAACGGCCCGGGCCTCTACCGCTTCAGCGCCTACCAGCAGCGCGACCATCACAACGTCCTCATGGCGCGCGCGACCATGTCGGTGACGCCGGCCGAGACGTGCGGCGACGGGCTGTGTAGCGGCGCCGAGACCTGCTCCTCCTGTCCCGCCGACTGCGGCGCGTGTCCCACGGGCTGCGGCAACGGCACCTGCGACGCCGACGAGACCTGCGACTCGTGCGCGGCCGACTGCGGCGCCTGCCCGCCCGCCTGCGGCGATGGCACCTGCAACGGCACCGAGACCTGCTCCTCGTGCCCGGCCGACTGCGGCGTCTGCCCGCCCCGGTGCGGCGACGGCACCTGCAACGGCAGCGAGACCTGCACCTCCTGCGCCGCCGACTGCGGCGCCTGCACGAGCTGCATCCCGGCGGCGACCACGCTGCCGAACGGCCAGCACAACGCGGGCAACGACTGCATGGGCTGCCACAAGTCCGGCGGCTCGGCGAGCTCGTTCGCGTGGACCGTCGCCGGCACGCTCTACACCGGGGCGTCCTCGTCCAGCGCCATCGCCAGCGCGACGATCCGCGTGACCGACAGCAAGGGCAAGGTCGTCGACCTCGTCACCGCGTCGAACGGCAACTTCTACACGTCGACGTCGCTGTCCTTCCCGCTGAAGGTCCAGGCGAGCAAGTGCCCCGACTCGGCCGCGATGTCGTCGCAGCCGAGCAGCGGCGCCTGCAACTCCTGCCACAACTCCGGCTTCCGCATCCACCTCCCCTGAGCCCCTCCCCGGCGGCGCGCGGTCCCCAGGCAGCGGCCGCGCGCCGCCGGCTTCCCTACCCGGAATTTGAACCGCCAAGCCGCCAAGGCGACGGTGGAGCTTCCCTGCCTTGGCGTCTTGGCGGTTCGATTCTTTCCGTCCTTCTTGGGCATCACCGTCGGAGTTGCCGCACCCGCGCTCCCCGGTCAGACTTCCCGCGATGGTCGAAGGAGGACTGCGGCAGGGCGTCGCGTCCGGCGCGACCGTGGGCCGCTACCGGGTCGCGGGCCGCCTGGCGGTGGGGGGGATGGCCGAGGTGTACCTGGCGGAGATGAGCGGGCTCGACGGCTTCGCCCGTCTGGTCGTGCTCAAGCGGCTGCTGCCCACGCTCGCGGAGCACGAGGGGTTCGTCCGCATGTTCCTCGACGAGGCGCGGCTCGGCGCGCTGCTCCATCACCCCAACGTCGTGCAGGTCCTCGACGTCGGCCGCGACGGCGAGGTCCCGTTCATGGTCCTCGAGTACGTCGCCGCGCGCAACCTGCGCGCGGTGCAGGACGCCTGCAGCCAGGCGGGCCGCGTGATGCCGCTCGAGTGTGCGCTGCACGTCGTGATCGCGGCCGCCGCCGGGCTGCACTACGCCCACGAGCGCCGGGGCACCGCCGGCCGGCCGCTCGGCATCGTGCACCGTGACGTCACGCCGGCGAACCTCCTCGTCACCTACGACGGGTGCGTCAAGGTCACCGACTTCGGCATCGCGAAGACCGCGCTGCGGAGCAGCCGGACGCGCACCGGCCTCACGCGGGGCACGACCGCCTACATGTCCCCCGAGCAGGTGCGGGGGCGGCGGCTCGACCGGCGCAGCGACGTCTTCTCGCTCGGGATCCTGCTCTACGAGCTCACCACCGGGACGCGGCTCTTCGAGGGCACGAGCGAGTACGAGGTGCTGCACGGGATCGTCACCGCCGAGGTGCCGCGGCCATCGCGGCGGCGGCGCGGCTACCCGCGCGAGCTCGAGTCCATCGTCCAGCGCGCCCTCGCGCCGGACCCGGCGCGGCGCTACGCCACCGCCGGCGAGCTCCAGGGCGCGCTCGAGCGCTGCGCCTGCGCCCGCAAGCTCGGCCCGTCGCCGCTCGGCCTGGCGGCGCTCATGCGCGCGCTCTTCCCCGGTGAGGGCGAAGCCGTGCCAGCGCTCGACACCGCGGGGCTGGAGCTCGTCACGCGCACCCCGCCGGCGGCCGGGCCGGGGCTGGCCGCGACCCCCGCCGACGACGACGCGGTCCCGGCGGCGCTCTTCTCGGCCGAGATGGTCACGCGGCCGCTGCCCGCGACGGGCGCGCCGCGCCGCCGCCGGGTGGTGCGCGCCGGCGTGGTCGCGGCCGCGGTCGCGGCCCTCGCCGCCGGGCTCGTCGGGGTGCGGCTGTGGGAGCGGCACGCGTGGCGCACCGGCGCGGCCGCCGACCCGGCGGGGCTCGCGACGACGACCGCGCCGCGCGTCGAGGCCGCGCCGCCCGCGCTGGCGCCGCCGCCCACCGTGGTCGCGCCCGCGGCGGCCGCGCCGCTCGCGGCCGCCCCCGCGCTCGCCCCCGCCGCGCCCGCGCCCATCGCCGCGCCCGCGAGCGCGAGCGCGCCCGTGGCGGCCGGCGCCGAACCCGCGGCCGTGAGCCGGCCCCGGCGCGGCGCCCGCGCCGCGGCCGTGCGGCCGGCGCGGCGCGAGCGGCGCCACGGATCCCGGAGCCCGTGATGCGGGGGCCGGACGATCCGCCCGACGATGAGACCACCGCGGTGGCCAGCGATCCGGCCACCGATCGCCCCGG
>DASXVK010000722.1:0-6825 GCA_036504295.1 Polyangia bacterium
CGCCGGCGTCAACGTGGGGCGACCACGTTCAGGTCCAGGTCCACGTCAAAGTCCACGACCACGTCGACGTCTACGTCTAGGTCCCAGAACCCCTGCGACGAGAAACCAGCGGAAAGGAAACGCGTCATGTGGAAGATCCTGGGCGGAGTCTTCATCGGTGTGTTCCTCGGCGCCCTCGCGGTCGAGGTGCTCAAGCGCACGCGGCCCGAGCTGCTCGAGGACATCGAGGCGAGCGCGAAGACGGCGGCGGGCGCGATCGGCGGCGCCTTCCGCCGCGGCTACGCGGGCCAGGTGACCGACGACCTCTGAGCCGCGGCCCGCGTCACGACGCGCGCTTCGCGGGCGCGCGGGGCGCGAGGAGGCCGTAGCGCAGCAGCTTGTTGTACAGGGTCTTGCGGTCGATGCCGAGCACCGTCGCGGCGTCGCCCTGATGCCCGCCCGTGTGGCGCAGCACCTCGCGGATGTAGGCCTCCTCGACCTCCTCGAGCGTGCCGGGCGCCTTGGCGGCCTCGCGTACGAAGCCCTGGGTGTCGAGCATCTCGAGATCGAAGAAGTCGGTGAGATCGAGCTGCGGCCCTTCGCTGAGGGCGACGGCGCGCTGGACCTTGTTCTCCAGCTCGCGGATGTTGCCCGGCCACTTGTAGGTGACCAGCGCCTCGACGGCGGCAGGCGAGATGCTGCGCAGCGGCTTCTCGAAGGCCGCGCTGTAGCGCCGCACGAAGTGGCTCAGCAGGTCGGGGATATCCTCGGCCCGGTCGCGCAGGGCGGGTAGGCGGAACGAGATGACGTTGATGCGGTAGAAGAGGTCCTTGCGGAAGGCGCCCTGGGCGACCGCGCCGACGAGGTCGGCGTTGGTGGCCGAGATCAGCCGTACGTCGCTCGGCACGGGCTCGCGGCCGCCGACCGGCTCGTACGCCTTCTCCTGCAGCGCGCGCAGCAGCTTGGCCTGCAGGTCCACGCGCATCTCCCCCACCTCGTCGAGGAAGAGCGTGCCGCCGTGGGCCTGGGCCAGCTTGCCCATGTGCTTCGCGACGGCGCCGGTGAAGGCGCCCCGCTCGTGGCCGAAGAGCGTGCTCTCGACCAGCTCCGAGGGGATCGCGGCGAGGTTCACGGCGACGAACGGACCGGCGGCCCGGCGACTCTGGGCGTGGATGAGGCGGGCGAAGACCTCCTTGCCCGCGCCGGTCTCGCCGAGGATGAGCACCGGCACCGGCAGCGGCGCGACCCGGCGCACGAGGTCGCACACCTCGCGCACGCGCGGGCTGCGGCCCCAGACGACGTCGGCGGCGGGCGCGTCGGGCGGGGCCGGCGCGGGCCCGCTGAGGCGGACGCGGCGCAGGATGCGCTCGACGCGCTCGTCGAGCTCGGCGGCCTCGTGGCCACGGAGCATGAAATCCGCGGCGCCGGCGCGCATGGCCGAGACGGCCTCGGCGATCCGCTCGAGGCCACAGAGGACGATGACGTCGGCGCCGGGCGCCACGCGGTGCACCCGGTCGAGCAGCTCGGTGGGCGGGCCGTCCACGAACCCCAGCTCGACGACGACGACGGCGACGCCGCCGGCGCCGAGGACGGCCTCGAGGTCGGCGGGCGCGCCGCACGGACGGACCTCGTGGCGGGCGGCGAGCAGCTCGCGGAGCAGCGTGAGGTGCTCCGGGTCGCGATGCGCGACCACCACCCACGTGTCGTCCATGCCGCGCGCGCTCCTCTTTGGATCGCCGTTTCTGCCCGGCCCTGACCGTCCCATGTCAGCATCTACGACCGCCGGGGCCCGGCCAATCGGAATAAGGACGAGAGCCGGGATCGCAATTCCTGGGAGCGACTCAGGCAGGGACTGAGTGCGGCGCGCCGGCAACGCGCCCGCCGGTCGGTCTGCAACGAGGCGGCGGCCGCGGTCAGCCGAGGGAGGAGAGGCCGATCCGGATCGCGTACTTCGTCAAGGCCGCGATCGAGTCGAGCTGCAGCTTCTCCATGAGCAGGCGGCGGAACGTCTCCACCGTCTTCGTGCTCACGTTCAGCGCGGCCGCGATCTCCTTCGTCGTCTTGCCGTCGGCGAGCTGCTGCAGCACCTCGCGCTCGCGGCGCGTCAGGGCGACGCCGGGGGCCGCGCTGCCGAGCAGGCGCAGCTGGAGGTAGTCGCCGACGAGGACGTCGGCGATGCCGCTGCCCAGGAAGACCCGGCGCCGCGCGACGCTGGCGATGGCGCGGACCAGCTCGTCCGAGGCGGCGTCCTTCAGGACGTACCCGAGCGCGCCCGCTTGCAGCATCTCGGCCACGTACCGCGGCTCGGCGTGCATCGACAGCGCCACCACCCCGACCGTCGGGCAGATCACGAGGATCTTGCGGGTCACGTCGGCGCCGCCCATGTCGGGCAAGCCGATGTCCATGATGACCACGTCCGGCACGAGCTCGCCCGCCAGCTGGAGCGCGGTGCGACCGTCGGCGGCCTCGCCGACGACCGTGACCTCCGGAGCGCGCTCGAGCAGCGCCCGCAGCCCCTCGCGCAGGATGCGATGATCATCGACCAGCAGGACCCGGACCGTCACCGCCGTGCGCCTCCATCGCGCCTGCCGCCTGCCGGACGGACGGTCACGGTCGCGCGCGTGCCGCGGCCCGGCGCCGAGTCGACGACCAACGTGGCCCCGACGGCCGCCAGATCGGCGCACACCGACGCGAGGCCGTACCCCGACGCGCCACCGCGTGGCGTGCGGCCGTGGCGGAGGGCGCCCGGGTCGAAGCCGATGCCATCGTCCTCCACGTGCACGCGCACCGTCCGGCCGGAGCGCGACAGCGTGATCGTCGTGCGGTGCGCGTGGGCGTGCCGCACGGCGTTCGCGAGCAGCTCGTGCGCCGCCCGCACCAGCGCCTCGCACGCCGCGGGCTCGAGCAGCTTGGTGCGGCCGTCGTCGCGTAGCACGATCGCGCGCGCGCCGGCGTGGCGAAACCAGCGCACGGCGGCGGCGACCCCGGCCGCGAGCGTGGTCTGGGTCGGCGGCGGAGCGAGGGCCAGGACCCGGACGCGCACCTCCCGGACGCTGCGCGCGAAGATCTCGTCGAGCTCTTCGAGGTCGCGCCGGAGCGGCGCGTCGGCGCGGGCCGCGAGCCGCACGGTGTCGAGGCGCAGCCGCGCGAGCGCCAGGGTCTGCATCACGCCGTCGTGCAGGGCGGAGGCGACCCGGGCCCGCTCCCGCTCCTGCGCCGACGAGACCAGCGTGACGACGTCGAGCGGGTCGGGCGGGGCCCCCACCTCGCGGACGAAGACGCCCAGGTACGGGCGGCCGGCGGCGCGCAGGGAGACGGCCAGCGCGTCGGCCGTGATGACGACGCCGTCCTTGCGCCGCAGGGCGACCGGCTCCGAGCGCGGCTCCTCGTCCTCCACGCGCCGGAGCTGCGCCTTGAGGTCGCCGAGCGCCGGCGCCCACGGCGCCCGCGCGAGCGGCATCGCGAGGAGCTCCGCGCGCGAGTATCGCAGCAGCTCGCAGGCCGTGTCGTTGACGTGCACGACGCGGCCGCGGCGCACGTCGACGACGAGCACGCCGTCGAGCCCGGCGGCGACTCGCGGCGCGGGCGCCGGCAGGGCGGCGCCGATCATCTCGCCGAGCGCGTCGGCGAAGCCCTCGAGACGCCCGAGCTGCTCCCGGCCGAGCCGGCCGGCGGCGCGATCGGCGACGTGCACCAGGCCCAGGGTGCGGCGGCCCAGACGGACGGGCACGACGGCGACCGACTCGAAGCGGCCCTGACGGCAGAGATCGCAGGCGCCGCGCCGCGCCGGCGCCGCCGCCAGCGTCCGCGCGAGGCCCCCGGTCGCGTACCCGCCGCGCTCGCCGCGGACCACGCCCGAGCGCCGGCCGGACGCAGCGGGGATCCAGGCGCACGCGGCGCGCGCGAGGCAGCGGACGGGGGCGAACCGCGCGCCGAAGCCGCGCCGCGCCTGCACCTGATCCGCGGTGAGACACACGCGCGCGGCGGCGCAGCCGGTCAGCCGGCGCACGCGCTCGACCAGCCGCAGCCACGGGGTCGCCGCCGGATCGACGCGCGCCGCGGGTGGCCGCCCGCCCCCTGGCGCCGCATCACCCCCGTCCTCATCCTCGCCGTCGGCGCTGTTCGCTGGCCTGGCCGTCAGGCTCGGAGGGCACCCGTGCTCCATGCAGGTTCCATGACTCCCCCCGCCTAACCGATTCTACATACCTAAAAGAGACCGCGCCCCGGTCCGGATCCGCCGATGCACTGTGGGAATCACGTTACACGGGACGCGCCCGGGCCGCAAGGCCTGGCCTACGGGGCGCTCGTGATCATCTGGAGGTCAGCATGCGGATTCCGGCCAGGACGAACACGAACGTGAGCAGCTTCAGCAGCGTGCGGCCACTGAAACGCCGCGAGAAGCGGGCCCCGACCCGCGCCCCGAAGACGACGCCGCAGCCGAGGCAGAGCGTGAGCCGGGGATCGACGTGCCCGTAGTACAGGAGCGGGATCAACGTGAACGCGGTGTTGATGCCGGTGATGTAGTGGGCCGTGGCCGTCGCGACGTGCACCGGCATCTTCAGACCGTAGACGAGCAGCGGCACCTGCAGGATGCCGCCGCCGATGCCGAGCACGGTGGTGCCGGCGCCGAACGCCAGGTTGACGAGCTTGCCCAGCCGCTCGTCGATGCCGTAGAGGTAGACGTTCCCCTCGACGTCGACGAGGCGGCGCGGGCTCAGCGGGCCGAGCACGCCGTTGGCGCGGCCCTCGGCGAACCCGCCCTCCTGCGGCGGCGGCGGGCCGCAGAGGACGTAGCCCGCCAGGCCCAGCAGGAAGACGCCGAAGAGGCGGTTGAAGCCGTCGTGGCTCACCTGGGCCAGGAGGAAGTACGCCGCGATGGAGGACGGGATGGCCGCGACACCGAAGAGCGTGCCGGAGACGAGATCGATCCGGCGCTGCTGGTAGTAGGCGCACGATCCGCTGCACGCGTTGAGGAAGACGACCGAGAGCGACGTCGCGACGGTCGTCGCCGGCGAGAGATCGTAGAACATGACGAGCATCGGGATGATCAGCGGGCCGCCGCCGATGCCGACGAGGGTGCCGTAGAAGCCCACAGCGAAGCCGAAGGCGACGAGGCCCAGCACCTCGATCATCCGGCGCGCCTCCGCGTCTTGGCGGCCGTGCCCGGCGGGGCCGCGGGGGCCGCCTCCGCGGCGGCGGGGGCCGCCGCCCCGGGCTCCGCGGTCACGCCCGCGGCGCCCGTCGGGCAGGTGCTGACGCAGGCGGTGCAGCCGCGGCAGAGCGCCGGGTCGACGAAGCAGCGGCCCAGGCCGAGGAGGCGGCCGAACCGCCGGCGCTTGAACCCGATCGCGTCGAAGGGGCAGTTGAGCAGGCAGTTGCAGCAGCCGGCGCAGCCCGCGGGGTCGATGACGGCCCGGGGCATCTCTCTCTGCGGCTTGCCCGGCCGGCGCCGCCCCGCGGGATCGAGGACCGCGCTCCGCGGGCACATGCGCCAGCAGGTGCCGCACTCCTTGCAGCGCGACGGATCGATGTGGTGCTGCGCCCGGCGCTCACCGGTGATGGCGTCCGCCGGGCAGCGCTTCGCGCACATCGCACAGCCGGCGCACGCGGACGTGATCTCGTAGAACACGCCGTTACGCCCCGGTCGATCGGGGGCTGCGCGGGATCATGCGGACCTCCTTCGGGCGAGCGGCCGTCGCCGCTGCGGGCGGAGCGGCGCCGCCGCCGGCCGGCGCTCCCGCTCCGCGGCGAGCCCCCGCGCGAGGCCCCAGCCGCCGCCGACGAGACCACCCCCCGCGACGAGCTTCAGCATGACGGCGTAGAACAGCGTCGGGCCGCCGACGAACGAGGCGGCGGTGGCCACGATGAGCGCGGCGCTCACGCCGAGCGCCACGCCGCCGGCGGTGCGGGCGCCGATGCGGGTCGCCGGCGAGGTCGCCGGCGCGTCGGGGTGGTTGCGGCAGTGGCGCAGGTGCATGAGGCACAGCTCGCGGCTGTAGCCCCGGAGCTCGCAGTCGTGACACTGGTCCACGGGTCACCCCGCCTCGCCGGCGGGCCCGAGCTCGTCGAGCTCATCGTCGCCGGGCGCCGCCGCGATCGCGCGCGGCGCGACGGCCTGCCGGAGCTGCCGCCGGAGCTGCCGGACCTCGCCGCGCAGGCGCAGCTCGCGCGTGAAGCCGCGGACGAGCGCGGCCACGTACCCCGCGCCGGCGGCCATGAGCAGCAGGAAGACGAGCCGGACCTTCGCGGGCGGCCCGAAGATGAGCTGGATCGGCACGTTGTCCCAGTTCTGCGCGCCGAAGACCACCATCGCCGCGGTCGCGGCCATCACGAAGAAGATCCGCGCGAGCGTCATGGCGTCACGCTCCTCATGCTCGGCCTCGCTACGGGCCCACGCCGCGCAGGCTCATCGTCCCGCCGCAGCTCGGGCAGGTCGGCGTCCCGGCCGCGCTCCAGTTCGGCAGGCCCGTCGTGGCGCAGCGCGGGCAGAGGAACTGCCCGCCCGCCGACCCGCTGGGGCGCGGCGCGGCCGCGAGCGCGGCGGGGGCCGCGGCCGCGAGCGCACCGGGGGCGGGCGCCGCGGCGTCGCTCATCCGCGCGTTGCAGTACGGGCACAGCGGCGCGCCGACGGTGCCGCAGTGCGGGCAGTAGTAGAGCCCGCCGCCCGCCGGCAGCATCATCGCGCTGCACCGATCGCACAGCGGCAGGGCCTGGGCGGCGCAGCGCGGGCAGGTCGCCGGCTGCGCCGACGGGGGCTGCGCGGCCGGCGCGGCGACCGGCACGACGGTCGGCGCGGCGGTCGGCGCGGCCCCCGGGCCGAACGGCGCCCCGAGCTCCGGCGCGCCG
>DASXVK010000723.1:0-4088 GCA_036504295.1 Polyangia bacterium
CGTGTCGCCGGCATGTCTGGCTCGCTCCTGTCGAGAAAAGGGACCCGCGGAGGGTCCCTTTGGACCTTCCCCGCGCAGAGTGCTGGCAGGCAAAGCCCGCCAGCACTCACGCGAATGACTGACGCGGGTCCTTGTACCACGAATTTCCCCGCGTCGGGCACGGCGCTACAATGGCCCCGTGCCGCCCGTCGCCGCGCCTGCCGCCGCCTCACGCCCGAGCGCCGCGTCCGGGCCGCTCGCGGTGCGCCGGGTGAGCGTGAAGGCCGGCGCCGTCCCGCTGCTCACGGGCGTGGACTTCACCCTGCACCCGGGCGAGCTGTGCGCGCTGGTCGGGCCCTCGGGCGCGGGCAAGAGCACGCTGCTGAAGGTGCTGCTCGGGCTGCGGACGCCGGCGGCCGGCGAGGTGCGCCTCGGCGGCGCGCCCCAGGGCCGCGGCGGGCCCGTGGGGTACGTGCCCCAGCGCGACGCGCTGCACACGACGCTGCGGGTGGAGCGGGCGCTCGCGTACGCGGCGGACCTCCGCCTGCCCGGCGTGCCCGCCGGCGAGCGCCGGCGCCGCATCCTGCACGCGCTCGCCGACGTGGGCCTGATGGAGCGGCGGGACGTGCGCATCGCCCGGCTCTCCGGCGGCCAGCAGAAGCGCGTCTCGGTCGCCCTCGAGCTGCTCGCGAGCCCGGGGCTCCTCATCCTCGACGAGCCGACGAGCGGCCTCGACCCGGGCCTCGAGGCCCAGCTCATGGCGCTCTTCGGCACGGTCGCCGCCCAGGGCCGCGTCGTGCTCGTCGCGACGCACGCGATGGAGAGCCTCGACCGGTGCCAGGCCCTGCTCGTGCTCGTCCAGGGCCACGTCGCGTACTTCGGGCCGCCGCGGGACGCGCCGGGCTACTTCGGCGTGGACCGCTACGCCGCGATCTTCCCGGCGCTCGCCCAGCGCCGCGGGGCGGAGTGGCACGAGGCCTACGCGCGCCACGCGCTCGCGCGGAGCTTCGCCGCGCGGCCGGCGCCCGCGCTCGGGCCGGGGCCGTGAGCGCCGCGGCCCCCGCCGCCGCGGCCGTCGCGGCCGCTCCGCTCGCCCCTGGCCGCCTGCGCGCCCACCAGCGGCGCGTCCTCGCGGCGCGCTACCGCGCCTGCACCCTCGGCGACCTCTGGACCCTCGTCTTCCTCGTCGGCCAGGCGCCGCTCATCGGCTGGCTCTGCACCCTCGTCTGGGGGTCGATCGAGACCGACACCCCCTCGCTCTACTTCGTCCTCTGCCTCGCCGCGGTGTGGTTCGGCTGCATCGGTTCCTGCCGCGAGATCGTGAAGGAGCGCCCCATCATCGAGCGCGAGCGGCTCCTCGGGGTCGGCGCGGCCGCGGTGGTGCTGTCGAAGGTCCAGGTGCTCTTCACCGTGGGCGCCATCCAGGCCCTGCTGCTGCAGGGCGCCGTCCACTGGCGGCTCGCGCTCAAGGGGCCCTACCTCGTGCAGAGCGCCGCCCTCATCCTCTGCGCCTGGTGCGGCGTCGGCCTGGGCCTGTGCGTCTCCGCGGTGAGCTCGCGCCAGGAGCGCGCCGTCGGCGCCGTGCCGCTGCTCCTGCTGCCGCAGGTGCTCTTCTCCGAGATCGCCGTCCCGCGCCAGTACTTCAGCGACGCCGTCGCCGTCGCCGAGAAGGTGATGCCGATGCGCTGGGGCTACCGCGCGTTCGTCGAGGCGGCCGCGGTGCAGCCGAAGTGGCTGACGGTGTGCGGCGACCTCGGCGTGCTCGTCCTCTACGGCGCGCTCCTCGTCGCGCTGTGCGTGCTCGCGCTGCGCGCCCCCCGGGAGATGGACTGATGAAGAAGATCCTCGTCGCCGTCGTCGCCGTCGTCGTGCTCGCCGGCGGGTACCTGGCCGCGGCCCACCTCTCGGGCGGCGCGTTCCCCACGCTCGGCCTGCCGCTGGGCGGCCAGCGGGCAGTGCTGCGCCGGCTCGCCACCTCGTTCCTCGAGGACATCCAGTTCAAGGACTTCAAGCGCGCCGCCAGCTACCACGAGCCGGCGAAGCAGGCGTCCGTGGACATCCCCTTCCTCATCTGGCGCCTCTTCGCGGTGAAGCCCGAGGCGCTCGACATCATGCGGCACGAGATCGTCTTCGCGGAGATCGACTCGACGAACCTGCGGGGCCGCGTGAAGTCGCGGGTCCAGTTCAAGGAGCTGGTCCGGGGCGACATCCGCACGCAGGAGCTGATGCTGTACTACGAGCGGGCGCAGCCCGGAGCCCCCTGGCACATGAAGCTCGAAGACAGCCTGCGCCAGCTCGACGCCGAGAAGGGCAAGAAGACGTAGGGCTCACCGCAGCGGCCGCGTGGTCGCGACGAGGATCCGGCTGCCCTCGCGCAGCGGGGCGGCGGTGGCGGGGATCGGCCGCGCGGCCGCGTCGGCGCGGGCGAGGAGCACCCGGGCGCCGTGGCGCGCCAGCACCTCCGCCGCGGTGAGGCCGACCCAGGCGGGCGGCACCGCGACGTCCGCGAGCACCTGGAGCACCGCGTCGTCCTCCCAGGCGCCCACGACGCCCTCGCACAGCGCCGCGGCGACGAACGTCGGGGCGGCGATGCGCGACGTCGACAGCGCGACGTCGACGAGGTGGCCGGCCTGCAGCTTGTGGGCGAAGTCCGCGTCGAAGAGGCGGACGATGACGCGCGCCCCGGGGGCGAGGCGCCGGCACGTGAGGCCGACGGCGAGGTTCACGGCGTCGTCGCCGGTGGCGGCGACGATGGCCGCGGCGCTGGCGGCCCCGGCGGACTCGAGCGTCGCGGCCATGCGGCCGTCGCCCGTGATCACCGGGCAGCGCGCCTTGAGCGTCGCCGCCAGCGCGCCCTCGACGCGCAGGTCGACCGCGACCACCTGGCGGCCGGAGGCGACGAGCTGATCGATGACGCGGTAGCCGAGGTTGCCGACCCCGACCACGACGGTGTGGTCGCGCTCCGGGATGGGCGGCTGGCCCAGCACCTTGCGGAAGCGCTCCGAGACGACGAAGTCGGTCGCGAACGAGTAGAGGATCGCCATCGTCACGGAGCCGAGGATCATGACGAGGCAGGCGTAGAGCTTGAGCCCGAGCCCGGCGTCCTTCGGCGTGATGTCGCCGTAGCCGGTGGTCGTGACGGTGGTGATGATGAAGTAGAGCGCGTCGGAGAAGCTCAGCTTCTGCCCGAAGCGGAAGACCAGCACCGAGAGCGCGATGAGCCCGCACAGGGAGAGGAACATGACCCGCAGCCCGGCGGGCGCGTTCTGCCAGGCCTCGCGGATCATGCGGGGCGCCGAGCGCGCCGTGGTCGCGGCGGGCGCCGCGGCCGGGTCCCCGGCGGGGAGGACGCCGCAGAGCCGGGCGTACCGCTCCTGCTCGCCGATGACGGTCAGGACGTCGCCGGGGCGCAGCACGCCCGCGCCGGCGCCGACGGCGACGACCTCCTGCTCCCGCTCGACGTCGGCGGCGGCGCGGCCGCAGAGCGGTGAGCTCGCCGTCACCCGCACGCGGCCGACCACGAAGGGGCGCGCGCCCAGCGTGAAGCTGGCGAGGACCTCCTCGCCGAGCGCGGCGAAGGCGAGGCTGGGCCCGGCGAGCGCGGACGAGCCGAGCGCGCGCCGCACGCCCAGGCGCTCCTCGAGCATCGCCGCGAGGTCGCGATCGAACAGCCGGATGACGACGGGGAGGTCGTCGCGGAGCTGGCGCGCGTCGAGCGCCGTCTCGATGTTGACGGCGTCGTGGTTGGTCGCCGCGATGACGGCGGCGGCCGTGCGGATGCCCGCCGCCTCGAGCACGGCGGCGCTGCGCGCGTCGCCGGTGATCACGGTGGCGCCGGCGTCCCGGGCCAGGCGCAGCCAGTCCTCGCGCGCGGACTCGGACACGACGACGACCCGCTCGCCGAGGCGGCAGAGGAGCGTGACGAGGCGGTAGCCCACGCGGCCGAGGCCGCACACGATGACGTGGCCCGAGGGCGGGGCGGTCGGGGGGCTCGCGGCCGCGGTCGGCATGCGCCGCTTACGGCTTCTTCGATGGGCTCAGCGACTCGCAGCGGCCCTGGCGGGAGTGGGGCCGCGGCGGGCACGTGGAGCTGCCCTGGAACGTCTTGC
>DASXVK010000724.1:0-11424 GCA_036504295.1 Polyangia bacterium
GCGCACGACCGGGCCGACGATCCCGCGGCCGAGGGCGACGGCGAGCACCCCGGCCATCGAGCCCTCCACCCGGGCCCGCGGGCGCGCCGCCGCGACGCGCGTGATCTCGATCGCGGCCCCGGTGAAGCGCACCGTGACCCGCATGCGCCCCGCGCGCACCGCCAGCTCGCCGCGCAGCCGCGCCGCCCGGCGGCGCGCCCGCGGGTCGGTCAGACGCCGCTCGAGGATCGACCGGAGCAGCAGCCCGAGCAGGTTCATGCTCTCCGGCTGGTCGAGCCGCACCGCCACCACCGGCCCCGCTCGCCCCCCCGCGCCCGCCATGGCATCATCCGCATCGGGCGCGGCCATGACGGTCAAACTAATGCTGCAGCTCGCGGTGGGCAAGCGCGGCAACGGGTCGGGACGACGCGTGGTGGGATCAGGATCACAGGGAGGCGGGGAGACGGGGAGTCGGTCAGGGTTGGAGCGCGACTGCTCGCGTGGGCCGCGGTCGTCCCGAACCGGCGCCATCCGTCCCCCAAGAAATCCCTCCGCTCTCCCCGTCTCCCCGCCTCCCTGTTCAACTCTTTCCCAGGGTGCCGCGTGATCGAGCCCTTCGCGCTCGCGCTGCTGCGGCGGCGGCTGCCGGGGCTCGGCGCGATCCCCTGGCTCGAGCTCGGCCGCTTCCCCACCCCGGTCGAGCCCGCCGGCGCCCTCGGCCGCGAGCTCGGCGTCGAGCTGTGGATCAAGCGCGACGACCTCGCGGCGTCCGGCTACGGCGGCAACAAGGTGCGCAAGCTCGAGCCGCTGCTCGCCGCGGCGCGGGAGCGCGGGGCGCGGCGCGTGATCACCGTCGGCGGGCTCGGCTCGAACCACGTGGTCGCGACCGCGTTCCACGCCCGGGCGGCCGGGCTCGCGTGCGAGGCGCTGCTGGTGCCCCAGCCGCTCACGCCGCTCACGCGCGCGAACCTGCGCGCCGCCCTCGCCCTCGGCGCCCGGCTGCTGCCCGCGCCGGGCTGGGCGCAGGCCCCCGGGGCGCTGCTCGCCCTGGCGCGGCGCCTCGGCCGCGACGCGGTCGTCATCGGGCCCGGCGGCTCGTCGCCGCTCGGCACGCTCGGCTACGTCGCCGCGGCGCTCGAGCTCGAGGAGCAGGTCCGCGGCGGCACCTGCCCCGCGCCGGCGGCGCTCTACGTGGCCCTCGGCAGCGGCGGCACCGCGGCGGGCCTGCTCGCCGGGCTGGCGCAGACCGCGCTCCCGACCCGCGTCGTCGCCGTGCGCGTCGTGCACCCGGCCCTCGCCGGCCGGTGGCCGACGCTGCTCCTCGCGCGGCGCACGCTCGCGCTGCTGCGCCGCCACGGCGCGCGGCCGGCGGAGGTCGACCCCGCGCGCCTCACGATCGCCGGCGAGCAGCTCGGCCCCGGCTACGGCGCCCCGACGGCCGCGGCCGTCGCGGCGGTCGCGCGCGCCGCCGCGGCCGGCCTGGTCCTCGAGACCACCTACACCGGCAAGACCCTGGCCGCGCTCATCGCGCGCGCCGCCGCCGCGCCCGGCCCGGTGCTCTTCTGGGACACCTTCAGCTCCGCGGACCTGGCCGCGCTCGCCGCCCCGGTCGGCGCCGTGCCCGCCGCGCTCGCCGCGATCCTCGACGGCGATCTCACGTCAGGGTGACGAGCACGACCGTGATGTTGTCGCGGCCGCCGCGATGGTTCGCGAGGTCGACGAGCTCCGTCACCGCCGTCTTCGGCTCCTTGCTCATGAAGGCGCCGATCTCCTTGTCGTTCAGGTAGCCGTGCAGCCCGTCGGAGCAGAGGAGGAAGCGGTCGCCGGGGAGCGCGTCGACGTGGATGGTGTCGACCTCCACGTAGTCGCGGTGGCCGACGGCGCGCGTGATCACGTTCTTGCCCGGCGCGCGGGCGGCCTCCTCGGGCGTGAGGAGGCCGTGCTTCAGCTTGTAGTTGACGAGCGTGTGGTCCTCGGTGAGCTGGGCCACTTCCTCGCCCTCGCGCAGCCGGTAGACGCGGCTGTCGCCGACCTGCGCGATGATGCCGATCTCGCCCACGAGCAGGAGGGCCGAGATCGTCGTCGACATGCCGCGGCGGGTCGGGTCCAGCTCGGCCATGCTGAAGACCATGTAGCAGGCCTGCTGCACCGCGCTCTCGAGGAGGCGGCGCGTGCCGTCCAGCCCCTCATCGGTCGGCGCCAGGGCGAACGCCGTGATCGCCTGATACTCGGCCTTGACCCAGCCGTGGATCTGCTCGACCGACTCCGCGCTCGCCACCTCGCCCTTGGCGTGGCCGCCGACGCCGTCGGCGACGACGTACAGGCCGAGCCGGTCGTCCGCGAGGTAGCTGTCCTCGTTGTGGGGGCGCTTCCTGCCGATATCTGTCTTCGCGGTTGACCAGCGGTGCATGGGGTGCCGGGGGCCTATTCTATGCGGCGCGCGGCGCCGGTGGCAAGGGAGAGTCGGTATTCGGGGCGCCCGCGGCCCCGCGCCCGGAGGGCCGGGCTCAGGTGGGCAGCGGCACCTTCGGCTTGCGGCCCGGGCGCTTCTCGCCGGGTTTGGGCGTCTGGTAGCGCTTGCCCGCCGCCCGCGCCTCGGCCTGCTTCTTGTCGCGGTAGCGCGTCTGCTGGTAGTGGTTCTTGCAGTAACCCTTGGCGACGTGCGGCTGGAAGCAGCCCTCCACCTTGCAGCGCCGGACGTCCCGGGCCGGGCGGCCGCCGCGGAGCGCGGGCGCGCGATCGAGGCGCTTCTCGAGGCGACGGATCTCGGCGCGCAGCTCGCCGACGGTCGCGTCGGCGCGGCGCGCGTGGTCCGCGAGCGCCTCGGTGACCTGGGTACCGATTTCGCGGGCGAGCTCCTCCATGAACGACTGCATCGCGGGGAGGAGACGGCTCTTGCGCTTGCGGGCCATGACGACCTCGGAAAGGGGGTTGGTAGACCGAAAATATGCCAGAGGACGACGTCGGGTCAATGGTTTTCGCCAACCGATGACTGCTGTAATCCAGCCCACAACGGGGCGCGCGTGCCGCCGCCGGCCCGCGCCGTCGACTGCAGAAATCTGGTTCGCCCCGGCGGCCAGGGCCCCGGCCAGGCCCGATCCGGGTGGCGTTTGGGCTTGACAGTTGCGGGGGGGCCGCAGCACACTTATCATCGATAGTGACCGGCCTCCGGCCGCCACCGGCGGCCTGGGAGCACGACGGCCCGTCGGCAACACGCACCGCGACGGGCGCCGGGAGTGAACCGAACCCGACTTCGTTCCGAACCTGATCGCGCCCCCCTGCCGACCGGCACGATGAGTGCCGAATTGCCGGCGGGAGGAGGCGGGTGCGTCTGCGCGTCGCCGGCCAGCTCCGAGGCCTCGACCAGACGGTCCCTTCTGCAGTGAGAGGACGGTAATGCCCGAAGCGAAGTATCGCAGCATCGTGCAGTACGATCCCGAGAAGCAGGTCTTCACGGCCCGCACCCCGGAGCTCGAGCACTGCCAGGCCGAAGGCGCTACCCGCGCCGAGGCGCTCGCCAAGCTCGAGGAGGAGATGGACGCCCAGATCCGCAACATGCGCGATCAGGGGGCCCAGCCGCCGCGCGCCGTGGACGAGGAGGAGTTCTCGGGGGAGCTCCAGGCCAAGGTGTCGCGCAGCCTCCACCGTGAGCTGGCGTACCAGGCCCGCGCCGAGGGCATCGACCTCGGGCAGCTCGTGGGCGAGATGCTCGCGAGCGCGCTCGACGGCCGCCGCGGCGGCCAGCGCTCCGGCCAGCGCCGCGCCGGCCCGGCCGGCGACGCCGACGGCCAGCGCGGCGGCAACCACGCCGACCGGGGCCGCCCGGGCTTCGGCCCGCGCTACCACGGGATCATGGACGACCGCGCGAACTTCATCGAGTACGTCCGCAACCTCGAGCAGAACGGCGGCCCCCAGCCCGGCGGCGCGCCGGGGCTCGGCGGGGGTGGCGCCGGCCGCCATCGCCGTCGTCGCGGCGGCAAGGGCCCGGGGCAGTAGCCCCTCCTCCACGACCCGTCGCGCGCCGGCCGCCGGCGGCGACGACGCATGCTATAATCGCGCGCTGCATGGCCGCTGAAGGCCCCACTCTCCCTGCGTCGTTTGGTCGCTACACGCTCCTCGAGCGCCTGGCGGTCGGCGGCATGGCCGAGATCTTCAAGGCGAAGATCAGCGGCGCCCACGGCTTCGAGAAGGTCGTGGTCATCAAGCGCATCCTGCCGCACCTCGCCGCCGACCCGAGCTTCCTCGACATGTTCATCACCGAGGCCAAGCTCACCGTCGAGCTCGTCCACCCGAAGATCGTCCAGGTGTTCGAGTTCGGCGACGTCGAAAGCCAGCTCTACATCGCCCTGGAGTACGTCGACGGGCTCGACGCCCTCGCCCTGCTGCGGGCCTGCGCCCACAAGCGCGTGCGGCTGCCCGCGCGCCTCGCCGTCTACATCGCCGCCGAGGTCCTCGACGCGCTCGACTACGCGCACCGCGCGGTGAGCGCCACCGGGCAGCCGCTCGGCATCGTGCACCGCGACATCTCGCCCTCGAACGTCTTCATCTCGCGGCGCGGCGACGTCAAGCTCGGCGATTTCGGCATCGCGCGCGTCACCGAGCGCACCTCGAAGACCCAGGCCGGCACGCTCAAGGGCAAGTACGGCTACATGTCCCCGGAGCAGGTCATCGGCGGCGATCTCGACGGCCGGTCCGACATCTTCTCCGTCGGCATCGTGCTCGCCGAGATGCTGATGGGCCGGCGCCTCTTCGTCGCGCCCGGCGACCTCGACGTCCTGCTCATGGTCCGCGACGCGCGCCTCGACCGCTTCGACAAGTACGGCGGCGACATCGAGCCGGAGCTGCGGGCGCTCGTGGTCCGCTCCCTCGCGCGGCTCGCCGCGGACCGCTGCCAGACCGCGGGCGAGCTGCGCGACGGGCTGCTCGACTGGCTGCTGATGCGGCGCCAGCGCGTGAGCGCCTCGGACCTGGCGGCCTTCCTCGCGAGCCTCTACGACTCCGCCGCCGCGCCCAGCGCGGTGGCGGCCGCGCCGCCGGTGCCGCAGGGCACCATCGCCGGGCCCACGACCCGGGCCGCGCAGGAGGCGCACGCGGCCCTGCTCGCGGCGGCGCGGCTGGCCACCGCCGACACGCCGGTCGCGCCGGTGCCCGACACGCCGCCGCTGCCGCCGCCCCCGGTCGAGCGCGGGCGCGAGGCGCCGCCGAGCGGCACCCGCGGCCGCGGTAGCCCGTGGCCGCAGATGACCCCGCGCAGCGGCGTCGGCCCCTCGCCGATGTCCGTCGCGGACCAGCTCGCCGTCGACCCCGCGGCGGAGATGGCCCAGGCGCCGCTGACCCCCGTCGGCCTCGACGACATGCCGACGCCGCCGCCGCGCACCGCGAGCGGCGAGACCATCGACGACGCGATCAAGTGGGCCCTCGACTCCGACGTCGGCACGCCGACCGCCGAGCGCCTGGGCGGCGCGTCGCTCACGCCGGTCACGACCCCCGGCCGCGCCCACCCGCCGGCCCCGGTCAGCCCGCCTGATCTCGACGAGGTCGAGCTCGACATCGACGAGGAGATCCCGATCCACGAGGCGCCCGAGGAGGCGGCGCCGCGCACCGTCGCCGACGAGGACGGCGCCTTCATCGAGATCGGCGACAGCCTGGAGGTGCTCGAGCCGAGTCTGCCGCCGCCGGCCCCGGCGCCCGTCGCGGCGCCCGCGTCCACCGTCGAGCCGCCGGTGTACGGCGACCTCGAGATCACCACGCCGGTCAAGCTCTTCTGCCGGCTCGCCGTGGCGCGCGACGCGGGCCTGGTCGTGCTCGAGTGCGGCGGGATCGTCAAGGAGGTGTACCTCGTCAACGGCGCGCCCGAGTACGTCACCTCGAACCTGGCGCACGAGCTGCTCGGCGAGTACCTCGTCAGCCAGAACGTGATCTCCGCGGGCGAGCAGTCGATGGCGCTGGCGATGATGCCGCGCTTCGGCGGCAAGCTCGGCGACACCCTCGTCGGGCTCGGGCTGATGCGGCCGCTCGAGGTGTTCCGCCACCTCACGCGCCAGGTGCGCTCCAAGCTCATCGACATCTACTCGTGGCAGAAGGGCCGCTACCGCTACGAGCGGGGCAAGACCAACGCCCGCGAGGCGTTCCCCCTCGGCCTCGACGCGTTCGAGATCATCGGCGCCGGCGTCGTCACGCTCAGCCTGCCGTTCCTGCGCAGCCGCTACCGGCCGCTGTGGGGCATGAGCCCGCGCGCGGTGCCGAACCCGCCGGTCCCGCCCGAGGTCTTCCGCCTCGGCCCGGGGCCGCGGGAGCTCTACCACCGTCTCGACGGCCGCCGCCGGCTCGAGGACTGGGTCGCGTACTTCGCGAGCGAGACCGAGCTGCTGAACTTCTACCGCACGTTCTACCTGCTCATCGAGACCGGGCTCGTCGAGCTGTAGGGGCGCTCAGCCTGCAATCAGCCGCCGGCGAGCTCCTCGAGCACCAGCTGGAAGTCGTCGGGGGGCTCGACCTCGAAGGTCACGCGCTGGCCGCTCGAGGGGTGCGGGATCGTGAGCCGCTCGGCGTGGAGCAGGTGGCCGGGCACCTCGAGCGGAGCGGGGCGGCCCGTACCGTAGAGCCGGTCGCCGAGCAGCGGGTAGCCCATGTGCGCGAGGTGCACGCGGATCTGGTGGCGCCGGCCGGTGTGCGCGCGCACGCGCACGAGCGCGCAGCCGCGCAGCTTCCGCACCCGCGTCACCTCGGTGATGGCCGGCAGCGCGCGGCCGCGGTGGGCGGCGCCGACCGCGGCGATCACCTTCCGCGGGTCCTTGGGGTCGCCCGCGAGCGGCAGGTCGACGGTGAAGCGCTCGGGCGGCACCCCGACGACGATCGCGAGGTACTCCTTCTCGACGTCGCCGGCGCGGAACGCGGCGCGCAGCCGGTCCCACGCGGTGCGCGTGCGGCCCGCGACGAGCAGCCCGCTCGTGTCGGTGTCGAGGCGGTGGGCGAGGCCGGCCTCGCGCGGGTCGAGGCTGGCCGACGAGCAGCCCGGGAAGCGCGCCACGAGCGCGCCGGCCAGGGTGCCGCGCTCGCCCGCCTTGAGCGGGTGCGTGGGCACGCCGGCTGGTTTGTCGACCACCACGATGGCGCCGTCGGTGTAGACGACGCGGATCGGGAGGTCGGGCTCGGGCACCGGGCGCAGCGCCTCCTGGGTGGGCAGCTCGCCCGCGACGTCGAGCCGGTCGCCGGCGGCGACGAGCTGGCCCTTGATGCCGGGGCGGCCGTTCACGACCACGCGGCCGCTCCCGATGAGGTGCACGATCGCGCGGCGCGAGACGCCCGTCAGATCCGCGAGCACCCGGTCGAGCCGTTCGCCCGCCAGGTCGTCCGGGACCTCGAGGATCCGCCCCATGCGGCCCTCAGCTGCAGCAGTCCCGAACGCGTGCGCGCGACAGCAGGATCAGCGCCAGGATCGGATAGGGCGCCCAGACCAGGAGGTCGCCGTAGATCGCCCAGGCCTGGCTGATCTTGAGCACCTGCTCGGTGTTCGGGTTCGGGCCGCCCTGGCGCTCCATGGCCTCGCGCTGGATCTGCGCCGAGTGCGGCACGATGACGAAGGCCTGGGTCGCCATGCGGCCGGCGATGAGCGCGAGGGCGAGGACCGACCAGGCGAGCATGGCCTTGCGCGCGACCTCGCGGTGGCGCGTGACGCCGACGCCGATGACGATGAGCGCGATCGACATCACGACCATGGCGCCCCAGATCCCCATCTGGAGCTGCATGAGGCGCATGAGCTCGGGGCCCTTGGCGCCGGGGACCTGGAGGCTGGAGACCAGCGCGATGCAGCCGACCTGCAGGCCCCCGCCGAAGGTGATGAGGGAGCCGAAGATGATGCCGAGGATGCCGAGGACCTTGGCGGCGCTCGACCGCGGCGGCGCCGGGGCCGCGTAACCCGGCATGTGGATCGCGGCGCCCGGGTAGGCCGGGTACCCGGCCGGCTCGCCGCCCGGGCCGTACCCCCACGCCGCCTGCGCCGGCGGGTACGGGTAGCCGGCGTGCGGGGGCGACGCCCCGTCGAGAGGCGCCGACGCGCCGCCGGGCGGCGGCGCGCCGGGCGGGTCGGCGGCCGGCCCGGGCTCGGGCCAGCCCTGGCCCGCGGGCAGGCCCGAAGGCGGTTGCTCGCTCATGAGCGAGCAGCGTAGCAGACGCGTCCGCGGGCGTCGAGGCGCAGGCGCGCTCCGGGTGCGATCACGGGCGGTGGTTCCGACGGCTGCGCCGGCGAGGGGGAAAATGCCGGGCAGGGGCACGGGCAGGGGCACGGGCAGGAGCGCCGAACCTGAGAGGGGGGGCCCGGCGTCGGGCGAGCGCCCTCGTGGCCGTGCCCGTGCCCCTGCCTGTGCCCGCGAGGGTGGTCCGAGAGCGTGAGCGATCAGTGTGGATCACGCCCGCGCGCTCCGTGTGTAGGCACCCGCGCTACGTGACCGGCACCTCGGTCGGACCGCGCACCTCGCCGAGGCGCTCGAGGCGCTCCTGCTCGGGGGTGAGCACCACCCCGACGTGGTGCGACTGCACCAGCGTCCAGCCGAGCGTGCCGGCCACCAGCGTGCAGAGCAGGCCGAAGAGGCTCAGCACCACCGGGAGCGCGGCGTAGGGCCGCACCCAGTTCCACTGCCGGCCCATGACGATGGCGTTGATGAGGAAGAGCAGGAGCGCGAAGACGTTGAAGCCCGCGTGGAGCAGCCCGTCGCGCTTCGCCCGGGCCCGCTCCGGGATGCCGAAGAACAGGTCGATGGTGCCCGGGATGGCGGCGACCGCGGCCATGACGACGCCGATGATGTTGCTGGTGACCGCGAAGTGGAACGCGAACATACCGCGGTCGGCCGCGTAGACGATGAACGCCACGAAGGTCGCGGTGTAGAACGCGACGGGGAAGGCGATCAGCATCGGGTGAATGGGGTGGCCCCCGATCTTGGCCTTGCTGTACACCGGCTCCTCTCCTTCTGCCGCTGCCCTCGTCGAGAGGTGTAAGGACCCGATCGGCGAGGGTCAACGGTTCTCCGTCGGCCTCCGTGACCGAGACGCAGTTCGGCTACCGCGCCGGCGTAATCGTGGACGGAGCGTGGAAGCAACCGGGGCGGCTAGCGCCGCTTCTTCGGCGCGGCGCGGGTCACGTGGCGGGCGGGCTCGCGACCCTTCGGCGGGGCCTTGCGCGCCTGCGCCTTGGGCGCGGCGGCATGCTTCTGCGGGGCGTAGACGATGATCTTCTGGCCGGGCTTGAGATCGGTGCCGCGCGGCATCTGGTTGATGCGCGCCATCTGGCCGACGGTGAGATCGAACCGCCGGCCGATGCGCTCGAGGTTGTCGCCCTTGCGGCAGATGTACACCAGGCGGTTGCGGCCGCGGGCGATGGCGCGGGTGTCGTAGTACTCCTGGCTGCCGATCGTGACCGTGCGCACCTTCGGCCCGGCGACGAGCAGCACCTTGCTGCGGTCGAGCTCCCTGGCGATGAAGAGCTGCAGGATCATGCCTGGCTGGATCTTCACCGTGAGGTCGATCGCGTTCCAGCGCGCGAGGTCCTCGAGGCTGACCTTGAAGAAGCGCGCGACCTCGGGCAGCCCGTCGCCGTCGCGCACGCGGTAGAAGACCCGCTCGCGCCCCTCGACCTTCGCGTCCTTGTCGGGGACCGCGACGATGGTCTCCTCGGTCTCGCGATCGGCCTCGGCTTGCAGCTCCGCGGGCGTGCGGCGCGGGACCAGCATCACGACGCCGGCGCGGACCTCGGCGCTGTCCTCGATGCCGTTGAGCTTGCGCAGGTCCTTCATCGCGATCTTGTAGCGGGCGGCGATGTCGTCGAGCCGCTCGCCGAAGCGCACGACGTACGTGTCGATCTTCTCGTACTCGCGGCGCGCCGCGTCGAAGTTGCGCGCGACCCGGTCGGCGGTGCCCCGGGGCACGCGCAGGTTCCACGGCCGCGGCGGCGTGCGGTGGCGCTTCAGGTCCGGGTTGAGCGCGACGAGGTCGGACTCCTTCACCCCCGCGGCCCGCGCGATGGTCGCGAGCGAGGTCGAGGTCGGGATGCGCACGCGGTCGAACTCGATGACCGGATCCGGCACGATGTCGCCGAAGCCGAACGCCGCTCGGTTCGCGCCGATGATCGCGGCCGCGAGCGCCTTGGGCACGTAGAGCGTGGTCTCGTGGGGGAGGCCGTTCTCGTGGCGGCACAGCTCCCAGTAGTCGTTCGTGTTGAACGCGACGATGGACTTCAGAATGGCCGCGTAGCCCGCGTGGTAGCCGGCCAGGGCGAGGTGCCACGAGCCGAAGCGGGTGTACAGGTCCTTCCAGAAGTGCATCGCCGCCTCGGTGGCCCGCTCGGGATCGCGGCGCTCGTCGTACCAGAACTCCTGCTCGAGCCCGTAGACCTTGCCGGTGCGGCCCATGAACTGCCACATGCCGGTGGCGCCGACGCCCGACACGACCGTCGGGTTGTAGCCGCTCTCGATCATGGCGACGTAGATGATGTCCGTCGGCAGGCCCATGCGCTTGGCCGCCGCCTCGATCATCGGGCGATAGCGGCTCTGGCGCTGGAGCCAGCGGCTCATGATGGAGCGGCCGGTGCGCGAGCTCTTGAACCAGTCGAGGTAGGTCTGGACCTTCGGGTCCCAGCGCACCGGCAGGTTCGGCATCTTCAGCCGCTTGAACCAGTCCGGCGGGCCCGCGGGGCGCAGCTGCGGCGCGGGCGCGGCGGTGGGCGGCGTGCGCAGGTCCGGGTGCTGAGCGTCAGCGCCCGTTGGCCGGCTCCGAGGCGGCGGCACGGCGCCCTCCTTGAGCGGGGCGACCGGCGGCAGCGTCGGGCGCGGCTCGCGCGGGAAGGCCTCCTCCTCGAAGCGGCGCAGCTCGCGCAGCTCGTCGCTCTCGTTCGGCACGATGGGCGGCTCGGCGTCACCGCGCAGCGAACGCCGCTGGTCCTCTTCGGTCGCGAGGACCCGGCGAGGGTCCGGCCGGAAGTCCTCCGGCCGGGAGGTGGGCACGGGCTGGCTGGCGGCCGGGGTCGGCTTGGCCTCCGGGTTGTGGCGCTGGTCGGGCTGGTCGGGCTTGGCGGCCGCGGCTGGCCCGACCCGCAGGAGCGCGCCGGCAGCGATGACGACGAGGGTCCAGCGTATCGTTCGATCCATCAAGCCATCCTGTGACTTACGTTGAAATGGTAACCGAAGATCGCGAGGGCACCAACTTTGTGCACCGGCCCTGGACTCCGCGTTGGATGGCTGACGGCGACGCGGGCGTGCCGCGCCCCTGCTTACCGCGTGAGTGCTGGCGGGCTTCGCCTGCCAGCACTCTGCGCGGGGGGTCAAAGGGACCCTCTCAGGGTCCCTTGGCTTAATAGAAGAGGGACAGAACGACGCCTTCGAGCGTCCGGACGACGGCGCGCGGGGCGATCAGCGTGGGCAGGTTGAGCAGGACCATGATGCCGACCAGCGCCCA
>DASXVK010000725.1:0-3589 GCA_036504295.1 Polyangia bacterium
CGCGATCGTCGGGCGAGAGCTGCCGCCGCCCGGACCCGGTGGGCTGGCTCAGCCAGTAGGCGACCGCCGGGGCCGCCACCCAGAGCAGGGCGAAGGGGAGCGCGAGCACGAACGCGCCCGGGCGAGCCGTCGCGGTGAGCGCCAGCAAGGCGAGCGCGGCCACGGGGCTCGCCGCCATCTCGAGCGCGAAGGAGCGGAGCCCCTCCTTCAGCAGCCCCGCGGCGCGCGCCGCCTGCGCGGCCGCGGTCTCCCAGTCGAGGAGGCGGCGCTGCGTGACGACGAGGCGCACGAGGGTGAGGCCGATCGCGTGCACCGTCTCCCAGGCGTGGTACGGGAGGAAGACGAGGGTCAGCAGCGACTGGGCGAAGGCCACGCTCAGGTCCTCGAGGACGCCCCGGACGTGGACGCGCGCCGGCTCGCCGGAGCGGGGTCCCCGCAGCAGGTGAGCGAGGGCGGCCAGGAGCGGGAAGCCGACGATCGCGAGCCCGCCCAGGGTCCAGGCGGACGGCCGCCCGGGGAGGACGGTCCAGGCCGCCGCGAAGAGGGCGAGGAGCGCCGGCGCCACCAGGCTCCGGCGGAGGTTGTCGAGGATCTTCCACTGGCTGATGAGCGGCAGGCGGTTCTTCGCGAAGCCCTCCCGCGTCGGGACGAGCGGGAAGAGCCAGGCGAGGATCTGCCAGTCGCCGCGCACCCAGCGGTGCTGCCGGCGGGCGTGGGCGAGGACGTTGGCCGGGTAGTCGTCCACCACCTCCACGTCGGAGACGAGCGCGGTCCGCGCGTGGAGCCCCTCGAACAGGTCGTGCGAGAGGAGCGCGTTCTCCGGGACGCGCCCGTCGACGGCCGCGCGGAAGGCGTCGACGTCGTACAGCCCCTTGCCGGTGAAGATCCCTTCGGCGAAGAGATCCTGGTAGGTGTCCGAGACCGCCGTCGAGTACGGGTCGACCCCGGTGTGCCCGGCGTAGACCCGCGCGAAGAGGGAACCCGCGGCGCTCGCCAGCGTGACGCTGACACGTGGCTGCAGGATGCCGTAGCCATCCGTCACCCGCCGGGTGAGCGGGTCGATCCAGGGCCGGTTGAGCGGGTGGCAGATGATCCCGATGAGGGTCTTGGCGGCGCCCCGCGGCAGCCGCGAGTCGGCGTCCAGGGTGACGACGTAGCGGACGGACGGGAGGAGCGCCAGCGCCCCGAGCCGCACCCGGAAGCCGGTATCCTCGGGGTTGCGGAGCAGCCGGTTGAACTCCTCGATCTTGCCGCGCTTCCGCTCCCACCCCATGAAGACCCCCTCCTTCGGGTTCCACCGGCGATCGCGGTGGAACAGGAAGAAGCGGTCCTGGCTCGCCGGCGCGTGCCGCCGGTTCAGCTCCTCGATCCCGGCGACGGCGGCGGCCAGGATCGCGTCGTCGGCCGCGGTCGTGGCCGTCTTCGCGTCCCGGAAATCGCCGAGGATCGCGAAGTGGATGTGGGGGTCGAGGTTCCCGAGGGCCTGCACCTCCAGGTGCTCGAGCAGCCGTTCGACGCCGCCCACGCTGTCGAGCAGCGCGGGGATGACGACCATCGTCCGGGCGCTCTCGGGCACGCCGCCGCTGAGATCGAGGCGCGGGAGCCGGCGGGGCGGGACCAGCGCGGCGACGAGACGCTGCACCAGCAGGGTGGCGAGCTCGCTGGCCGGGATCAGCGTCAGGAGCGCGGCCGCGGCCGCCATCGCGGGCGCCCCCGCGGCCCGCACGTACGCGGCCGCGGCGCAGACGCCGAGGCCGGTCAGGAACACGAGGCCACCGAGGTACACCGCGGTGGCGTGGGCGAAGATGAAGCGGCGCAGCCGCTCTGCGAGGCCCGGGTGATACGCGACGTCGATCTCGAGGCCACGCCGGCCGCGGCCGATGAGGTGGTGCCCCACGTGGGCGGTCCGGCCGTCTCGCTCCTCGAGCTCGGCCGCCTGGCGCGCGCTCTCGACCGCCCGCAGCGCGACGCGCACCTGCGCCTCGCCCGTGGGGTCGGAGAGCTCCTCCACCGCGTGCCGGTAGCGGTCGCGGCTCGGGAAGGTCATGCGCGTGTAGATCGCCGCCGGATCCCGCCGCAGGATCTGCTCCACGAGACTCACCCGCTCCACGTAGCGGCTCCAGTCGAGCGTCGCGCAGAGCCGGAGGCTCGTGATCGTGTTGCCGGTCGAGGCCTGATCCGTGGCCTGGCGCTGGTGCTCGGACCTGACGGCGTCCTCGGGGGTCGTGCCCCGATCGGCCAGCGCCTGCTCCATCAGGAGGCGGAGCGGGGAGGCGCGCTGGTCGTACTCGCGCAGCCGGTGCCTCAGCTGCGCGACGAAGGCGCTGTGGAGCGCCTGCGGCAGCGGCCCCAACGCGGCGCCCTGCTCCAGGGCGGCGAGGGCGGCGTCCGCCTGCCGCCGCGCCGCCCGGCCGGCCAGGATCGCTTCCGCGAGGCGCCTCAGGTTCTCGAGCAGCGCGAGCTTGAGCATGCTCGGCCACGCCCAGAGCTCACCGATCGTCAGCGGCGCGACCGTCTGGAACGCGCCGACGAAGCGCGAGAGGCGGTCGGCGTCGAGCCGGCCGTCGCCGTGCCGGATCAGCTCGAGCGCCATCGCGTGGATCCGCGCCTGGCCCGCGAGCTCGCGCGCGGCGAGCTTGGGGAGCTTCCGGTAGTACCGGGGCGGGAGGTCGTGCCGCACGGCGCGGGCCTCCGCGTCCACGAGGTGGAAGTTGTCGAGGAGCCACTCCGCGGCCGGCGGGACGGCCTCACCCCGGTGGACGTCGTCCGCGAGGAGGCCGTAGGCCTGCCGCAAGATCCGCAGGTTCTCGTCCAGCCGGGGCAGCACGTCGTAGCCGCCCGCGCGCGGGTCGCGGGCGAGCGTGAAGACGGCCGCCAGGGTCTTGGCCCGCTCCTCGAGGCTCTCGAGGCTCAGCACCTCGCCCCGCAGGGGCACGGCCTCCTCGGGAAGGCGGCGCGTGAAGAGTCGCCTCACGGCGTCACCCGCGGCGACACGGTCCCGCCTGTCTCCATTCTCGCGGCTCCCGACCTACCCGTGCTGCTGATGCAACTTCAGCGCCAGAGCGTCGCGACGCGCTTCCGGGCGTCTCCGGCGCCGTGCGCCGCCCGGGTGCCGCAAATCGCCACGACCAGCCCTTGCAGCCTGCGTCAGGCGGCGACCCGGCCGGTCTATGCCACGACCGTCGGTGCGCGGCCCGCGGCGCCGCCGAGCCGGCGGGCGCGCTACGCTGGCGGCTTGCGGCGATGGATGGTCGAGGGATCGATGCCGAGGATCTCGGCGGCCCGGGTCTTGTTGCCGCCGCACTGCTCGATGACCCAGGTGATGTACTCGTTCTCGTGCTCGCGCAGGGTCGTGAGCCGCGGCGCGGCGCCGGCCGCGGGCGTGGTGGCGCTGAGCACCTGCGGGACATGGGCCTGGAGGTCGGCCATCTCGATGACCTCCTTGGCGCACACGACGACCAGCCGGGTCACCACGTTCTCGAGCTCCCGCACGTTCCCGGGCCAGGGGCAGCGCGCGAGCGCGGCCGTGACCGCGGGATCGAGGCGCGCCACCTTCGCCGCGGGGTTGCGCTCGCGCGCCCGGCCCCGG
>DASXVK010000726.1:0-3411 GCA_036504295.1 Polyangia bacterium
CAGGCCTTCAGCCTGCGGGCGCTCACGGACGTCCCCGGCACCGAGCAGACGCGGCCCGAGCTCGAGCACGTCATCGTCGCCATCGGCGCGCGCCCCGGCCTCAAGCCGCAGGACGCGGCCGGCGTCTTCTACGCCGGCGACGGCGCCATCGGCCCGACCACCGTCGTCGAGGCGGTGGCCGAGGGCAAGAACGCCGCCGCGCGGCTCGACGCCGCCCTCGGCCAGCAGCCCGCGCCGCCGCCGCCGCGCCCGCGCAAGAGCGTGGTCGCGATCCCCGGCTACGACCGGCTGCCGGTGCCGCTCGACACCGACTTCTTCGGCCGTCGCCTCCGCTCGCCGTTCCTGCTCTCGGCGGCGCCGCCGTCCGACGGCTACGAGCAGATGAAGGCCGCCTTCGAGGCCGGCTGGGCCGGCGGCGTCATGAAGACCGCCTTCGACGACGTGCCCATCCACATCCCCGGCGACTACATGCACGCCTTCGACCAGGAGACGTGGGGCAACTGCGACAACGTCTCCGGCCACCCGCTCGCGCGCGTTGGCCGCGAGGTCGCCGCGCTCGTGCGCGAGTACCCCGACCGCCTGGTCGCCGCCTCGACGGGCGGCCCGGTCACCGGCAAGGACGACTTCGACCGCGCCGGCTGGCAGTCGAACACGAAGATCCTCCAGGACGCCGGCGCGATGGCCATCGAGTACAGCCTGTCGTGCCCCCAGGGCGGCGACGGCACCGAGGGCGCGATCGTGTCGCAGAACGCGCGCCTCACGGCCAAGATCATCGACTGGGTCCTGCAGGTGAGCGACCCGGAGGTGCCGAAGCTCTTCAAGCTCACCGCGGCGGTCACCTCGATCGAGGTCATCATCAAGGCCATCCGCGACGTCTTCGCCCGCCACCCCGGGAAGAAGGCGGGCGTCACCCTGGCGAACACCTTCCCGACGCTCGCGTTCCGCCCCGGGAAGAAGCCGGCGTGGGACGAGGGCGTGGTCCTCGGCATGAGCGGCGGCGGCGTCGCGCCGATCAGCAACCTCACGCTCGCCTCCGTCGGCAACCTCGGCGTCACCGTGTCGGGCAACGGTGGCACCATGGACTACAAGTCCGCCGCGCACTTCCTCGCGCTCGGCTGCACGACCGTGCAGTTCTGCACCGCGCCCATGAAGTACGGCTACGCCTACGTCGGCGAGCTGCACAGCGGCCTCTCGCACCTGATGGCCGCGCGCGGCATGAAGTCGATGACGGACCTCATCGGCTGCGCCCTGCCCGACCCCATCGTCGGCTTCATGGACCTCCCCGCGCGCAAGCGCATCTCGAGCGTCGACGCGAACCTCTGCATGAGCTGCGGCAACTGCACCCGCTGCTCGTACATGGCCATCACGCTCGACGCCGAGCGCCACCCCGTGATCGCGGCCGAGCGCTGCATCGGGTGCAGCATCTGCACCCAGAAGTGCTTCGCCGGCGCCCTCGCCATGCGCGACCGCACTCCCGCCGAAGCCGCCGCGGTCGAGGATTAGGGGACACGCAGCCCCCCCGTAACAACTTGAGCTCACATCTGTTTTAGACGTCACCGCGCATTTCGTTCCGCGCGCGCGGCGCTCCGTCGAGCGCACGACGAAATGCGCGGTGTGGTCTAAAACTCGAGCCAGTTCAGCCGCTTACGGGGGGGCTGCGTGTCCCCCTTTCTGCTGCTAGCATGCGGGGGTGCCAAGCCCACGGGAGACGTACGCGGCGCGCCATGCGGAGCGGGAGGCGGCGGCGCGGCGGCATGATCGGCGGGACGCGTGGCTCGGGAATGCGCGGCTCGCCGTGTTCGTCGTGGGCGGGGGGCTCGCCTGGGCGTGCTGGCGGTTCGCGTGGTCGTACTGGCTGCTCGCGGCGCCGGCGGCGCTGTTCCTCGCGCTCATCATCGTCCACGCGGCCGCGCGGCGCGCCCGCGACCGCGCCCGGCGCGCCGTCGACTACTACGCGCGCGGGCTCGCGCGCATCGACGAGAAGTGGCGCGGCCACGGTGATCCCGGCGACCGCTTCGCCGACCCGCATCACCTCTACGCCGCGGACCTGGACCTCTTCGGCGCGGGCTCCGTGTACGAGCTGCTGTGCCACGCCGGCACCGTGGCCGGCCGCGAGACGCTCGCGGCGTGGCTCAAGGCGCCCGCCGACGTGGCCGCGGTCCGCGGGCGGCAGGCGGCGGCGCGCGACCTGGCGGAGCGGCTCGACCTGCGCGAGGACCTGGCCCTGCGCGCCGACGACGTCGGCACGGAGCTGCAGCCCGAGCGGCTGCGCGCGTGGGTGGCGGCGCCCGCCGCCCTGCGCCGCGGGTGGCGCCGCGCCCTCGCCCTCGCGACGTCGACCCTCTCTGGGGCGGCGCTCATCGGCTGGGCGGTCGGCCTCGGGCCGCGGCCGCTCGTCGTGATGATCGTCGTCGTGCTCGTGGTGAACCGCCTGACCAAGACGGCGGTCGCGAAGGTCGTCGGCCCGATCGAGGCCCGGGCGCGCAACCTCGACGCGCTCGCCCACGTGCTCGCCCGTGTCGAGCGGGAGCGCTTCACCGCGCCGCGCCTCGAGGAGCAGCGCGCCGCCCTCGGCGCCGGCGGCCGCCCGGCGTCGGCGCAGATCGAGCGCCTCGGCCGCCTGGTCGCGCTGCTCGACAGCGGCCGCAACCAGCTCGTCGCCATCTTCGCCGGCCTGGTGCTGTGGGACCTGCACTGCGCCTACGCGCTCGAGGCCTGGCGGCTCGGCGCGGGGGCGCACATCGGGCGCTGGCTCGAGGGGCTCGGCGAGATCGAGGCCCTGGCGCTGCTCGGCGCCTACGCCTACGAGCACCCCGACGACCAGTTCCCCGAGCTGACCGAGGTGGCGCCGCGCTTCGCCGCCGAGGGCCTCGGCCACCCGCTCCTGCCCGCGGCCACGTGCGTGCGCAACGACGTCGCGCTCGACGCGCAGCCGCGCGTGCTCATCGTGAGCGGCTCCAACATGTCGGGGAAGAGCACGCTCCTGCGCTCCGTGGGCGTCGCGACCGTGCTCGGTCTCACCGGCGCGCCGGTGCGGGCGCGGCGGCTCACCCTGTCGCCGCTCGGGGTCGGCGCGACGCTGCGGATCCAGGACTCGCTCGGCGAGGGCGTGTCGCGCTTCTATGCCGAGATCGTCCGCCTGCGCGAGATCGTCGAGCGCGCGAAGGGCGCGCCGCCGCTGCTCTTCCTCATCGACGAGATGCTCGGCGGCACCAACTCCCACGACCGCCGCATCGGTGCCGAGGCGGTCATCGTCAGCCTCGCCGAGCGCGGCGCCATCGGCCTCGTCACCACCCACGACCTCGCCCTCGCGGACATCACGGCGAGCCTCGGCGCCCGCGCCGCGAACGTGCACTTCGAGGATCAGCTCGACGGCGGCCGCATCGCCTTCGACTACACCATGCGCCCCGG
>DASXVK010000727.1:0-33722 GCA_036504295.1 Polyangia bacterium
CACGGCGGGCGCCGGCAGGGCGGCGAGCGGGGCGGCCGGCGCCGGGCGCTGCGCGGGCGCCGCGATCAGCGCCGCGGCGCCCGGAAGCGGCGCGCCGCGCGGGGCGAAGCGGTGCAGGAACACGCCCCCGACGCCGACGGCGCCGAGCACGGTGGCGGTGTACGTGCCGAGGATGAGGGCCTTGAAGGCGCGCGGGAACGGGCGGCGCTGGGGCGGCAGCATGACGGCGTAGAAGATGGTCACGGCGATCCTCCTTGCTCCCGACTAGAGCAAGGGCCGGGCCGTGGGCCGCGCCCTGGCGTGGCGCGGGGTTGCCGCGGCCGCGCTGCGCCACGGAGTGCCACGCCGGCGCCCCCGTGCGCCACCGTGGCGCAACGCCGGGCCGCCGCGCGCGAAGGCGCCGCGGCGATACGGCGGCGCGAGGGCGGCTAGCCCGCCGCCGCGCTACTCGACGGCGTTGATGCCCTCCGGGCCGATGCCCTGGATGTAGTACTCGCGGTCGTTGAGGAAGCGGGTGAACATCGCGACGAAGAGGATCATGAGCCGCGCGAAGAAGCTCCGGTCCCGGTAGATCTCCGCGAGCTGCCGCTTGCGCTCGACCTCGTCGGCCACGGCGTAGCGCTCGAGGAAGGTGCCGTCGAAGACGCCGCCCCGGGCGCGCTCGCGCACGGCTTCGAGCCCGCCGTCGTGACAGTAGGTCATGGTCTCGCGCACGATCGCGTAGCGCGCCGCGGGGTCGGGCAGGTGCGAGCGCAGCAGCTCCATCGCGATCCACTCGGCCTGCGAGCGGCTCGTCTCGGCGAGGTCGGCGAAGAGGCGCTGGGTCGTCTGGTCCTGCTCGTCGAAGCCGCCGGCCCGCAGCAGGCTCATGAAGACCGCGTTCTTGAAGAGCTGCGACAGGAGGAGCACGCAGCGGTCCTCCTGCGGGAGCTGGTCGCGCCGGCCGGCCGGCACCTCGAACGCCGGCAGGAAGAGCACGCCGAAGGCGGTCTCGAAGAAGGACTGCCGCGCGCTGCCCCGGTACTGCACCGCGATGTCGAGGGTGTTGTCGAGGCGATCGGCGAGCTTGCAGTGCAGCAGATCGCCCATGACGCGCGCCTTCTCCAGCACCGCGGCCAGGTACTCGTGGTAGCTCTGGCCCGGCTTGCGCGACAGGAGCGCGATGCGCTCGCCGAGGAACCAGCGGTGGTCGCCGTCGAGCTTCTCCAGCATGACGCCGAAGAGGTCCTGCAGCCGCCCCCACTCGGTGGCGCCGAGGGCCTCGGTGGTGAGGTCCTCCTCCTTGTCGTGCAGGAGCGCGCCGAAGAAGTCGAGGAACGTCGGCTGGCTCATGCGGCGCGCGAGCAGCGCCGCCGTGCGCAGCGGGTGCAGGATCGCGAGCGTGCCGTTCTTGCGCCGCCGCTCGCCGTACCCGTCCTGCAGGTAGCTGATGGCCTCGAGGACGGGCACCTGGTCGGGCAGCCGCGCCGGGCCGAGGATGAGGTCGAGCAGCGCCGAGCCGCTGAACGGCCGGGCCTGCAGGTGCAGGTTGACGTCGGCCGACAGGCGCAGGAATTCGTCGATCGACAGGGGGTAGTGAGTACCGATGAGGTCCATGGCTCGCCCGGCGCCAGGTCATGGCGCCGCGCGTCACAGCTTACGCCTTTCCGGCGCGCGTGCGAAGTGAAGTCGGGCGGCGGGTGCGGCTAGTCCTTGGTCATGATGCCGAGGGTCTTCACCCCGGCGCCGCGGCAGACGTCCATGACGCGCACGACCTCGCCGTAGTTGGAGTCATCCTCGACGTTGAAGAAGACGACCTTGGTGCGGCGCTTGGCGAGCTCGTCGCGCATGCGCGTGGCGAAGTTGCCGGTGTCGTAGGTGGGGTGCGACCCGCCGGTGACCTGCACGAGCTGCGCGATGGGCTCGTTGTTCAGCAGGATCTTGCGGTCGGGGCCGTAGGTGATGATGAGCTGGTCCGAGGCGACGTCGGCCTGGATCTGCTCGTCGGCCTTCTTGGGCACGTTCACCGCGAGCTCCTTGAGCATCTGCGGCGTGAGCACCATGAAGATGATGAGCAGGACGAGGACGATGTCGATGAGCGGCGTCATGTTGACGTTCGGCGCGACCGTCTTCGATCCGCCGCCGCCACCAACGTTCATGCCCATGGCGCTACTTCTCCTCCTCGGTGCCGAGGGCCGCGCCGACGCCGCCGGCGCGGTGGACCGCCTCGAGCACCTCGCGCGCCGTCTTGTACTTGATGCGGTGGTCGCCACGGACGTAGACGTCGCGGCCGGGGCTGCGGCGCAGGACCTCCGCGAGGCTCTGCGCGAGCTGGTCGTGGTCCTTCATCGGCGTCTTGTCGAGCCAGATGCGACCCTCCTTGCTCACGGCGACGATGATCTGCTCCCCGGTGTCGGCCTTCTTGTCGTGGTGCTTGGTCCGCGGCATCTCGACGGCGACGCCGCGGGCGAGCATGGGCGTGACCACCATGAAGATGATCAGCAGGACGAGCACGACGTCGATCAGCGGCGTGACGTTCACGTCCGGGAAGACGGGCGCGACCTTCTGCTTGGACCCGTGCTGACGGCGGCCGCGCGAGTCCACCTTCGACAAGCCGCCGCCGGCTCGCCGCGACGTCGACGTCATGCGGCGCCCTTCGCCGTCTTGCCCGGACCCTGGTGCTCGAGCTTCAGCATGGTGTCCACGAGCTCGGAGCTGACGTCGTTCATGTCGACGACGAAGGCCTCGACGCGGGTCGTGAAGAAGTTGAAGAGCCACACGGCCACGATGGCGACGAGGAGGCCGAAGGCCGTCGTGATGAGCGCCTCGGCGATACCGGCGCTGACCGTCTGCAGACCGCCGCCGCCTTCCTTCATGCTCTGGAAGGTGGTGATGATGCCGATGACGGTGCCGAAGAGGCCGACGAACGGCGCCGAGGAGGCGACCGTCGCGAGGAACGACAGGCCCTTGCGCAGATCGGCGACCTCGCGCTCGCGCACCCGGTCGAGGGCGCGGTTCACCGCGTCGATCGAGGTGAGCTCATCGTCGCCGGGGTTCTTCTCCGCGAGCGACCACTCGGCCACGCCGGCGCCGATGACGCGCGCGACGGGGCTGCGCTTGAACGCCTTGGAGTCGTTCGCCGCCTCGCCGAGCTTGCCGTCGCGGATGCGCTCGCGCAGCCGGAGCAGGAACTTCACCGATTCCGACCGCGCCTTCATGAAGTTGAAGAGGCGCTCGAGCGAGATGCCGAGGACGAAGACGCCCATGGCGAGGAGGACGATCGCGACCCCCTTCGCGAGGCCGCCCATGGCATGCCACATACTCTGAAGGCTGAAATCCATTTCCGGATGCTCCTTCTCGGCCGCTTCAGCGAAGACGGGCTCGAGGGTCGAGGCCTCGCTACTGCAGGTTCACGTTGAAGACCTTGGTCCCACAGATCGGCGTCGGCTTGCCGTTGATCATGTACGGGCGGTAGCGCCACGTCCGCAGGTTGGCGCGGATGAAGTCGTCGAGCGCCGCGGAGCCCGAGGGCTTGAGCAGGTTGACCTGCGCGATGGCGCCGTCGGGGCCGATGCAGACCTTGAACATAGCGGTCAGCATGCCCGGCTGGTTGCCGAGGGCGGTGAAGGCGGAGTCCTTGACCGTCGGCGGCAGCGACGGGACGCTGCCCGAGATCTTCTGCGACTCGAGGACCGTGGCCTGGACGACCTTGGGGGGCGCCGGCGGCTCGGGCTTCGGCGGCGGCGGCGGCGGCGGGGCCTTGTCGCGCTCGCCGCCCAGCACCCCGCCGATGACGCCGCCGGGGACGCCGCCCTCGACGCCGCCCTCGACACCCTGCTCGTCTTCCTTGTCCGGCTCCGGCTCGGGCTCCTTGACCTTCGGCTGCACGAGCGGCTGCTTGACCTGCTGGACGGTCGGCTGGACCACCGGCTTCGGCTTGGGCGTGTCGCGCTTCTTCTTGGCCGGCGGGGGCGGGGGCGGCGGCGGCGGCGCGGCCGCGAAGAAGGTCACGGCGACCGACGGCGGCGCCAGCTCCTCGATGTGGAAGAGCGACCAGATGATCGCGAAGATGATGAGGCCGGCGCAGAGCACCGCGCCGGTCGTGAACGAGAAGACATAAATGATGCGGCGGAACGAGTTCTTGCTCCGCTGCACCTCGATGAGTTGCTCGCCGAACACGGTCTACCTCCCGGCCTTCGCTGCCGGTTGGACCTTGGCCTTGCCCGCGGCCTTGGCCGGCGCCAGGGCGGCCTTCCCGGCGGCCGGGCCGCTGGCCGGGCCGCTGGCCGGGCCGCTCGCGGGCTGCGAGCCGGGGATGGGGAGGCCGCGCAGGCCGAGCGCGATCTGGTAGTAGTGCCGCGCCTGATCGAGGTCGGCCTGCCGCGCCTGCTCCGCCTTCGTGTACGCGTCCATCGTCGCCTGCCGCTCGGCCTTCTTGAGCTTCGCCATCGTGGCCGGGTCGACGTTCGGGAAGACGTGGCCGAGGGCGCGCTCGCGGTACAACAGGTTGAGGAAGGTGATGGCCTCGACGTACTTGGGCTTGAGCTCGGCGGCCCTCTTGAGCGCGACGATGCCGCGCTCGGCGAGCTTGATGCGCTCTTCGCCGGCCTTGTCCGAGCGCTGATAGAGCCGCTCCCAGCACAGCGTGCCGATGGCGTAGAACGCCTCGGGGTCGGTCGGCGTGACCTCGGAGCGGCGCTCGTACCACTTGAGCCCGTCCTCGAACCGCCCGGCCTTCGAGGAGATGACGCCGAGGGCCTTGATCGACTCGAGGTCCTTCGGGTTGACGTCGAGGCGCTTCTGGAAGAAGGCGAGGGCGTCGTCGTAGCGGCCCGAGTCGATGAGCGTCTGGATCATCAACTGGCGGGTCTTCTCGTCGGTCGGCCGGCGCTCGAGGTAGCGGTTGAACGCGTCGATGGCCGCCTTGGCCTCGGCCTGGTTCTGCGGCGAGACCTCGCCCGGGACGAAGAGCGACAGGTGGGCGTAGGCCTCGTGCAGGTAGACCTGCGGCATGTGCGGCAGCATCGTCTGCGCCTGCCGGTACTGGTCGACGGCCTGCTTGTACTCGCCCTTCCGGTACAGCTCGTTACCGTCCTTGATGCGCTGGCGCGCGCGGATCTCGTGGCACGCGGTCAGCGAGAACACGGCGCCGAGCAGGGACACCGAGACGGTGATAGTTCGCCATCGGCCCGACATTGTGCGCCAGTATACATGTAGGCCCAGCAGGTGCAAGGGATTCGGCTCCTCCACGGCACCGACGGGGCGCGGCGCGTCAGAGGCGCGGGAGCGGGCCGGGGCAGGTCAGAATGACGCCGCCAGCCGGGCGAGGAAGGCGCGCCCGGCCTGCTGGATCTCCTGCGTCAGGTCGGGGTACTCCGCGCCCACCGGCGCGCCATAGCGCCAGTCGAGCAGGTTGTACATGCCGAGCGAGTAGCGCAGCCCGGCGGTGCGCACGCGCCCCGACAGCGTCAGGTTGGCGAGCACCATGGACGAGGTGCGGCTCCCGTCACGCCGCAGGCGCGGGCTGGCGACGTCGACCTCGGCGCCGAGGGTGAGCAGGCGCGCGACCACGGGCCGCGCCAGCTTGACCTGGGCCAGGTGCTCCGGGGAGTTCAAGATCGCCTGCGCGCCCGCGCCGAACATGGGGCCCGCGCTGAGGTCGCGGCTGCGCTGGAAGGCGTACGCGAGCGCCAGGCTGCCGTCGGGTCCCCAGGAGCGGCGCAGCTCCAGCTCCCCGCCGAGCGTGCCGACGTGGCCGAGGTTGCGGTACTGCACGCACCCCTCCGCGGCCTGGCAGGCGACGCTGCTCGTCCCGGCGGGGCCGAGGCTGACGAGGCCGCGTACGTCGTTGAAGTACCCGCTCACCGTCGCGAACACCCGGCCCCCGAAGGCGTGGGTGTGCTCGGCCTCCCAGGTGTAGATGGTCTCGGCCCCGAGGTGGTCGCTCGGCACCTGGGTGACGCCGCCGTCGTGGAAGTAGAGCTCGTAGATGCTCGGCGCGCGGTACCCGCGACCGAACATGAGCTTGGTGATCCCGCGCGCGTAGGACCGCCACACCGCGGCCACGTTCGGGCTCACCCCGGCGCCGGTCGTCGAGTAGTAGTCGCCGCGCACCCCGGCCGTGACCCGCAGGGTGCGGGCCAGCCGGGCCTCCCCGAGGGCATAGACCGCGCCCACCCCGAGCGCGTTCGCGCTGTCGAGCATCGTCCCGGTCGCGTCGTTCGCCTTCTGCCGGACGACCGGCGCGACCATGCCCTCCAGGCCGGTGACCACGGTCAGCCACGGCCGCACCTTCACGATGGCGCGGCCCTCGGCCCCGGCCCAGTCGGCGCCCCCGGAGTCGTGCAGGTCCTCGGTGGCGACGTCGGAGTACGGCCACCGCCCGTCGTAGCGGCTGCGGTCGTAGTAGCCGCGCACCACGACCCGCGTCGCGTCCGACACCGCCCGCTCCCACCGGACCTCGAAGAACGTGCGCTGATCGTGGACGTAGGAGCGCCCCGTGCCCGGCACGATCACGAAGGCGTCGGTCGGGATCGACTTCTTGCGGTCGTTGAAGCGGGCGAGCACGAGGAGCTCGCCCAGGGTCGCCTTGGCGGCGAGCGACACGGCGCGCTCGCCGTCGTTGCCGGCGATGGCGGTGCCGGTCTGGGCGTCGGTGAAGGTCCCGCCGCGCGGCGAGTACAGCCCCGCGCCGGCGAGGCGCAGCGCGCCGCGCTGCCCGAGCTCCTGCGCCACCGTCGCGCGGCCGTACCCCTCGCCGAGCCCGCCCGCCGCGCCGCCCACCTCGAGGCGGCGCTCCTCGCGCAGCCGCGTGGTCACGTCGACGACGCCGAAGAAGGCGCCGGTGCCGTACAGCGCCGAGCCCGGCCCGCGCACCACCTCGACCCGCTCGACGTCGTCGAGGTCGACGGCGAAATCATGGCCGGCCGCGGCCTGACCGACCCACAGGTCGTTCATGGTGTGGCCGTCGGAGAGCAGCAGCAGCCTGGTGTTGTAGTCCCCGGGCGGACTGAACCCGCGCACGCCGACGTTCTGGTACTGGCGGTCGTCCGAGAGGTAGAAGCCGCGCACGCCGCGCAGCACCTCGCCGAGGGTGCGGTAGCCGAACGCCTGGATCTCCTCGCTGGTGATGACCGTGATGGCCCCGGGCGCCTCCTCGACCCCCTGCACCATCTTCGACGCCGCCGCGACCGCGAACTCCGAGGCGAGGCTGAGCACCACCTCGACGGGCACGCGCTGCCCCGCCGCGACCGTGACGTCGCGCGCGAAGGGCGCGTAGTCCTCGAGCGTCACGCCGACGCGGTGCGGGCCGGCGGGCACGTCCAGCGTGACCGGCGCCAGCCCGGCCGGCTGCCCGTCGACCAGCACGAGCGCGCCGCGGAGGTTGGCGGTGACCACCAGCTTGCCCGGGGGGGTGGGCAGCCGCTCGAGCAGCACGTCGATGCGCGACGTCTGCCGCGCCGCGACCGCGAGATCGGTGCGGGCCGGGCGGTAGCCGTCCCGGCTGACGTACACCGTGTGGCGGCCGGGCGCCAGCTCGAGGAAGGCCGGGGTGACCGCCGCGGCGGCGCCGTGGTCCCGATCGACCCGGATCTCGGCGCCGCGCGGCTGCCCGCTGATGTAGACGCCGCCGAGGACGGGCCGCAGCCGCAGCGCCACCGTGACGAGCTGACCCACGCGGGCCTCGACGCGGCGCTGCTCCTCGTGGTACCCCGGCAGCTCGACGATCACCGTGCGCGGCCCCGGGGCGACCGCCAGGGTGCTCGGCGCGGCGCCGAGCGCGCCCAGATCCTTGCGGTCGACGTACACCGACGCCCCCGCCGGCTCCGCCGTGACCGTCACCAGGGCGAGGCGCGGCCGGATCCGGTCGAGCTGCTCCTGGGCCACCGTGCGCTCGGGCGGCGAGAGCGGCTCCTTCGCGTACTCCGCGAGGAAGCGGTAGGCGTCGCGGTACTGCTTGAGGCTCTGGTAGCAGAGGGCGATGTTGTAGAGGGCGTTCTTGTTGCGGACCAGGCGGTTCGACCCGAGGTACGCGAGCAGCGCGTCCTCGTGCTTGCCCGCGGCGAAGAGCTGGCCCCCGCGCTTGAAGAGCAGATCCGCCTCGTGCGCCACGCCCTGGGCGCGCGCGGGCGCCGCGGCCAGGCTCACGGCCAGCACCAGCGGCAAGGCGACCCATCGCATGAACGCTCGCCTCATCGGGCGGTCTTCAGGCCGGTGGCGGGGTCGGGGCGCACGGCCGGGCGCACCGGGCGCCGCCGCGGCGGGGCCACCGGCCGGGGCGCGGGGGGCGAGACCACGGCCGCCGGGGTCGGCGTCGGGGCGGAGACCGAGGCGGGCGCGGAGGCGACGGCCGCCGGCGCCGCGCGAGAGGCGGGCGCCGCGACCGCGGCGGGCGCCGCGACCGGGGCGGGCGCGGGCGCGATCACGGGGGCGGGCGCGGGCGCGGGCCGCCCCATCAGGTGCGGCGCCACCACCGCGCCGCCGCCGACGAGGATGCCCGCGACCACGACCGCCGCGGCCGCCAGCAGCGCCGGACGGCCCCGCCGGGGCGCGGCGCCGAGCACGCGCGACGGCCGGTCCCCGATCGTCGGCTGGCTCGCCCGCAGGACCTGCGCGTCGGACCGCGGGGCCCCGCTCGAGCGGGGCGACGGCGTCGAGGGGGGGCTCCACGGGCGCTCGGCCCCGAGGCCATCCTCGCGCGCGAGCAGGGCCGCGATGTCCACCGCCTCGGCGTCGAAGACGGCGCCGATCTCGGCCACCAGCTCGGTCATCGACACCGGGCGATTGGCCCGATCCTTCTCCAGGCACCGCAGGACGAGGGCCTCCATCGCGGGCGGCACCGCGGCCAGCGTGGACGGGGGCGCGGGCACGGCGGCGATCTGATCCTGCAGGACCTGGAGGGTCGACTCGCCGGTGAAGGGCACGCGTCCGGTGAGGATCTCGTACAGGATCACGCCGATGGCGTAGATGTCGCAGCGCTGGTCGATGTCCCGCTCGCCGCGCGCCTGCTCGGGCGCCATGTACTGGGGCGTGCCGAGCGGCATGCCGGCCCGGGTGGCGGGCCGCCCCTCGCCCACCGAGTAGAGCTTGGCGACGCCGAAGTCGAGCAGCTTGATGAACGAATGCCCCCGCTTGGGGGTCACGATGAAGATGTTGTCGGGCTTGAGGTCCCGGTGGATGATGCCCTCGCTGTGGGCGGCCGCGAGCGCGTCGCAGGTCTGGCCCAGGAACCGGCGGGCCTCGGGGAAGGTCAGGCGGCGCCGGGTGAGCAGATTGCCGAGGCTCTCGCCCTGGAGGTGCTCCATGACGAAGTAGCAGCGCCCGTCGTCGAGCTGGCCGAAGGAGAAGACGTCGACGATGTTGGGGTGGTCGATGCGGTTGACGGCGCGCGCCTCCTGCATGAAGCGCTGGACCATCGCGGCGTCGTAGGCGAAGGCCGCGTTCAGGACCTTGATCGCGACCTTCTTGTCGATCAGCGGCTGGACGCCGGCGAACACGGCGCCCATCCCGCCCTCGCCGATCTGTCCGACGACCTGGTACTCGCCGACCATGCTGCCGGGCGCCAGCTTGGTGCTGCGCAGCTTCACCGCCGGCTCGACGCCGAGCGTGGGCGCGGAGACGAATTGCCCCGGGTCCGGGGAGCATGGTCCGCCGGGCGGATGGAGTCCTCCGCACCTGGCGCATGCCTGATTACCCATTCGTCCCCTCCCCAGGTGTTGCGGTCAGCAACATAGGATGCGAGGGGACGCGGACCGTGTCAACCGCAACCCGCCATCACCCGGGCGCCGGAGCGGCCGGACCACGAAGCCGACAACGGACCGTTTCTATTTGCGATTACTGGGGCGGGGCTACGGTGTGGGCAGCGGGTACACCTCGAGGTCCAGGCCGCCGCGCGAGAAGTTCTTGTACTTGCGCAGCACGGCGAGGCGCCCGGCGCCGATCGTCCAGGCCACGGGGCGGTCCGACGCGAGGCGGAAGAGCCGCTTGGCGGTGCGGCCCGCCAGGTCGAGGGCGTAGAAGTCCACGTCGGGCCGGTCGGTGCGGCCCTTGGCCGTGATGTCGGGGTTCACGGGGTCGACCGAGAAGCTGAAGTACAGCGTCGTGCCGATCAGGCGCTGCAGCAGCGTCTTCGGCTCGTAGCGGTGCATGGGCACGGGGACCTTGATCTCGGTCTTCTTGTGCTCCCGATCCACGAGGATCAGGGTCTTGAGCTCCTCGACCACGAGGAAGGCCTCGAGCGCGGGCCGCTCCGCGCGCAGCTTGGCGACCTCGGCCCAGGCGATCGGATCCGTGATCTCGGTCTGCCCGAGGATCTTGCCGGTGAGCGCCTCGACCACGGCGATGTTCTCGGGCTTGCGGACGTCGTTCTTCTTGTCGAACTCGCCCTTGCGCTGGCCGATCACGCGCTGGTACGCGTCGGCGTAGGAGACGACGTGCAGGTCGAGGCCGGTGATGAGGCCGTGCTTGTCCTGCGTGTAGACCTTCTTCTTGAGCACCTTCAGATCGGCGAGCTTGTAGGCGGTGATGGTGTAGCTCGTGCCGCGCTTGCCGGAGGTGACGGTGAGCGCCATCACGACCGGCGTGCCGCCGACCGCGGCGAGGTCGTAGTCGGTGGCGGCGGGCAGCTTGCCGCGATGCGGCTTGCCCTCGACCGTGAAGAGCTGGCCCACCTTGAGATCGTGCTCGCGGTCGTCGCCGACGACGAGGACGAGCTTGCCGTCGGCCGAGAAGGCGAGCTTCGCGATGGCCGGCGGCAGGCCGGTCAGCGGCGCCGTGACCTTCGCCGGCGCGCCGCCGAGCCGCTCGATCACGAGCACGGACTTGTCGCCGTCGGTGTGCACGTAGGCGAGCTGGTCGCCGTTCGGCCCTACCGCGAGCGCGTCGTCGATGAAGCCCTGGTCGACGTGCACCTTGTGCAGCGGCGCGGGCGCCGGCGGCTCGGCCGCGGCGGCGACGGCGCCGACGAGCAGGCTGGTGACCGAGAGGAACGAGAGCACGCGGCGCATGAGACCTCCTCGCTGGGCCCCGGCTTACCCCACCTGGCAGGCCGCGTCAAGCCGCGCGCCGACGGACCGCCTCGCATGGACATGCGATAGGCAGCCCGGGCGCGGGCGCGTAGCATCGACCGTGACAAGGGATTGGCGCAGCGCGAGGCGAGGGTGCCACCCGTTCGCAGCGCGCGTCGCGGGCTGCTGGCGCCATGCGCCAGGACGGAGGGGGCGCCAGCAGCCCATCTTGTCGGGAGCGTGAGGGAGCGGGGGGCGGTCGCGCTGGGGTGCGGCCGTGGGGCGAGCGCTCCGTCAATACTCGCGCGGGGGCGGGGGCGCCGCGAACGCACGGTTGCCCGGGAAGGGGCGCGCCGACTCGCGCAGCAGCGTGTCGTCCTCGTCGCAGCAGGGCGGCCCGAAGTGGATGCCGAGGCGGGCGAGGCCGGGCTCGTCGTTGTAGCGCATCTCGGTGTAGGCGGCGGGGGCGGCGCTCGCGCGCACGAAGGACGTGAACGACACGCTCGAGGAGCGGTGCTCGCCGTACTCGGTGCCGAGGCCGGGACGCTCCTCGGCGGGGCGGCGCCGTGCCAGCGCGCCGTCGCTCTCCGCGGCGCCGGCGCGGGGCGCCGACTTCGCGGCGGTGCGCGGCGGGGCGGCCGGGGCCGGGGCCTGCTTGGCGGTCGGCGGCGCGCCGGCGCCGCCGCCGGCGTCGCCGCGGCCGCCATGCTCCTGATCGTAGTAGCCGCGACGCGGCAGCAGCGGCAGCACCGGCCGGGGCGGCTCGCGCTCGGTGAAGAGCGCGACGCCGATGACGCCGACGTTGCGCGCGCCCACGGTGCGGGCGGCGTAGGAGTTGGCCACCCGGCCGAAGCGGAACGCGGCGACGCCGTGGACCGAGGTGCGCCAGCCCTCGATGCGGACCTCGCCGTAGGGGTTGATGACGTAGCCGCGCTTGGACAGGCTCGCGGGCTTGCCGTCGATGACGTCGAGGCCGTCGACGGACACCACGACCTCGACGCGCCGCGCGCTCGGGTTCGTGACGCGGATGACGTAGCGGTCGCCCTGCTCGCCCAGCAGGTAGCGCCGGCCGCCCCGGTCGGCGGTGGGCAGCGCCTCGCCCCCCTCGTCGAGCACGTCGACCTGCAGGCCGTAGGGCAGGTGGACGACGGGCCGCACGGTGGGGTGGGCGCAGGCGAGCGCGGGGACGAGGGCGGCGAAGGTCAGCAGGCCAAGGCGCGTCACGACGTTCATGGAATGTCCTCCGGTCACGGGTCCTTCGAACGCACGGCCCGCGCGAAAGGATCTAACGCCCGGCGCGGCGGTGGCGAGACGGGGTATGGCGGGGTATGCTCCTGTGCGTGCGACTGCCCCGGGACGCGCGCTTCGACGAAGAGCGGGAGCGCTACGCGCTGCGCCACTGCTGCGAGGACTGCGGCTTCTTCGAGCCGGCGACCGGGGGCTGCCGCCACTTCTGGCCGAACCGCGAGCACCGCCGCGCCTTCTACGCCGGCCCGCCCGCGGGCGAGCTCGTGTTCTGCAAGGAGTTCGAGCTGGCGTGAGCGGCGGGTCGGCCCGCGGTTTGCGCCGCCGCGCGGGCCGGTGCTAGACTCCGGCGTGGATGTTCCGGCTGCTGCGCTTCCTGTTCTGGACCACGGTCCTCTTCGGCTTCCTCTACGTGGCCCTCGCGGTGCCGCTGGGCAAGCGCACCCTGGCCGGCCACCTCGTGAACCTGTGGCGCTCGCCGGAGGGGCAGGAGCTGCGGGAGGGGACGAAGGAGGCCGCCGGGCCCGTCATCGACAAGATGAAGCGCGGCGCGCGGGAGCTGATGTCCGACGGCGGCGCCCCGCCGGCGGCGCCCCGCGGCGCCGGCTCGACGGCGCCCCGCAAGTAGCGCGCGCCGCCTGGCGGCGCGACGACCCGGCCGCGCCCCTCGGAGGCCTGTTGGAGGAACCATGCGCCGCCTCGCCCTCACCCTGATCCTCGCTGCCGCGGCCCTGCGCGCGGCGCCCGCCGGGGCGGCGCCGGAGCCCGAGCGCCTCTACACCGAGATGACCCGCGGGCCCGACCTGCCGGACCGGCTGGGCCCGCTCTCCGTCGCGCGGCTGGTCGAGCGCGTGGCCGCGACCGTCGTCGGCATCGAGGTGCGGACGATGCCGCGCTTCGGCAGCGGCGGCGGTCCCGCCCTCGGCAGCGGCTTCATCATCCACAAGGACGGCTACATCCTCACGAACCACCACGTGGTCGAGCGCGGCGACGAGATCCGGGTGCGGCTGGCCGACGAGCGCGAGTTCGTCGCGCGCATGGTCGGCAGCGATCCGCGCGCCGACCTGGCGCTGCTGCGCATCGAGGACGCCGGGCCGCTCGTCGTGGCCCCGCTCGGCGACAGCGACCGGCTGCGCATCGGCGAGATGGTGGTCGCGATCGGCAACCCCTTCGGCCTCGACCACTCGGTCACCGCCGGCATCGTCTCGGCCAAGGGGCGCCGCAGCCGCGACGTGCAGCTCCGCGAGGGCCAGCAGGGCTACTTCGACTTCATCCAGACCGACGCCGCGATCAACCGCGGCAACTCGGGCGGCCCGCTCTTCAACCTGCGCGGCGAGGTGGTCGGCATCAACACCGCCATGCTCGGCGGCCCGCACGCCCAGGCCCCCGGCATCGGCTTCGCCATGCCGGTGAACATGGCGAAGAAGATCGTGCCACTGCTCAAGCAGCACGGCCGCGCGCCGCGCTCGTGGCTCGGCGTGCACGTGCAGGGCCTCTCGCCGAACCTCGCCAAGGGCTTCGGCCTCACGACGCTCGAGGGCGCCCTCGTCAGCCACGTCATCCCCGGCTCGCCCGCGGCCCTGGCCGGCGTCGTGAGCGGCGACGTGCTGCTCGAGTTCGACGGCAAGCGGGTGGTGCGCTCCGACGAGATGCGCTGGCTGTCGTCGACCGCGGGCATCGGCCGCAAGGTGGCGGTGTGGGTGTGGCGCGCCCGCCGGCGCGTCCGGGCTGACGTGACGCTCGTCATCCACCCCGACGAGCGCGCCGCCCCGGCGTCGGCCCCGGCGCCCGCGGCGCGCAAGCCGCCGCAGAGCGCCCTCGGCGTCGAGGTCGCGGACATGACCGCGTTCGTCGCGCGCCGGCTCGGGCTGTGCCCGGTCGCCGGCGTCATGGTCACGAGCTACGAGCCGAGCGCGCCGGCGGTCGAGGCCGGCCTCTCGAAGTACGACCTCGTCGTGCGCGTCGGCGACGCCCAGATCCGCACCCTCGACGACTACGCGCGCGCGGTGCGGGCGGTGCCGCCCGGCGGCGTGCTCCGGCTCCTCGTCGCGCGCTTCCCGGCCGGGACCGTGGGCTGCGAGGACCGGGCGGCGTTCCAGTGGGTGGCGTTCCCGAAGCGCCTCGGGAGCCCCCCATGAGCGACCTGCGCCTGCCCGTCGTGCCGTTGCCCGCGGAGGTCGTCTGCGGCGACGGCCGCAGCTTCACCGGACAGATCTACCTGCCCGCGTCCGCCGCCCACCACGCCGGGCCGCCGCGGCCCGAGGAGTGGATCAACGGGCCCGCGGTCTTCTTCCCGTTCCGCGCCGAGGGGCAGCGCACCGCCGTCATCCTCAACAAGCTGGAGCTCGTCATGCTGAGCGTGCCGGCGACGGCGGACCTGGCCGAGACGCCCGAGCCCGAGGATCAACCGCGCCAGCGGGTGACCGTCGAGTGCGGCGCGCTGCACGTGGCCGGCGAGCTCGTGCTCGACCTGCCCGGCACCAACGCCCGCGTGCTCGACTGCCTGAACCGCCCCGCGCCGTTCGTGACGGTGCGCGAGGGCGAGTGGCAGCGCTAGCACCTGCTGCAGGCGGCGGTCCAGGCGGGCGGCCTCGAGGTGCGCCTCGTGCCGGGGCGGCGCATCGTGGTCGTCACCGCCGGCGGCGAGCGCGAGGCGCGCGGCACCGAGCAGACCGCGGCCTCGATCGAGCAGCTCATCGCCGGGATCATGACGAGCGGGGCGCAGCGCACGCTCGCGAGCGCGGGGCGGGCCGAGTGGACGGCCGCCATCGCCGACGTCGGCCCGGTGCGCGCGCTCGCCGAGCAGCGCCAGGGCGCGCTGTGCGCCACCTTCGACCTGCGGCCCCCGGAGGAGCCGCCGGAGATCGAGGCGCAGTCCTGGGGTCCCGACGACGCCGAGGAGTGGCCGGCCGAGGCCGTGGACCCGGCGCTCGCGGCGCCGTCGGCGGCGGCGGAGCGGGCGCTCGCGGCGGCGCTCGCCGCCGTGGCCACGCCGCCCGGGAGCGCGCCGCGGTCACCCGCCGCCGCCGCGGCCGCGCCCACGGCGCTCGCCGGGGCCGGGCGAGAGCTCGAGGCGCCGCCCGACGACACCGAGATCCCCGAGCTCGCCTACGAGCCCGGGGCCCAGCGCGCGCGCCCGGCCGCCGCGCCGGACTACGCCGACGGGGTGGACCTCCCGCCGCAACCCGAACCCGCGGCGCCGCCAGTCGTCCCGCCCGCGCCGGGGCGCGAGGCCCGGGACGGCGACTGCGCGACCAGCGCCAGGTGGGCGAGCACACCGACTCGTTCAAGGACGCGCTCCGGGCGGCGCTGCGCGAGGACCCCGACATCGTGCTCGTCGGCGAGATGCGCGACCTCGAGACGGTCGCCATCGCCATCGAGACCGCCGAGACCGGCCACCTCGTCTTCGGCACGCTGCACACCTCCTCGGCGCCGTCGACGGTGGACCGCATCATCGACCAGTTCCCCGCCGACCGGCAGGGCCAGATCCGCATCATGCTGTCGGAGAGCCTCAAGGGCGTCATCAGCCAGACGCTGTGCAAGAAGGTCGGCGGCGGCCGCGTGCCGGCGCTCGAGGTGATGATCGGCATCCCGGCCATCGCGAACCTCATCCGCGAGGCCAAGATCTTCCAGATCCCGTCGATCATGCAGACCGGCCGCAAGCACGGGATGTGCCTGATGAACGACAGCTTCCTGGAGCTGGTGAAGCGGCGCCTCGTCGAGCCGCAAGAGGCCTACGCGAAGGCGGTGGACAAGGCGGGCCTGATCGCCCTCTTCAAGAAGTGCGGCATCGAGACCAGCTTCGCGCTGCCGGAGGCGGCCGGCGCCGCGCCGCCGCCGCCCGCGTGACCGCGCCCTACCCCGCCGCGGCCAGCGCCTCGACGGGCCGCCCGAGCCGCCAGGCCCGCACCACGTCCCGGAACAGCCGCTCGTAGTCACGGCCCATGCGCTCGCGGCTGAGGCGCCGCTCGGCGTAGCGGCGGCAGGCGCGCCGGTCGATCTGCTCGAGCCGGCCCACCGCCTGGACCATCTGCTCCGCGTCGCGGCACAGGAAGCCGGCCTCGGGGCCGAGGATCTCGCGGGCCGAGCCGTGGTCGTGGGCGACCACCGGGGTGCCGGTCGCGAGCGCCTCCATGAAGACGCGGCCGAAGGGCTCCTTCCAGGCGCCCTCCTCGAGCCCGGTCGTGAAGAGCAGCCCGCGGGCGTAGCGCAGCAGCTCCCGCTTCTCGACCTCGTTCGCGCGGCCGAAGAAGAGCACGTCGCGACCGTCGACGTGCGGTAACACCTGCTCGCGGAAGTACACGTCGCCGGCCGGGTCGCGGGTGAAGGGCTCGCCGACCAGGACGAGCGGCAGGCCGGCGCGGCGCGCGATCGCGATCGCCGAGGCCTGACCCTTCTCGCGGGCGATGCGGCCGATGGAGACGAGGTAGTCGCGGCGCTCGGCCTTGAGCCGCCGGAGCAGCGGCAGCGTCGGCTCGTCGCCGGTCTCGCGCAGCGGCGCCGCGCCGAACGGGTAGGCGCGGACGTCCATGCCGTAGAAGACGACGTCGATGGCGTCCGGGTTCGGGTACTGCGCGCGGTGCGAGGCGCAGTGCGCGTTGATCGTCACGCGGCCGGCGAAGTCGCGGACGATGGGGATCGTCTTCGAGCTGGCGACGTTGTGGAGGCTGTAGACGATCGGCGCGCGGTCCTGGCGCACCAGCTCCTCGACGAGCCCGTAGTGGTCGTGGCGCACGTTGATGAGGTCGAAGCTGCGCTCCCGCAGCGCCGCGCACACCTCGCGCACGTGCAGCTGCGCGAGCCGCTCGCGCTCGCCGGCGGGGTACGGCGAGTCGGCGGACCACAGGGACCGCGCGATCGGCGTGATGCGCTCGTCGACCTCGGTGAGCGAGTCGCCGGGGCCGCAGAGCGTGACGTGGTGGCCGCGCCGGCGCAGCACCTCGACGAGGTCGTGGATGCCGCGCTGGGTGCCGCCGTAGCCGTCGAAGGGCGGAATCGGCAGGCTCGCCGAGGCCACGATGGCGATGCGCAGCGGCGCGACGAGCTCGGGGCCGTGGGGATGACGGCGCAGGCGGGGATCCAGCAGGGAGACGCTCACGTTCAACCTCTCGCCCGGCGCGGGCTCAGCCGGGCCCCGAGGGCCGCGAGCCGCGCGCAGGTGTCAGTGACGAAGTCGGCGCCGAGGGTGCGCAGCGGGGCCGCGCCCTCCTGCGTGACGCCGCGCAGGAGGACCGCGCTCAGGACACCGACGAGCGCGGCGCTGACGAGCACGATATCGAGCGCGCCCACCCGGGCGAGGGCGGGGACGCGACCGAGGAGGTCCGCGGCCGCGCCGCCCAGGACGGGGGCGATGAAGGTGACCGGGTTCATGACCAGGCTGCGGACGGCGAGGTAGGGCGTCGCCCTGCCGCGCGGCGCGAGCTGCATGGCGAGCGTGTTGTTGCCGATGCCGATGCCCGCCGCGGCCGTCCGGTTGACGACGAAGATCCCGGCGATGAGGACGAGCGTGAGGGGCGTCGCGGGGCCGAGCAGGCCGGCGACCGGCCACAGCAGCAGCGACACCCAGTAGAGCGGCTGGGCCGCGGCCACCACCGCGCGGCTCGAGTGCTTGTCCGCGAGGCGGCCCCAGATGCCGAGCGTGAAGAGGTGCGCGAGCTTGCCCGCGGCCTCGAGGAGCACGACCCACGCGAGCGGGTAGCCGAGCCGCCGCAGGAGGTAGATCGTGAAGAGCGGCGTCGCCATCCCGGTCGTGAGGTTCCAGGCGCCGAGGTAGAGCAGGAAGCGGCGGTAGTTGCCGTCGCGCACCGGGGCCATGAGCCGCGGCGCGAGCCGCGCGACCGTCGGCGGCGGCATGGCCGGCTCGGGCACGCGGAGCATCATCAGGCTCGCCGCCTCGCCGAAGACGAAGGCGGTGACGAAGAGGAAGGCGTAGCCGGTGGTCGGCGCCGCGCCGAGGCGGCCGGTGGCGTCGACGAGGAAGCCGCCGGCGAGCCCGGTGAGCAGGCCCGCGAGGTAGGACGCGCGCATGCGGCGCGCGTAGAAGTCGCCCATGCTCCCGTCGGGGATCAGGTCCCGCATCCAGGAGTTCTGGGCGCAGATGTAGTAGGCGTTGACCGCGGCGCGCAGGCCGAGCGCGGCGAGGAGCACGGCGACGCGGCCGCGGCCGAGCGGCAGGAGCGCGGCGGCGGCCACCACGAGCCAGAGCACGCGCCCGGCGACGGCGGCGGTGAACGCGACCGCCTTGCGGCGGCGGAGCCGCTCGACGAGGGCGGTGGCGGGGAGCTGCAGCACCTGGAAGAGCGGCGCGACGCCGGCGATGAGGCCGACGACGGTGTTGCTCGCGCCGAGGGCCACGGCGAAGGCGCACAGGAGCGTCCCCGAGGTGAGGACGTTCATCACCTCGGCGAGGGTCGCGTCGCGCACGACCCAGGGCACCGCGCGCGCGAGCTCGGACGGCGTGACGTCCGGCTGCGGCGCCATGCGGCTCCCGTGCGCGGACCGGCTCATGCGGGCGCGCCTCCGCTGCGGGCGCGGTGCGCGATGATGGCGCGGTACAGCGCCTCGTAGCCGGCGCCCATCCGGTCCCGCGCGAACGTGTGCTCGGCGTAGAGGCGGCAGCGCGCGCGGTCGAGGCCGCGCACGGCGGCGACGCCGGCGGCGAGCTCCTCGACGCTGCCACCGAGCGCCGCGACCTCGGGCGTCAGGATCTCCGGCGCCGAGCCGTGGGCGTGGGCGACGAGCGGCGTGCCGCACGCGAGGGACTCCATGATCACGCGGCCGAAGGGCTCGGCCCAGGTCGCCTGCTCGAGCCCAGTGGTGAAGAGCGTGGCGACCGCGCCGCCGAGCAGCTCCTGCTTGACGGCCTCGTCGGCGACGCCGAGGGCGAAGACCTCCTGCTCGTCGATCGCGGGCCGGATCTCCTGCTCGTAGTACGCGACGGTGGGGTGGTGGCGGTTCTCCGGGGCGCCCGCGATGACGAGCGGCAGGCCCGCGGCCCGGGCGATGGCGATGGCCGCGCGGGTGCCCTTGGCCGGCGCGATGCGGCCGACCCAGGCGAGGTAGTCGCGGCCCTGCTCCCACAGCCGCCGCAGCGCCGGCACGGTCGGCGGCGCCGCCCAGCGCGACAGCGGCGCGGGCCGGTACGCGTAGCCGGCGACGTCCATGCCGTAGGGCACCACCTGCATCCCCGGGACGGCGCGGTACTGGTCGCGGTGGGCGCGGCAGTGGGCGTTCGTGTAGAGCCGCCCCGCGAGCTCGACGCCGACGCGGATGAAGCGCTCGCTGGCCGGGTTGTGGCAGCTGTAGAGGACCGGGGCCCGGTCCTGCGCGACGAGCGCGGCGATGAGCCCGTGGTGGTCGAAGCGGACGTTGACGACGTCGCACGGCTCGTCGGCGAGCGCGGCGGCGACGTCGCGCGCGTAGCGCTCGGTGAGCGCGTCGCGCTCGGCGCGCGGGTACGGCGAGTCGTCCTCCCACAGCGGCTGGGCGAGCGGCGCGATGAGGCGCGCGCAGGCGGCCTGCGAGTCGCCGGGACCGCACAACGTGACGCGGTGCCCGCGCTCCGTGAGCACGTGGCACAGGTCGTAGATCCCGCGCTGCGAGCCGCCGTACCCGTGGAACGGCGGGATCCGCAGCGACGGCGGCGCGACGATGCAGATGCGCAGCGGCGCGCGGCCTGCCGTCATGAGCCCGCCCGCAGGCGGGAAGTGTCGTGAGCGTAGATCGGTACTCCGTACACGGCTCGCTCCCCGGCGCCCGTTTCGACGGGCGCGGCAGTCGCATCCCAGCCGCGATCCCTGGAGCGGATCGCGGGCTCAGCTCAGGTGCGTGCGGTCAGACGGCGGGAGGAGCGCGGGTGACGCGGGGCGGCGGCGCGATCGCGGGGATCGGCGCCATGACCGGGGAGAAGACGGTCCAGGAGGTGACCTGGTCGACGGCGGCGAGGCGGACGGTGCAGTCGGGCGTGCAGAGGTGGGGGCTGACGTTGGTGCCCCGGCGCGTGCGCTGCGACGCCTGGACCGGCGGCCCGCTCTCGTGCAGGTGGTAGCGGGTGCGCGCCCGCTTGCGGACCCCCTTGCGCGGCCGCACGCGGAAGTCCTTCGCCATGCGGAGCGGCCCGGGCTTCGCCTGCGCCTCGGGCGCGGCCGGGGCGCTCGAGGCCGCGACCGGCAGGACGGGCTGATCGTCATCGTCATCCGGATCGAGGACGAAGACGAGCGCCAGCCCGACGAGCAGCGTGCTGGTGAGGAAGAGGCTTACGCGTGGTCGCGGCAGCGGGTCACCCGAAGCTGTAGAACGCACACGTACCACGGCTTGTTCCCATGCATTCGATGCGCCAAGGGCGCGCAGCGTCCGCTGGAGTCCTAACGTGACGTTACCACGGCGAACGCGAGCGCTGCAAGGCGGCGCCCGCGAGGGCGGGTGTGGAATCCTTTCTCATTGGGACGAAAGTTCCTGTGGCGCCGCGCCACAGGGTGGGGAGGTAGGCGGAGGTGGGCTACTTCTCGCCCTCGTCGCTGCGCTTGAGGATCACGAACTCCGAGCGCCGGTTCTTGCTCCAGCACTCCTCGTTGTGCTTCTCGCACAGCGGCTTGCGCTTGCCGTAGCCGTGGGACTGGATGCGCTGGGCTTCGACGCCGTGCTCGGTGAGGTAGACCATGACGGCGTGGGCGCGGTCGGAGGTGAGGCTGTCGTTGTGCTCGTGCGACCCGCGCTCGTCGGCGTGGCCCTGGATCTCGACCAGCAGGATCTGCGGGTTGCCCTTGAGGGTCGCCGCGATGGCGTTCAGGATCGGGAACGAGATGGGCTTGATGATCGCCTTGTCGGTCTCGAAGTAGATCTTGTCGAGGATCTCGATCTTGCCCTTGCGCACGATGACGCGGCCCTTGTCCGGGCAGCCGTCGTCGTCCTCGAACCCGTTGTAGGTCTCGGGCTCGTTCGGGCACTTGTCGTCCTTGTCCGGGATGCCGTCCTTGTCGTTGTCCGGATCGGGGCAGCCGTCCTCGTCCTCGAAGCCGTCCTTGTCCTCGGGCTCGTTGGGGCAGAGGTCGTCGACGTCGGGGATGCCGTCGCCGTCGTTGTCCGGGTCGGGGCAGCCGTCCTCGTCCTGGAAGCCGTCCTTGTCCTCGGGCTCGTCGGGGCACTTGTCGATGCTGTCGGGGATGCCGTCGCCGTCGCGGTCGAGCTCGACGGAGTCGGGGCAGCCGTCCTCGTCCTCGAAGCCGTTGTAGGTCTCGGGCTCGTTCGGGCACTTGTCGACGACGTCCGGGATGCCGTCGTGGTCGTTGTCGGGATCGGGGCAGCCGTCCTCGTCCTCGAAGTCGTCGAAGTCCTCGGGCTCGTCGGGGCACTTGTCGACGTCGTCGGGGATGCCGTCGCCGTCGCGGTCGCCGACGCGGGGCTCGAAGATGAAGGCGCCGAAGACGCGCACCTGGGGCGTGCCGTAGCCGTTCTGGTTGATGCCGCCGCCCGCGCCCAGGAGCAGGAAGGAGTTGTGCGCGAGGTAGAGCTTGATGCCGCCCGCGGCCTCGACCGGGACGGTGCGCGAGACGGCCTGGTTCGCGGCCATGCCGAACGCGCCGAAGACCTCGGCGACGGCGTCGAAGCGATGCGGCACGATGGCGTACGACAGGCCCGCGCCGTAGACCGCCTCGGTGCCGACGGTGAGCGACTGGCCGGTCGTGAGGCGGCCGGGGGTGCCGGTCGCCGCCGAGGTGTCGGTGTCCGCCCACGTGTGGCTGGCCGGGCGGATGCGCGCGCCGAGGTTGAGCGCGGCGCGCAGCCGCCGCTCGCGGCCGAACTCCTTGTCGAGGATGATGGTCGGCTGGATGACGGCCTGGCCCTCGCTGATCCACTTGTTGTTCCCCGAGCTGCCGGGCGGCACGAAGACCGAGACGATCGCGGCGAGGCCGACGAAGTGCTTCGACGACGGCAGGAAGCGGCCCTTGAGGTGGAACTGCAGGTCGCCGACGCCCTGCTGGCCGAGCGTGAGCGTGTCGTTCTGGCCGGTCGCCTGATTGGCCTGCCCGCTGTTGACGGTGAGCGGGATACCGATGCCGAGCTCGACGTAGCGGAAGAGGCCGAGCGCCGCCTGGAGCTGCGGCGTGACGAGGTTGTTCACGTCGTAGTAGGCGCCGTTGCCGCTGAAGGTGAGCGGGCGCCGGGCCCAGCTCGTCACGAGGCCGAAGCTCGGCTCGAGGTGGCCGAGGATCTGCGACGCGTTGAGGGTGATGTACCCCTTCGAGTCCATCGCCGGGCGGAACTGCTGGATGTCGATGCTGCCGCCGCTCTGTTGCGCGGCGACGTCCGGGGCCGCCAGCAGCATCGCCGCGAACAACCCGAGCGGTACCCATGACCCGCGGACGGTGCCCGCGCGCGGGCCGCGCTGTCGAACCTGCCTCATCACGTCCTCCCGCGGCACCCCTCCCTCACGGGGGGTCCCGGCGTGTGTCCAGGGATACACCAACCGGCGATACTCTGTCAATTGACGCGCGGTTAGACCGCGGCGGGCGGCGCGCGGCCGCTTGCCCACGGGCGGTGCGCACGCTACCGTCCACGGCATGACCGTGGGGATCTCCACCGCGCACCTCCTCCTACCCGACGCGTCCGTGGCGCGGATCCTCGATGAGGTCGCGGCGCTCGCCCCGGCCGCGGTGGAGCTGGCGGCGGGCGGGCCGGAGGGGCTGCAGCGCGCGCTCGCCGGCGCGGTCGCGGGCGCCGGCGTCCCGATCGTCGCGCTCGAGGCGTTCTTCCCCGGGCCGCGGCCGCTCGCGGGCCCGGCGCTCGCCGCCGCGGATGCCGGCGAGCGGGGCGTGGCGCAGCGGCTGTGCGAGCGGACGATCTACACCGCGGCGGAGCTCGGCGCGCGCGTGGTCGTCGTGCGCCTCGGGGCGGTCGCGTTCAACGCCGACCACGCCGGGCGGCGCGACGCGTTCGAGCGCGGCGACCTCGACGAGCAGGCCTGGCAGCCCGCGCGCGCCGCCCGCGCCGCGGCCGCGCCGGCGCACCTCGACGCGGCGCGCCTCGCGCTCGAGCCGCTGCTGCGGGTGGCGGAGGCGGCGGCCGTGGTGCTCGCCGTGACGAACCCGCCGGAGTTCGCGGAGCTGCCGGATGCCGCCGAGGTCGCGCGGCTGCTGGCGGACTTCCGCGGCGCGCCGCTCGGCACCTGGTACGACACCGCGGCGGCCCACGTGCTCGAGGCGGTGGGCGCGGCGCCGGCGGGCGCGGCGCTGGCGGCGTTCGGCCGCGGGGCCGCCGGCGTGCACCTCACCGACGCCGCCGGCCTCGCGCGCGGTCTCGCCCCGGGCACCGGCGAGGTGGACTTCGCGGCGCTCACCGGCGCGCTGCCGCAGGACGCGCCGCGGTTCGTGCACTGCGCGCCCGGCGTCTTCCGGCGCGAGGTGCACGAGGCGCTCGAGGCGATGCAGCGAACGTTCAGGTAGCGACGGGGTAGCGGTCGAACCGCTAGTCCAGCTCGATACCCTTGCTCTTGCAGAGCGACTTGACCTGCGCCTTCCAGGCGCCGTCGAGCCGGTTCACGCTGCGCTGCGCCTGATCCTTGCGGCCGGCGCTGCAGTGGCCGAGCGCCATCAGGGAGTTGGCGCGGTTGAGCAGGCCCGCCTTCTTCGTCAGCTTGCTCGCCTGCTGCGCCAGGCTGATCGCCTGCGCGGTCTGGCCGCGGGCCGAGGCGGCCGCCGCCTGATCGAGCAGCGCCTTCGCCTTCTCGTCGTCCATGGCCGGGGCCGCCTTGGGCTCCTTCGGCTCCTTGGGCTCCTTCGGCTCCTTCGGCTCCTTCGGCGGCTTCACGGCCGGGCCGATCACCACCGCCTGGGCCTTGCAGTCCTTGCGGATGCGCGCGACCTCGACGCTGCCGTGATCCTGCGTGAGCACGAGCTCGAGCTCGCGCGTCATCTGATCGCAGCGGCCGTCTTCCTTGAGCTTCTTCGCCTTCGTGAGGTGCGCCTGCACGAAGCCCGGCCGCGCACGCGTCCAGAGATCGTCGGCGCGCTTCTTGTAGACCGAGTCGTCCGGGATCTTCTTGAAGGCGTCGTACGCGCGGTCCGGCTCCTTCTTGTCGACCGCCTCGGAGAGCACCGTGAGCGCGTCCTGGTTCTTCTGCTCGACCTGGGCCTTGGCGCGCTTGTCGCGCAGCAGCTCCTGGCTCGGGTCCTTCGCGAGCCCGTCGCCGCAGCGCTTGATCGCCTGATCCCAGCGCTCCTCTTTCATCATCCGGTCGATCTCGGCGACGACCGCGGCCGAGTCGAGCCCGGGGGCGACCGCCTTGGGCGCCGCGTCCTCGGCCTTGGCGATGGTCGGCGGCGGGGTCACCGGCGCGGCCGCGCCGCCGTCGGCGGCTAGGGCCGGGGTGCCGCCGCCGAAGAGCTTGCCCCGCAACGCGACGGCCCCGCCGGCGACCACGCACAGCGCGCCGATGCCGAGCACGAGCATCATCCTGCTCTTGCGCGGCCCGGGCAGCGACACGATGGACGTGGCGTCGCGCTCGAGGATGAAGTCCTCGCCCGCCTCGACGAAGCGCAGCCGGACGTGGCCGAGGTCGATGAGGTCGCCCTTGCGCAGCTCGACCTTGCCGTACTCCTCGCCGTTGACGCGGACGCCGTTCGCGCTCTGCAGATCGACGATCGTGTAGCGCCCGCCCTCGCGCACCACCTTCGCGTGGTGGCGCGACACCGAGCGGTGGTTGACGATGGCGTCGTTCTCCTCGGTCCGGCCGATGACGACGGCGGCCTTGTCGAGGGGGAACTCGCGGCCGTAGAAGTTATCCGAGATGCAGACGAGCTTGGCCGGGCCGCTCGGCTCGGGCGCCGGGGCGGGGGCGGACTCCTGGGCCACGGCCGCCGTCTGCGCCGCCTGCGACGGGATGCGCAGGGTCGGGGTCTCGGTCGGCGCCGCGCCGGCGCCGCCGTGGGGCGCCGTGTCATCGTAGCCGCTGGCCTTCGGCACCGCCCCGGCGGGCGGGAGCGGCATCGGGATGGTCTTCTGCTCGGCGAACGGATCCTGCTCGGTGACGGTGCGGTCGAGCTTGATCCCGAGCAGGTAATCGCCGATCTGGATGCGATCGCCCTCGGCGATGGAGACGCGGCCCGCGATGCGGTTGCCGTTGATCTTCACGCCGTTGTAGCTGCCCAGGTCCTCGACGTACACCGCGCCGTTGTGGCGCAGGATGCGGGCATGCCGGCGCGACACATTGCGCTCGGTCAATCGGATCGTGTTCCCCTCTTTGCGACCGACCTCAGTCACGTCGCGAGTCAGGGGAACGACGGTCGTCTTGCCCTCGTCGTCCTCGATTATGAGCTTGAACATCGGCACGGGGTCGTCCGACGCTGACGATCCTATTTCGTAGGGCCGCGGACTGTCAAGGGAATAGGCGGAAGAGAATCACTTGACTTGCGCGCGAAAGATCTGCCACGCCTTCAGGTAGTCGAGCGCCGTCTTGAGCTGGTGGTCGTCGATGACGACGGCGGGCGCGGCCTGGCCCGCGCCCTGCTCGTTGCGCAGGTGGCCGGGCAGATCGCGCTCCGCCTTCTCGCGGTCGTTCTTGGGCCGGGGCTCCGCCTTGATCTGCTCCACCACCACATCCGGGGTGATCCCGCGCTCCTGGATCGAGCGACCCTTGGGCGTGTAGTAGCGGGCGATCGTCAGCTTGAGGGCCGAGCCGTCCTGCGGGAACTCGATGAGGGTCTGGACCGAGCCCTTGCCGAACGTCTGGGTGCCCATGATGACCGCGCGCCCGTGGTCCTGCAGGGCGCCGGCGACGATCTCCGACGCGGAGGCCGAGCCGCCGTTGACGAGGACGATCATGGGGAAGCCGCTGTGGGTGCCGCGCGGCCGGGCCTTCTCCTCGTCGATGATCTTGCCGTTCTTGCCCACGGTACGGACGATGATGCCGCTCTCGAGGAAGAGATCGGCGACGCGCACCGACTGATCGAAGAGCCCACCCGGGTTGCCGCGCATGTCGAGGACGAGGCCGCGCAGCTTGCCGCCGGCCTGCTTCTCGAGCGCCTCGAGCTGGTCCTCGAGCTGGCGCGCGACCCGCTCGTTGAACTGCTTGATCGCGACGTAGCCGTAGCCCGACTCGAGCATGCGCGAGGTCACGGCGACGGTGCGGATGACGTCGCGCACGACGTCGATGTCGCGCACCCCGCCGACGCCCGGGCGCTCGACCGTGAGCCGCACGCGCGTGCCGCGCTGGCCGCGCATCTTGTGGACGGCGTCGTTGATGCTCATCGCCGCCGTGGACTTGCCGTCGATGGCGGTGATCTTGTCGCCGGAGCGCAGGCCCGCCTTCGCCGCGGGGCTGCCCTGGATCGGGGCGATGACGACGAGCTTGCCGTCGCGCAGCTCGACCTCGATGCCGACCCCGCCGAACTCGCCCTCGGTCTCGACCTTCATGTCCCGGTACTCCTCGGGCGACAGGAAGGCGGAGTGCGGGTCGAGGGTCTTGACCATGCCCTTGACCGCGCCGTAGACCAGCTCCTCCTGGCTCACCTCCTCGACGTAGTTGTTCTCCACGTACGAGAGGACCCGGGTGAAGATGTCCAGCTTGTGGTAGGGGCTGAGCTTGCGCGGCAGCGCGGCCGCGGCGCCGGCGAGGACGACGGCGGTGAGGATCGCGGTCAGGGCGCAGGCGACGCCGGTGCGGGCGCGGCTTCGAGACATCGAGTTGCTCCTTAGGATGAGGCGGCGGGCATGCGCCGGCCGCTCCTGGAGTATGCAAGCACCTCCTCCGGGCGACAACTCCCGCGATGCGGGCCCCCGCGACAACGTGCTAGCATCGGCGCATGCGGCGGATCCTCCTCATCGCGGCGCTCGGCCTCGCGGCCGCCGGCTGCCGCCGGGTCCCGCCGCCCCCGACCGCGGCGGCGCCGCGCCCGCCGGCCGCCGCGGCCACGACCGCCGCGCTCACCGCCGCCGCGCCGCCGCCCGAGGCCGCCCGCCGGCTCGATGATCTCGAGACGCGGCTCGCGCTGCTCGAGGCGGCCAGCCGGCGCATGGTCGGCGACGGCGGGCTCGCCCTGGTGCCGGGCCCGCCCGGGCCAACCGGCCCGCCCGGCCCGCCCGGCCCCGACGGCCCCGCCGGCCCGCCCGGGCCGCCGGTCCGGCTCGAGGGCGCGCCAGAGAAGCACGAGGTGTACCGCCGCCGGGCCGAGCAGCCCCTCGAGGTCGGCGAGACCGGCGCCGCGGTGGCGCGCTGCGACGGCCCGCGCGACGCGGTCGTGGCGGGCGGGTGCGCCGCGCTGCCGGCCCCGCTCGCGACGCTGGTCGCCGCCGGCGCCCACGGCCTCGAGGACCCCGCCCAGCCGGCGGGCTGGCGCTGCGGCTACCGCAACGCGAGCCCGCAGCGCCGGGTCACCGTGCGCGCGGAGGTGTACTGCGTCGCGCGGGGGAAGGCGGCGAAGGCGGCGGCGGAGGCCAAGCCGAAGCCGGCGCCGGCGTCAGCGCCGCGCCGCTGACGGACTGCGAGCGATCACAAGCAGCCCGGCGCCGGCGTGGGACAGCACGCGGGCCAGTACTGCGCGCAGCCGGGGTTGCAGTCGAACCGGTTCTGGGCCGGGTTGCCGCTGCAGGAATCGCACTGCAACACGGCATGGCGGCCGTCCGCGGCCGCCGGATTGCGAGGGTCGGGATGCCCCACGGATCTCATGCGGCCACCTCGACGGTCTTCGTGTAGCGAGTCCGGAAGCGCTGCCAGAAGCGAGGCAGGCGGTCGCTTAGATGTAGGGCACGCAGCGTGAGTACGAAGCCGAGGCCGTCGTCCTTCCAGTGTTCGCTGGCCCGCTTCGTGCGCACCCCGGTGCCCGACTTGCAGGCGCCCTCAGTGGCTCCACTGCCGACGGGCAGCCCCTTCTCGCGCAGGCTCACGTACCGCATGCGATCCTTGTTGTTGCGGATGTAGACCAGGTGCTCCCACATCTTCTCGGCGGCGGTTCCGTCGATCAATGTGTACCAGTGGATCAGGGTGTCCTCGATCTCCTCGATGGCGTCATCGCTCGCGTCGAGCTTCCGCTCCCACTCGTGCAGCAGCCGCGAGCGGCTGGCCTCCTCGAGCGGCAGCAACGCGAGCGCTTCGCCCAGCCGCTCCGCCAGGTGATAGCGGTCGATGGCCTCCGTGCAAGACGTGACGAGCGGCTCCTCGTGCAGCGCCGCGCGCACGGCGTTCCACACCTCGGGCGCCCCGTCCTGCACGATGCCGACCTTCAGCGCGGGTTTGCGCCTCAGGTACGCGGCGACGTCGGCGCGCATGCGCCCGACTACGTCGTCGGAACCCTCGTCGTCCCGCGCAGCGTAGCGCCGCGTCAGGAGCGCCTCGCCGTCGCAGTCCGTCAGCGTCACGGTGCCCACGTAGGCCATCCGGTAGTTCACTTCCATCAGCGGCGGTGGCGTGCGGACGTACGGCTTGCGGCGGCGCCGGTGCGACGGCTTGGGCGGCTGGTCCGGCGGGAGCGGTTCCTCCTTCGGCACCGCGGTCCGGTCAAGGCCGACCGAGACACTCTCCGCTTCCTCGGGGACCTCTTCCTCGGCCCGCACCAGCGGCTCGATAGTTGGCACGGCGCGGCGCACCTCACGGCCGATACGTTGCGCCAGGTGCTCGCGCCCCCATCATGACCAGTCGTTCGGTCCGCCGCCGGTCCCCCAGCAGCGCTTCGCCAAATACCTGTCGTGCCCAGCCTGTACATGGTCGTGTGCTCTCCACGTACAGGTTCGATCACGTCTGACCGTCGAGTTCAAGAGATGTGATAAGTGGTCAGCTTCCGGCGGGGCCGGCAGACACTGCTCGGCAGCGGGCCAGAGATACCAGGGAAGAGTGGTCCAGGCCGACCTGGTTCGACGTGGCGTACCGGGGGGCGTGGGACCTCGTGCTCGCGGGCCCGGTTCAGCCGCCCAACGGGGACGTATCCCTGCGCCACCATCGGCTGACGCTCCGCAGTGCGCGGTAGACCGCCACTGTCCCGATGAGTTCGACCACTCGTGTCGCGGTGTAGACGTCCATGTGATGGGTATAGAAAGCGGCGAACCCGATGTAGCGCCAGTGATCCTTGTTCGGAGGCGGAATGGGCTCGGCGATGCGGTTGGCGCCCAGGATGAGAACGACCAGGACCACCTGGAGCCAGACAGGCTCATCGGCGGCCTCGAGCACGTACAGGATCACTAAGAGCGGGGCGAAATAGGCCGCGAAACGGGTGAAGTCCGAGCCGGCGACCAGCGTCACGGCGAAAAGCACCAGAGCGTAGTGGACCGCCCAGCGTGGCATCGCCGCCACACGACGCCCGGCGCGCTCGACGTGCCACAGGCAGAGCACCGGCAGGAGGAAGGCCGCAATCGCCCCCGCGTCGTTCGCGATCCAGCGACTGTTGAGAAGGCTGATCGCGTTGCGCCACGTCTCCCGGTGGAACGGATCCACCATCATGGTGCTACGTGCGACCGGGACGGCGAGACGCAGGCCGAGCGCGATCAAAAGCGCGCCCGCGACCGCCGCTAACGGCCACCAACTCCGGCGGTCCCTCCAGCTCAGCGCGCCAGCGCGCCATTCGGTGAGCGCCGCCGCGACCGCGGGCACCACGACGAACTCGCGGCCGAGGACGCCGACGCAAGTGACCAGAGTCAGCCAGCCGTATCGTCGCCGCAACGCCAGCAGCGACGCGAGCGCAGTCAGCGGCAGGCCGAGCGTGTCGGGGTCTATGGGATTGTAGCAGAGCCGTTTGCCAACGGAAAACGAGATCCCGACGAGAAGCACGGCGATACCGGCGTGTAGACGCGAGCGGGTGAGGTCGCGACCCAGCAGGTACAGTAGCACCAGGAAGAGCGGTAACCCGACCAGGGCCATCGCTGCAAAGCCGTGGTCCCTCGAAACACCGAGCATCCGGGCGGTCGCCCCGCCGAGGGCGATGAAGCCGATGCGATAGGCGAAGGGGGACGAGAACCGCGCCCCGCCCACGCCCTGCTCGGCCATCTGGAGGTACTGCTTGGTGTCGGCCACCCTGGCCCCGGGCTCCTGCCACGGATTGATCGCGTGCATGAGAGCGACGACGGCGATCGCGCCGACGAGTGCCAGCACCATCTCCGCTACAGTCGGACGTTCGCCGCGCGCCGCGACCATGTGGTCGGTGGCGACCTGCTCAGAATCGTGTGACTGCTCTCCCAATAGTTGGTCTCCAGGCGGTCAAGGGGGACGCCCGACCGCCAACCCGGCCGGTCCGCGTCCTACTCTATCGCAGCCACATCACCGGCTCAAGTCACGGGAGCGGTTTCACCGCAGGCCATGCACCGGCGCTCCGTTTCGAGGGCCTGGCAACGTCTCGCAAACGTGCCCGCGCGAGCGCCAGCGTTGGCACCCCACCGAGAGTTCCTCAGCACTCCCAGCCCGACGAGCCCGCGCGACGTACGAAGGCGTGTCCCGCCCAGGTGCAGACTGATGTAGTCGGGACAAGTCACCAGTGGCCTCAAGAGCTGTCGATAAATCGCCAGCTCTTGTCTATCTACCGGGGAGGGCCGCCGCCCTCCCCTCGGCCGCGAAGTGAATTCGCGGCCTTCACCCCACCCGGCCTCGGGCCCGTGGCCCGAGCCTGAAGAGCCGTCGATGGTTCGCCAGCTCTTCAGCAGCCGATTTCGAAGGGAGCGAGCGTGGGGGCTGCGCGAGTCGCGTCTTAGTGAGCGTAGAACCAGTTCAGCAGGTAAGAGTCGGAGCCGGTCGTTCGTGGAATGATACATTCAATGCTGATGCGGCCGTCTGTCGTGAAGGCGTAGCCCCCGTTGAAGGGGTTCGGCCAGTAACACGTGCCGTTCCCAGTGTATCCGGGGTACGAGTTGCTGGTCGCGCAGTTTCCGTAGCTCCCGGACACGCTCGGAGTCGTGTAGAGGGATCCGGTCGCGTACCATCCGTTGATCTCGTCACTGCCGTACGAAGAATCGCGTGCGTAGGCAGAGCACTGGATAGCGGTGGAGGAGTTGTCGGTGTACTTGAAGTAGACGTACGGAACGCTGATCGAAACGCCGGTCGAGGAACCGCCCGTATTCGAGAGGTGAGCGGGGCAGTCGATGTACAGGTCGTTGCTGTAGTCGCCGTTGTGGAAGCCCCACTTATCCACGTAGGTATAGCTCGAGGTGCTGGGGAACTTCGGTTGACAGGAGGAGCCAGGCATCCAGTCGTAGAGCGCCCAGGCCGGCACCGCTCCGTACGTCAGGAGCGCTGCCACTATGACGGATCCGAGGAGCATCTTCTTCATGGTACTACCTCCCTTTTGTTCTCGCGGGTTCTCCCGCGGTTGCACGCTCATTGAGCGGGCGATGATGACGGCGGCGGGTCATCCGACGGGCGCCACAGTACCCAGAGAGCTGTCATCTCACCCGCCGCGTCGATGGTCCCCGGCCCCCTTGTCACTGGCCCCGACCAGCCTTCGCCCGTGCCCCTCATACCCAGAAACACCTCATCAGCCTTTCGGGCGTGATGAGATTGTGAATACGTCACATCTGCCGTGCAGCCGCTGCTATAGCACTCAATCGCGCCAACTCGCACGAGGGACGGCGGGAGCGATTGACGCCATCGCTCCATCACAGCTGGACCCAATGCAGTCCACGGCTCGCGACTGGTCCCAGAATCCGCGACGCGCTTCCGCAACTGCTGCGTCGCCTCCTGGGGCGTGGGAGGCTCCTGCTGATCTTGCACCGCGCCCAAATGCAGCTCGGGGACCGATAGCGGTGGCGCGCTCTGTTGGGTCGACACTGAACGGGAATGCGGCGGCGGCGAATCAGCGACGTCAGCCGAGGGTGGTGGTTGAGAAGCGTTTCCCGGGGATCTCAGATGGGGCTTTGAGGCGGCAGAAAGCCTGAAGACAAGCACCACCGCGAATCCGACCACCACTACGATCAATGATCCGAGTATTACCCGTTTCATTTTAACCTCCGGCGCGTCAAATGCTAACCGGTTGATTGCTGCGAGGGTTACCGGCCATTGGAGAATCCATGTCAGGGATCGATGCGATTCGGCCGATCTCCGAATTCCCGCTCCGAGGTGAGTGCTCACGGGCCATGATCGCAAACTGAGCCTATCCGGCTTCGGCATTCACCGGCAATTGTCGTGATCACGGACCGCGAATCGCGTACGCGATCATGCGGACACGACTTGAGATCGCCAGCGCCGCGCCGAGGGCCGAGCTTGCAAGAGAGGCGACGTCTGCGCGGGTGCGGCTCTCTTGCGAAGACGCATCGGGTTCGCTCATCGAATCAGCGCGAGATGGCGGCCGCGTGAGCGCGCCGTGGGTGACGGGGTGCAAGCGGCTTGATGGGCGGTGGGGCCTGGTTGGCGTAGAGCGCCTCATGGTTGCGTTCCCGTCCACCTGACCACCCCATCCTGGCATTTTCTTGGTGGCCAGCGTCACCGCGAGAAGTGGCCTACCACTCCCGGACCGCCATCAACAGGCCCTCGCCGCTACGACCTCGTCGCACTCGCCGCCAAGAAGCGCTGGAGCGCCACCCAGCTCCTCGAACACCTCGCGGCGCAGGAGGCCCGGGACCGCACCCAACGCAGCCTCGACCGCCGCCTCACCCGCAGCCGCGTCGGGCGTTTCAAGCCGATGACCGATTTCGACTGGGCTTGGCCCACGAAGATCAATCGTGACGCGGTCGAGGCGACGCTGCGGCTCCACCCCGGTGCTCGCTGGAAGGAGCGCACCGGCGAGCACGTCGGCTGCGAGCGGGCGCCCGAATTGGGTGCAGATCGTCCCAGGTCACGCGGCGAGCCCGAGAATTGGCAATGAGGACGTTCTCCAGTTGACGTTGCGTGAGCCTGGTGGTCGGCGTTGACCCACTCGATGAATGCGTCCCAGTCGCCGTTCGCCTCGATCCAGCGCAGCTGCAGGAGTGCCTCGGCGCGCTCGCGGATCCAGCGGCTGCCGCCGAAGTCGAAGCGCGCGCCGATGATGGTGCGCACGGCGCCCTCGATCATGCCGCTGCCGAGCTCCAGATCGCGCGCCAGCAGCGCCTTGTAGTTCATCTTGGACAGCCGCTTCTCGAGATAATTGATGGTCTTGGTGAGCCGTTCGCGCCGTCCCTTTTGCCTGGTCCCGTCGGGGGGACCCCGGCGAGTCGGCGTTGCAGATCCTCGACGATCACCGCCTCCTGCCCGCCGTAGAGTCGCTCTTTCTGGGCTTCGATCCAGTCGGCCAGTTCGGCGCTACCCTCACGGTAGAAGCACTCGCCGGCAGTGTAGAGGTACTCGATGACGTGCATCACGTCGACGGTGTGCAGCGCCTCCGGGAAGAACTCCTTGCCGTAGGTCGCGAGGTCGTCATCCCCGTGGGTGACGATCTGCACCACCTTGCCCGAGTCCGTGGTGAAGCCGCGCTTGTCGGCCTCGCGCCGCGCGATCGCGAACGCGTGCCGTTTGGGCGCGAACGACGCGTACACGCGGCGGTTCATGGGGCCGTACAGGCGACCGGTGCCATCGTTGCTGCGGCGCAGGGTGTACATGACGACGAT
>DASXVK010000728.1:0-8465 GCA_036504295.1 Polyangia bacterium
ATGCGGCCGGACTATAACATCCGGACCAGGGGAGTCAAACCGGCGCCGCGACGCCGTTTCGGGGCGGCGCGCGCCGGCATCGAAGACGCGGATTGCGCGGCGTAGCCGCTGCATGGTAGTCAGCACTCCGGAGGGTCACGACATGGCGCTCATCATCGACGGCAAGGCGATCGCGCAGAAGGTGCGGGCGGAGGCGGCGCAGGCGACGGCGGCCCTGAAGGCGCGCGGCGTGACCCCGGGGCTCGCGGTGGTCCTCGTCGGCGACGACGCGGGCTCGCAGATCTACGTCCGCAACAAGGAGAAGGCGTGCGCCGAGGCGGGCATCGCCGCCTTCGACCACCGCCTCCCGGCGACCACGCCCGAGGAGGAGCTGTACCAGCTCGTCCTGCGGCTCAACGCCGACCCCGCCGTCGACGGCATCCTCGTGCAGCTCCCGCTGCCCGCCCCCATCGACTCCCGCCGCATCCTCGAGGCGGTGTCGCCCGACAAGGACGTCGACGGCTTCCACCCGGTGAGCATCGGCCGGCTGTGGATGGGGCAGCCCGGGTTCGTCGCCTGCACCCCGGCCGGCATCATGCGCCTCCTCGCCGAGGCCCAGACGCCGCTCGCCGGCGTCGACGCCGTGGTCGTCGGCCGCAGCAACATCGTCGGCAAGCCGATGGCGGCCCTGCTGCAGGCGGCGAACGCGACGGTGACGATGTGCCACTCGAAGACGCGCGACCTGCCGGGCGTCATCGGCCGCGCCGACGTCGTCGTCGCCGCCATCGGCAAGCCGGAGCTCATCCGCGGCGCCTGGATCAAGGCGGGCGCGACCGTCATCGACGTCGGCATGAATCGGCTCGAGTCGGGCAAGCTGATGGGCGACGTCGAGTTCGCCGCCGCGGCCGAGCGCGCCCGGGCGATCACGCCGGTCCCGGGCGGCGTCGGCCCCATGACGATCGCGATGCTCCTCGGCAACACCGTCGCCGCGGCGGCGCGGCGGGCCGCGCGGCGGGATTGAACAGGGAGGCGAGGAGACGGGGACGGAAGCTGGGTTGGGCTGTGCCGAGCGCGCCGGACCTCTGCTCCCCGCGGTCACGCGACCCCAACCCTGAACTGCTCCCCGTCTCCCCGTCTCCCTGTTGATCCTGAACCCACCGCCGCGTCGGGGGGCCGCGGCCCTGCGACTAGGTGATCGCGGCCGGCTTCGCCAGGCAGCGGATCACGGCGGTCTGGAGCGCGGTGAAGACCGCCGGCGCCGCGATGGTCTCGTCGGCGCCGAGGGCGCGGGCGCGCTCGCGCGTCAGCTCGTTGGCGCCCAGGGCGATCACCGGGATGGAGTGATCCGGCCGCTCCCGCGCCGCGAGCAGCGTGCGCTCGGCCTCGGGGCCGTCGTCGAGGTCGACGAGGCACAGGTCGACGCGGCTCTCGAGCGCGGTCATCGCGGTCTCGGCGTCGATGGCCTCGATCACCTGCGCGGTGATGATGCTCTTGAGGTAGCGCACGATGAGCGCGCGGCCGGACGAGCTCGCCAGCGCCACCAGGATGCGCAGGCCCTCGAAGGCCGAGACGATGGCGTCGATGACCGCGCCGTAGCGCTCCTCGATCTGCGCGAACTGCACGCCCATGCCCGCCGGGTAGCCCTCGGGGTCCGCGCCGTCGCGGACCCAGGCCACGACGCCCTCGACCTGCAGCGGCTCGGGGATGGTCGGCGCCGACAGCGCGAGCGCGATGCCGGTGCCCACCGGCAGCGGCGTCGGCGTCTCGATGAAGAGCCCGCCCTTCGACAGGTTCGTCGTGTAGGCGACGAGGAACGCGCCCGCGGTGCGGTAGCGCACTTCGAACGAGACGGGCACGCGGCCGAAGCGCCGGCTGTGATCCTTGGTCACGAGGGCAGCAGCAGCTCGAGGAGGCGGTCGAGCTCGTCGAGGGAGGCGTAGTCGACCTCGATCCGGCCGCTGCCGGCCGCGGTCTGGACCAGGCGCACCTTGGTCCCGAGCGCCCGGCGCAGGCGCGTCTCGAGGTCGCGCACGTTCGCGCTCGGCTCGGGCGCGGCCGGGGCGGCGGCGCCGGGCTCGCGCTTCTTGAGGTGACCTTGGCGCACGAGCTGCTCGGCCTGGCGCACCGAGAGCCCGCGGCTGACGACCGCGCGCGCCGCGCGCTCCATCTCGCCCTCGGACTCGAGGCCGAGGAGCGCCCGGGCGTGGCCCATCGAGAGCTGGCCGGCGGCGCACAGCTCGCGCACCGGCGCCGGCAGCCGGAGGAGGCGCAGCGCGTTCGCGACCGTCGAGCGGTCCTTGCCGACCCGCTGCGCGACCGTCTCCTGGGTGTAGCCCGACTCCTCGGTGAGGCGGCGGTACGCCTCGGCCTCCTCGATGGGGTTGAGGTCGCTGCGCTGCAGGTTCTCGACCAGCGCGAGCTCGAAGGCCTGGGCGTCGGTGGCCTCCTTGATGAGCACGGGGACCTGCTTGAGGCCGGCGCGCTGCGCCGCGCGCCAGCGCCGCTCGCCGGCGACGATGATGAAGCCGCCGCCGGGCGCGGTGCGCACGAGCAGCGGCTGGATGATGCCCTGCTCGCGGATCGACTGGGCCAGCTCCTCGAGGGCCTGCTCGTCGAAGACGTGGCGCGGCTGGTCCGGCATCCGCGCGAGGTCCTCGATGGCCGCCTCGAAGTACGGCTGCGCGCCCGGCGCGACCGGGACCGCCACGGGTACGGCCGCCGCCGGCGCGGGCGCCGCGGCGGGGATGAGGGCCGACAGGCCGCGGCCGAGCGCCCGGCGCGGCTTCATGGGGCTGCGACCTGGGGCGCGCGGCGGCCCAGGTACTCGCGCGCGAGCGCGAGGTAGCTCTGAGCCCCGCGCGAGCTCACGTCGTAGAGGAGGATCGGCTGGCCGAACGACGGGCTCTCGGACAGGCGCACGTTGCGCGGGATCACCGTCTCGAACACTTTGCCGTCGAAGTGCCCGCGCACCTCCTGGACGACCTGGGCCGTGAGGTTGGTGCGCGAGTCGTACATGCAGAAGACGATGCCCTCGATCTCGAGCGTGGGGTTGAGGCGCGCGCGGACCCGCTCGATGGTGGACACGAGCTGGCCGAGGCCCTCCAGGGCGAAGTACTCGCACTGCATCGGGATGATCACGGCCTCGGCCGCGACGAGCGCGTTGAGCGTGAGCAGCCCGAGGCTCGGGGGCGAGTCGATGAGGATGAAGTCGAAGTCGCCGGCGACGGCGGCGAGGGCGCGCTTGAGCTTGTGCTCGCGCTCGGGCAGGTCGGCGAGCTCCAGCTCCGCTCCGACGAGGTCCGGGTGGGCCGGCAGCAGGCTCAGGAAGGGCAGGGCGGTCCCCTTCAGCAGCTCCGCCACGGGCCGCCCCTCGAGGAGCGCGTCGTAGACGCTGTCCTCGACGCTGCCCGGCGGATAGCCGAGCCCCGAGGAGGCGTTGCCCTGGGGGTCCACGTCGACGACGAGCACACGCTTCTCGGCGGCCGCGAGCGAGGCGCCCAGGTTCACCGCGGTGGTGGTCTTCCCAACCCCGCCCTTCTGGTTGGCAATCGAGACGATACGCCCCATGGGGATCTGCCGGCGGCGGCCGCAGTCGACGAATTGCCGCCGGCACCGTTGATAGCACAACCAGCGCGCCACTGGCAAACAAAAACGCGCGGTCGTGTCTGGCGATTTCTCCTGCCAAAATCGCAATTTGCGAGATTGTTGCAGGTTTTCTTTGACACGGGGAGGGCGCCGGCGTAGGTTGTGAGCAGATGTAGGACAAACCCCTTCATGTGAGGAAAGGGAAGATTAAATGACACCTCCGGACGAGTCACCCCAGCGCGACGAGCTCTCAGTGGTCATGCGGACCTACGACGGCCGGCCGCTGCTTCCCGGGGAGGTGCCCGTCATCCCGTACTACCCGGTGACCGCGGGGCGGTCCCGCCGGGACTCGCACCGCGCGGCCAGCGCGCTGTTCGAGGATCTCGCGATCGAGTCCGCGGTCGCCGCCGCGCGCCGCGAGGACCGCTGGCAGATCTCGATCCCGCTCGAGGAGGACGTCACCGAGCGGACCGAGACGCCGGCCGCGCCCGCGCCGGACGACGCGCGGCCCCAGGCGCAGGGCGCCGGCTGGGGTGACTCGGGCGACCTCATCGAGCAGTGGTTCGAGAGCGGGGACTGCCTGTCCGGCGCGGTCCGCGCCGCGGCCGAGAGCGACGCGCCCCGAATCGTCGCGCCCGAGCCGTCGGTGATCCTCGCCTGGATCGGCGGAATCTGCGACCGCGTGCGTCGCGTGTGGACCGCCCGCCCGGTCGGGGAGCTCGGTTGATCAGCTGCACCTTCACGTTCGCTCACGGCGACTGACACACGAGGAGAGATCGATGCGTACCGCCAGCCCCAAGGTCTACCGGTCCTTCGAGGAGTTCGAGCGCGAGGAGCTGCGCAGCCTGTCGACCCTCCACTTCTCGGTGGACGAGATGATCGACGACGCCTTCATCGCCGAGCTGGATTTCGATCCCGAGTTCGTCGCGAAGAGCAAGCGCGACGAGGACGACGAGAACTAGCAGACGGATCACACGGAGTCACGGAGACACGGAGTAATCTGCGTTTGGATCGTGCACACGGCGAACGAGCAGCGCTCCTTCGCGCTCGGCACCTCCGAACCCAAGTCTTCCTCCGTGTCTCCGCGACTCCGTGTGAGTCCTGTCCTGATCAGTCGAGCTCGATCGTGTCCCCGCGCGAGGGGACGGTCGCGCTGAGGCCGAGGGCGCCGAGCGCCTTCTGCAGGCCCTCCGCGGCCTCCGGCTCGCCGTGGACGACGAAGCAGCGGCCGGCGGGATTGACCGCCACCGCGTGGGCGCACAGCTCGCGCTGATCGGCGTGCGCCGAGAACGCGTTGATCGTCGCGACCCGGCAGTGCACCTCGTGCTCCATGCCGAGGATCCGGACCTTCGGGCGCCGCTCGACCAGCCGCCGCCCGAGCGTGTGCTCGGCCTGGAAGCCGACGATGACCACGGTGTTGCGCTCGCTCTCGACGCTGTTGCGCAGGTGGTGCAGCACGCGCCCGGCCTCGCACATCCCCGACGAGGCGACGACGATGAACGGCCCCGGCAGCGTGTTGAGCCGCATCGAGTCCTCGCGCGACGAGACGTACTTCAGGTTGCGGAACCCGAACGGGTTGCCGCTCTGCTTCAGGAAGGCCGCGGTCTCCGTGTCGAAGCACTCCGCGTGCTGCTCGAAGATGCGGGTCACCTCGGTCGACAGGGGGCTGTCGACGTACACCGGCAGCGGCGGGATGCGCTGCTCGGCCTCGAGCTGGTTGAGCGCGTAGACCAGCTCCTGCGTCCGGCCGACGGCGAAGGCCGGCACGATCACCTTCCCCTTCCGCTCGACGGTCGCGTTGATGACGGCGGCCAGCTCCTCGTGCGACGTGGCGACGTCCTTGTGGAAGCGGTTGCCGTAGGTGCTCTCGATGACGAGGTGGTCCGGCCGCGCGGGCGGCAGCTCCGGGTCCTTCAGGATGGGCAGGCCCTTGCGGCCGAGATCGCCGCTGAAGAGCACGCGCGCCGGCGCTGACCCGCGGTCGACCTCGACCATCACCTGGGCGGAGCCGAGGATATGTCCCGCCTCCACGAAGCGGCAGCGCACGCCCGGCATCGGAATGAACTCGCGGCCGTACTCGATGGCCGCGAAGCGAGCAAGCGCTCGGTGCGCATCTGATTCAGTGTAAAGCGGCACCGCGGGCTCGAAATCCGGGTCCCGGGCGTACTTCCGGTTCAGGAAGTCGGCGTCATTCTGCTGGATGCGCGCGGAGTCGAACAGCAGCGCGTGAGCCAGATCGACCGTGGCAGGGGTGGCGAAGATGGTCCCGCGGAAGCCGTCCCGCACCAGCGAGGGAATGTTCCCCGAGTGGTCGATGTGGGCGTGCGTCAGCACCATCGCCGTCGCGCCCAGCGCGGCCTCGGGCACCGAGCGGTTGCGATCGTTGGCCTCCTCGCGGCGTCCCTGGAACATCCCGCAGTCCACGAGGAGCGAGCCGTGGTCCGTCTCGAGCAGATGCATGGAGCCCGTGACGGTCCGGGCGGCGCCGAGGAAGCTCAGTCTCATGTCGACCTCCGACGCGCAGCATAGGGGCCCGGAAATAGTGATGCAAGCTACTTGCCACCCAGGGGTTTGGTGTCTACGTTGCGGCAGCGTTTGGGTCTTGGCGTGAGGCGTTCGCTGCCGTATATGATTGCCGCAGTTTCAGGATTGGCAGCGTCTACAACGTCGGGTGGAGGGGTGCCCGAGCGGTTGCAACGGCCGCGCGAGCCCGCGGACTAACTAAGGCTGGAGCCAGAAAATGACGAAGAGCAAGCAGAGCGGCAACGTGCCGCCCGAGGGGGCCATCGAGGTCCCCGAGGTCATCTCGGTCCTGCCCCTCCGAAACTCGGTGTTGTTCCCCGGGTCGATCATCCCCATCGACGTCGGCCGCCGCAAGAGCGTGCGGCTCGTCGAGGAGGCGATCAGCAAGGAGCGGCCGGTCATCGGCATCCTGACCCAGCGTGATGCCCGCACCGAGGATCCCACCGAGGGCGATCTCTACGCCGTAGGCTGCGCGGCGCGGATCCTGAAGGTCATCAAGCTCGCGAAGGACAACTTCTCGGTCATCCTGCAGGGCGTCTCGCGGATCCGGATCCTCGAGTTCAACCAGCAGGATCCGTTCATCACGGCGCACGTCCAGGCCCTGCCCGATCGGCTGGGCACCGACGTCGAGCTCGACGCCCTGGTGATGAACCTCAAGGACATCGCCAAGCGCGTCATCAAGCTCATGCCCGAGCTGCCCAAGGAGGCCTCCGCGCTCGTCGACACGGTCGCGGATCCCGGCCAGCTCGCCGACGTCATCACCTCCAACCTCGACATCCAGGTCGAGGAGAAGCAGGACATCCTCGAGACCTTCGACCTCAAGTCGCGGGTCCGCAAGGTGCTGCAGTTCCTCTCGCGCCAGCTCGAGGTCCTCAAGGTCCGGGAGAAGATCAACACCCAGGTCCAGGAGGAGATGGGGCGCAACCAGCGCGAGTACGTGCTGCGCCAGCAGCTCAAGGCCATCAAGGAGGAGCTGGGCGAGCTCGACGAGAGCGGCGGCGATCTCGACGAGTTCAAGGAGAAGATCACCGAGGCGAAGATGCCCGGTGAGGTCGAGAAGGTGGCGATGAAGCAGCTCGAGCGGCTGAAGGTCATGCAGCCGTCCTCCGCCGAGTACACCGTCACCCGCACCTACCTCGAGTGGCTCGTCGAGCTGCCGTGGGCGATCAGCACCGAGGACAAGCTCAACATCCAGGAGGCCCGCGACATCCTCAACGCGGACCACTACGACCTCGAGAAGGTCAAGAAGCGCATCCTCGAGTACCTCGCGGTGCGCAAGCTCAAGCCCGACAAGAAGGGGCCGATCCTCTGCTTCGCCGGCCCGCCCGGCGTCGGCAAGACCTCGCTCGGCAAGTCCATCGCGCGCGCCCTCGGCCGCAAGTTCATCCGCGTGTCGCTCGGCGGCGTGCGCGACGAGGCCGAGATCCGCGGCCACCGCCGCACCTACGTCGGGTCGCTCCCGGGCCGCATCATCCAGGGCATGAAGAAGGCGGGCACGAACAACCCGGTCTTCATGCTCGACGAGATCGACAAGCTCGGGCACGACTTCCGCGGGGACCCCGCATCGGCTCTCCTCGAGGTCCTCGACCCGGAGCAGAACCACTCGTTCTCGGACCACTACCTCGAGGTGCCGTTCGACCTCAGCCACGTGATGTTCATCGGCACGGCGAACATCCTCGACCCGATCCAGCCGGCCCTCCGCGACCGTCTCGAGATCATCGAGCTCCCGGGCTACACGCGGGCCGAGAAGCGCAACATCGCGCGCCAGTTCCTCATCCCGAAGCAGCTCGAGGAGCACGGGATCACGAAGGAGCGGGTCGAGGTCACCGACAGCGCCACCGACGAGGTCATCGACAGCTACACGCGCGAGGCCGGCGTGCGCAACCTCGAGCGCGAGATCGCCAACGTCATCCGCGGCGTGGCGGTGAAGATCGCCGAGGAGAAGCTCGGCGACCACGAGAAGATCACGAACGAGAACCTGCCCGACTACCTCGGCCCGCAGCGCTACCTCAGCGAGGTCGCGGAGCGGACGAGTGAGGCGGGCGTGGCGACGGGGCTCGCCTGGACCCCGGTCGGCGGCGACATCATCTTCGTCGAGTGCAGCCGCATGCTGGGCAAGGGCTCGCTGGTGCTCACGGGCCAGCTCGGCGACGTCATGAAGGAGAGCGCGCAGGCGGCCCTGTCCTTCGTCCGCACGCGGGCGAAGTCGCTGGGCGTCGAGGAGAACTTCCTCGAGAAGCAGGACCTGCACGTCCACATCCCGGCGGGCGCCATCCCGAAGGACGGCCCGTCGGCGGGCGTGACCCTGTTCCTCGCCATCGTGTCGATGCTGACCGGCCGCCACGTGCGCCCGGACGTCGCGATGACCGGCGAGATCA
>DASXVK010000729.1:0-16280 GCA_036504295.1 Polyangia bacterium
AGCGGTAGCGTCGATCACGGCCGCGGTGCCGCGGCGATTGAGGGAAGTCCCGCGGTTTGCGGGGGCCACGGCGCCGCTCGAGCTCGGTCTCGGTCGCCGTCGGCGCACCCTTGCCGTCGACCTGGATGATCAGCACCTCGCCGTCGTCCTCTGGGGCCGGCGCCCGCTCGAACCACTCGCCAGTCCGCCGCCCGAGGCCGAGCACGGTCTTCTCGAGGACCTCGGTCGAGGGCGCCGCGCCGAGGAACCAGCCGAGGATGGCATGGACGCGGGCGAAGCTGACGATCGTTGCCAGCCGCGCCCCCAGCCCGAGCACCATCATGCTGAGGCGGTCGGCCGTCAGGCCCAGCGCCACGTCGAGCGGGTGGAAGCCGTGACCCTGCGGGCCACGCAGGTAGGTACGGGAGTACCGCACGACGCCGAACACCGTGTTCAAGTTGCGTGGTTGCGCAGGCCGGCGGCGGTACGTGTGGCCGCCCTTTGTGACGCGCTCTGGGGTGCGCGCGCGCTCGCGCTCCTCGCGCGCCGTCAGGAACAGCACGACGAGCAAGCGACCGAGCAGGCGCACCGTCGCGAGGAGCGCCGTCTCGAAGGCCATGAAACTGTCCTCGCTGGTCCGGGCGCCCGCGATGGCGGCGTGCAGCTGCGCCTGCAACTCGGTCTCCAGCTCGTCGACCGAGAGGTGCGCCGTCGTTACGCCTTCGTTGTCGCCGAGCGAAGTCGGCAGCAGCTCCAGACGCGTATTCTGGCCGCTCACGGTCGCGCTCCCGGTACGTACCCGAAGCTCACGGCCTCGACCGTGGCCCGGCCGCCCTCGTCGACCACGCGAACCGCAGCGATGCGGCGTCGGTCGCGCGGGAGCATCCCGATCTTGCGCCGCGTGATGGCGTGGACCAGCTGGAGCGCATCGTCGTCGCCGAGTTCCGCCGCCAGCGCGGCCAGGGCCTGCGTACATGCGGCCGCGTCTCGCGCCTGCTCAACGATGTTCCAGACCGCAGCCGCGAGCGACATACACTCTTCGAGCTCGTCGAACTCCTCGGGCGCAGGTGGCCACGGGATATGCGGCTCCATGAGCTCGACGAGCGTGTCGGACATCCGGGTCGCGTGGAGCTCAGCCGCGCGCTGCGGGTCGGGCGTAACCCCCTCGGGCATGAGCAGGATCCGGATGCCGTCCTGGTCCGCCGGGCGCCCGCCGTCCCGCTGGGCGCGTCGCTTTTCCCGACGGTGGCGCTTCCTCTTCAGTCGTTCCTGGCGGGCTCGCGCATTGCTCATGCCCCTAACAGATCACACCCGACCCGATCTGTCGATCCCCCGCGTGATCTGGGGCCGGCTGCACCCGCCCGAATTGCGGAGGGAATGCGCCGTTCAATATTGACCGCAGCATCCCTCAACGTGGTGGCAATTCACATAGACCGAGTTGTAGTGCGAGTTTGGTTAGATCTGCTGTCGTCCTTGCGCCCGTCTTCGCGGCCAAACGGACACGATACGTCTGAACGGTGCGTTGACTGATACTGAGGATGGCAGCTATATTCGTACCGCTGTACCCGTCGGCTATCAGTCGTAGAACCTCTGCCTCGCGTGAACTGAGGCCTCTTTCGCCCGGCCGGGATTCATGGCAATCCACATGATTGCTCCGCTTTGGCAAAGATCTCATAGTGTCCCCCATCTGCCCAACTGCGCCCACCAGATACCAGGACAGCGAAGCGAGTCCGCCCCATGCGACCTCCTCCGGCCTCCTCCGGGCGTGGGTGCCCAGCCCTGAATGCGATGATCGCCGCGAGCCCAAAACGCTCGGGCGGTGGAGCCGCTTCGAGCCGCCGCCAGCACCCCGCACAGTCGCTCGAGGCGGTTTCGACGCTATCAGCTCGTCAAACGCCCCGCAATTCAGAAAATAGGCAAGCGATCTGGCTCGATGTGGCACATGCTTTGCTTTGGTCAGAAAGCGAGGGACGTGAGCCCGATCTGGATGGCGTACTTGATGAGGTCGGCGTCGCTGTCGAGGCGCAGCTTGCGCTTGATCTGGTTGCGGTGGTATCGCACTGTGTCCGCGCCGAGCTCCAGCTCGAACGCGATCACCTTCGCCTCCCTCCCGGCGGCGAGCAGCCGCAGGATCGTGCGATCCATCGCCGTGAGGTCGGCCCAGTCCGGGCCCTCGGCTTCCTCCCGCTCCACCGCGGCGCGCAGGTCCGGGGCGAGGTACCGCTCGCCGCGGGCGGCGGCGTGGATCGCCGCGATGATGTCGTCGCCGGGGCACGCCTTGCGCACGTAGCCGCAGCCGCCGGCGCGCAGCAACTCGCGGACCACGCGGACGTTGCGGCTCGCCGTGAAGGCGACCACGCGGCGCGCGGGGTTCTCGGCGCAGATCTGCCGCGTCGCCTCGATCCCGCTCATCTCGGCCTCGAGCATCAGGTCCATGACGACGACGTCAGGGTCGAGCTCCCAGACGCGGCGGATGGCGGTGGGGCCGTCGGCGACGACGGCGACGACCTCGATGCCGCTCCGGCGCTCCAGGAGCGACTTGAACTGCCGGTGAAGCGACACGTAATCATCAACCAGAAGTGCGCGGATCATGCCCCCTCCCCGAGCCATCTGGACTACCCATTTAGGGTAGCGCAGACGGAAGAGACTCCACAAGTCGGAAAGCGGGCGCGACCGAGACGCCGCGTAGCGCGAGTTCAGGCGGCGAAGCCCACGCCCGAGGCGAAGGCCGACGCCACGCCGGAGGCCAAGGCGGCGCCGGCGCCCGCGCCGAAGGCGCCGCTGCGGTAGGCGCCCGCTACGGCCCGGGGTTCTGCAGCAGGAAGTCGTAGATCGGCGCGCCCGCGTCGAGGTCGTAGATGGGGCCCCAGATCGGGTGCCCGCCGTCGGGGACGATGGTCCAGCGCGCCTCGCGCCGCGGCGGCGCCGGGCAGGCGAGGAGGAGCGCCATCGTGGCCTGGTCGTTCGCGATGGGCACCCGGGTGTCCGCGTCGCCGTGGAAGGACCAGATCGCCACCTCGCCAAGGCTGCAGCCGGCGCGGCCCCATGCGCTGCTCGCGAGGGCCGGGTCCCCGGGGTTGCCGGCGATGAGCACCGCCGCGGCCACGGCCTCGCCGCGGTAGGCGCCGAGGTAGGCCCACGAGGCGATGGCGCCGCAGGACAGGCCCGTGAGGTAGACCTGCCGCGGGTCGACCGGGTAATTGGCCGCGGCCCAGGTGATGAAGGCGCGGATCTCGGCCGCGGGCGGGCAGAGGACGCCCGAGTCGGGCGTCGTGTGCTGGGGCGAGAGCACGAGGAACGGCCGCGTCGCGGGCCACTGGTCCGCGCTGATGAGCTGCGGCGGGCCGTTGGCGAGGACCTTGGCGAGGTCGGTGGTGCCGTCGCCGTTCTCGTCCTTGCCGTGCCAGAAGACGAGCAGCGGCCAGAGCTGCCCGTCGGGGTACCCGGGCGGCAGGTACTCGTAGAAGCCGTTCGGCGCCGTGGTCGAGCCGAGCGGCCGCGCCGTGTGGCGCGTCGAGGCGGGCGCGGCGTCGAGCGGGCCGTCCGCGGGCGCCGCGGCGTCGGTGAGTTCGCCTGCGTCGAGGGGCCCGTCGGCGGGCCCTCCGTCGAGGAGCCCGGCGTCAGCCGCGGCCGCGTCGGCCACCGCGGCGTCCGGCCCGAGCGGCGCGTCGGGCGCCGGCGCGTCGGCCCCGAGCGGCGCGTCCGGCGTCGGCGCGTCGGGACCGAGCGCCGCGTCGGCCGCCGCAGCGTCCGGCCCGAGCGGCGCGTCGAGCGCCGCGGCGTCGGGACCGCGGGGGCCGTCGTCGCCGCCGGCCCCGTCGCCGAGCGGCGCACCCGTCCCGGGTTCGTCGGGCGTGCCGGCCTCGGGTCCGGCCGCGCCGCCGTCGGAGCGCGGCGCGGCCCCGTCACGCCCCCCGCAGCCGCCCGCCAGGACCGCGAGCACGACCCAGGCGGGTAGGCGCGAGCGCATCCGTCGATGCCTACCGCGAACCGCGGGGTGCGCCAACGACGAGCTCGCCCTGCGCCAGCTACGGCACCGGAAACAGCTCGGCCGCGCGCAGCACGAGCCCGTCGAGCACCGGCGCGCCCACCACGGGGTCCTCGCCCGCGAGCGTCGCTGGAGGTTCGTCCGGGCGGAAGACGACGACGCGGCGGCGCTCCGGGTCGAGGACCCAGGCGAGCGCCGTGCCCGCCTCGAGATAACGGCCGACCTTGCGCACGAGATCGCGCCACGCGTCATCGGGCGAGAGCACCTCGACGGCGAGGTCCGGGGCGCCGGGGATCCAGCCGCGGGGCGGCAGCTCCCGCCCCGGGCGCACGACGGCCACGTCCGGCGCGAGCACGACGTCGGGGTCGCGCTCGAGGAGGAACCCGGCCTCGACGAGCACCGCGCCGCGCTCGCCCGCTGGCCCCACCGCGTGCTGCAGCCGGAACGCGACCATCGCCGCCGTGCGCGCATGTGCGCTCGAGACCGGGGTCATGGGGATCACCTCTCCGTCCCACAGCTCGACGCGCTCGCCGACGTGACGCCGGTGGAACTCCTCGCCGCTCAGCGGCGACCGCCATGGCTCCGGTCGCATGCTCGTCACCAGGCCGCGGCGCAAGGGCGCGCCTCTCGGTCATCATGGCGGCGGGCCGGGTCGCGGTCAAGCCAGGCCGAGCGAGCGCCCGAGACCAGGTGCGCACGGGGTCCGCGCGCACCACCCGCGTCAGTCATACCGGACCGCCTGGTGCGACTCGGTGAGCTCGAGCGCGGCGCGCAGCGCGGCCGCGAGCGCGCGGAGCTTCGCCGGCGCCAGCGCCCCGACGTAGCGGGTCAGTCTCGACTTGGGTAGGCTCACCAGCTCGTCGCAGTGGATGCTGCTCGGGTGCTTCAGCCCCTCGTCCACTCCGACCGGCACCTGGGTGGTCAGCCCGTCACGGGTCGTGTACACCGGGGCGCAGATCACGGTGGAGAACTGCGAGTCGATGAGCACCTGGCGACTCACGACGGCGAAGGCGCGGGCGCGCCGGGGATCGGACGCGCCGGGGTGCGCGACGAGATAGAGCTCGCCACGCCTCACGCGATCACCTGGAACTCCAGGACCTCTGCCGCCTCGGCGTTGAGTCGCTCGGCCTCACGGTCGATGATCTCGCGGTCCCGCGCGTCCTGCTCTTCACGTACGACCTGGATGAGATAGGCCGTCACCGCCCGCTCGATGAAGTCGGAGCGGTTCTGCCCACTAGCCGCGGCGCGGCGGTCGACCGCCGCGAGCAGATCCTCGGCCATGGTGATCGACGTCTTCTTGTTCATGCTCCATGTTTATTCTGTTTTTACTCCGAAGGTCAAGACGGCCGGCAGCTCCCACCTGCTCGCTGCCGCCCGCCGCCGACGCGGTGCTGCGCGTGCGCGACAGCCTCAGTTCAGCAGCACGATCCCGCTCGCGAACGCGGACGGGGCGCCGAGGTCGAGGGGGGCGGTCGTGAGCTCGGCGCCGCTCGCGCGGTCGAAGACGCGCAGCCCCCCCGGCGCCTTCGAGTCCACGACGAGGACCTCCGCGCCGGCGACCGCGACGTCCGTCAGGCTGCCGCCCGTCGCGGCGAGGCTGCCGACGACGGTCCCGTCGAGCGTGAAGTGGCACACCGTGCCGTCGGCCTGAAAGCCGGCTTCGACCGCGGCGAACACGTGCGCGTCGGTCGTCACCGTCAGCGCGCCGCTCCAGCCGCCGCAGGCCGCGTTCGTGACGACGCAGGTCGAGGTCCGCGCGGCCGCGTCCACGAGCTCGAAGCAGCCCGCCGTGCCACTGAAGTCGGCGGCGCCGTCGACCACCGCGCGGGCGCTGCCGGGCACGACCTGCATGCGCGCGAAGGGGTTCTGGCTCTGCATGTCGATGCGCGCGGTCACCGTGAGGGTCGCGGGATCGATCACGGCGATCATGCCGGCGCGGGTGGGCGCGTAGGTGGTGGGATCGATGAAGCCGAGCGCGACCAGGACCTCGCCGCCGGCGACGAGCGCGGAGGAGGGCGTCGGGTGCGCGTCGATCGTGGTGAGGTCGACCGTGCCCACCGCCTCCTGCCCCTCGGGCCTGGTCGGATCGAGGACGAGCACGCTCCCGGGCGTCTGCAGGGGCACGAAGAGGCGGTCGGGCGCGACGACCGCGACGTCCTGCGGGTTCGAGCCGGCGCCGGTCGAGATCTGCCGGATGACGTGCAGGTCGGCCGCGTCGAGGATGACGAGGTTGTCGAAGCCCCAGCGGTTGACGACGTAGATGACGCCGTCGCCCGGGCGGAGCATCGCGTCGGTCGAGATCGCCATCGCCGGGGCGACGCGCGGCTGCACGCTGCGGTCCTTGAGGTTGACGAGCGAGGCGTTGCCGTCCTTGAGCACGACGAGCGCGCTGGCGGCGGTGCCGCCGTCGGGGGAGGCGGCGGTGTTGTCCCCGCAGCCGAGGACGGCGGGAGCGAGCACGAGCACGAGCACGAGCACGAGAGAACGATGCATCAGTACCTCCATTCCAGCGTGGCGAAGAGGCTCCGACCGGGGAGCGGGTAGCCGAAGAAGTCGGCGATGGCGACGGGGGTCTGCGTGAGGCCGCTCGTCGCCGGCGCGAGCGCGACCGTGCCGGTGCGCACGTCGGCGAGGTTGCGCCCCTCCAGGGTGAGGCGGGCGTCGCCGCCGAGGGCGCGCACCCCGCGCAGCGACAGCCGCACGCCGGCCGCGTGCAGCAGCCGCCCCGGCATCAGGCGCTCGCGCCCGAGGTCGAGGTAGTCGCTCGAGGCGAGGTCCGCCTCGTAGAAGGCCGCCGGCCGCACGCGCCCGCGCGGCCGCTCGAGCTCGACCCGACCGAGCGCCTGATGGCGCGGCTGGCCGGGCAGGTCGGCGGCGGTGTAGGCGTAGTGGCCCGAGAGCGCCACCGCGCGGTGCGGCCGCGCCTGCACGGCGAGCTCGATCCCGGGCACGACGCGCACCCGCGGATCGTTCGCCGCCTGCAGCAGCAGCAGCCGGCGCTCGTAGGCGATGAGGTCCTGCACCCGCCGCACGAACCCGGCGACCTCGGCGGTGAGCCGGGCCGTCGTGAGCACGGCGCCGAGGTCGGCGCTCAGGCCGTGCTCGCCGACGAGGCCGGCGGCGGGCAGCATCAGGCCGGGGCTGCCGAAGAGCTCGAAGAAGGTGGGCGGGCGGTAGTAGAGTCCCGCGTTCGCCTTGAGCGCGAGGACCTGGGGCTGGAGCTCGCCCCGCACGCCGAGGCGCGGCGAGAAGTAGCTCTCGAGGTGGGCGCCAGCGACGGTCGGCGACCAGGTGCGCACGAGGTCGAAGCGCAGCGCCGGCGTGAGGAGCAGCCGGTCGGCGGCGAGGGCGATCTCGTCGCGGAGCGCGACGCCGGCGGCCACGCGGCGGCCGCCGGGCGCGGGCGGCTGGCCGGGGATGAGGCTCTCGGTGTCGAAGAGCTCGCCGCGGACCTCGGGCACGAGCACGAAGAGCTGGTGCGCGCCGACGGCGAGGCCGGCGCGGCCGCGCAGGCCGCCGCCGCCGGACGTGTACGTCGCGTCCTGCCGGCCGACGCCGACCCCGCCCGGGTTGACGAAGTGCTGCCACTGCGCGAGGAGGAACGCGCTGCCCCCGAGGTCGAGGGCGCCCTCGCGCAGGCGCCGCCGCGCGAGCGCGACGTCGAGGGTCTGGCGCGCGGTCGTCAGGCGCACGCCGTCCGCGAGCAGGCTGCGGAAGGGCGGGATGCCTTGATCCTTGTAGAGGGTCTGCCCGCTCGCGATCGCCTCGGCGTCGCCGCGGCGCCAGCGCGCGGTGAACGCGCCGTCGAGCTCGTCGTAGCCGTTGTTCGCCCGCCGCCGGGTGCGGTCGTCGCTGGTCGTGAACTCGGTCTGGTTGTCGTCGTAGAAGGGGAAGTCCCCGCGGCTGCCGCGGTAGCCGAGGTAGAGCGAGCCCGCGAGCGGGCCGCGGGCGCCGGCGGCGCGCACGCTCGCCTGGCGCGTACCGAAGGAGCCGTAGCCGGCCTTGAGCTCGAGCTCCGGCCGCGTGCCCGGGCGCCGGGTGACGAGGTTGATCGCCCCGCCCAGCGCCGCGCCGCCGAGCTCCGCCGGCACCCCGCCGCGGTACACCTCGATGCGCTCGAGGGCGTCGAGCGGCACCTGCGACAGGTCCGGCGCGCCGGTGCTGTCGCGGTTGAGCGGCACGCCGTCGAGGAACACCGCCACCTGCGCCGCGGTCGAGCCGCGCATCGTGACCGCGGTGAAGGCGCCGAGGCCGCCCTGCGAGCGCACCTGGACCGAGGCGGCGCGGGCCAGCACCTCCGGCAGGCTCGCCGCCCCGGCGCCGGCGGCGCGCGCGTCGATCACGGTGACGAACGCCGAGGGCTCGGGGGGCGGCGCGGCGGCGTCCTCGCCGAGGCGCGCGTCCTCGACCCGGACCTCGTCCGTGCGCAGCGGCGCGCCCGCGGCCCCGTCTCCGGAGCTCGCGACGAGCACGAGCATCACCGCCAGCCGGCTGGCGCGCGCACCCCGCACGATCTACTCCCGCCCGCGGGGATGGGCCGAGCGCGCGCATGCGCGAGACCTTCACCCCGCAGGACGATCGCTGCCTTGCGGCACGATCAGGCGCGTGGGCAGGTCTCCTGACTTCCGGTTCGTCCTACTGGCGAGGCCTTCCCGAGGAGCCGACTCGCATCGGACATCCTCAGTGGCAACGGGCTCGCGTTCGTCCCCGGCTACAGTGGCGGGGGCCGTGCCGGCGTTTGACCGGCTTCCCTCTTGCTCGCCCCGTGGTGGGGCGACCCACACTATGTCCGACCAGGGTAGAAAGCCGCGGCGTCCCTGTCAAGCGGATCGGCCCAACCCCCCGTGCCGCCTGGCGGCCGGTTGCGCGCGCGGCCGGGATCGTGGCATGGTCGCGGGCGCCCCGCCGCGGGGCCAGGGAGGATGCATGCGTCCGGTCGTCGTCGCCGCCCTCGTCGCGCTCACCGCCGCGGCCGCCGCCGCGGACCTGGCGCCGGTCGACAAGACGGTGGTCCGCGACGCCCGCGCCAAGCAGCAGCTCGTCGGCGCGCACCGGCTCTCGCTCCAGTGGATCGGCTGGAAGAAGCTCGGCCGCGCCCGCGTCCGCGAGGAGGACGGCGTGCTCAGGCTGAGCGGCGAGCAGTTCGGCCAGAGCAGCGCCGGGGGCCGCGCCGCGATCGACACCCTGCGGGTGTGGGGGTCGATCGTGGAGGTCCGAGCCAAGGAGTTCGTGCTCCGCGGGACCATCACGACGCAGGTGAGCACGATCGCCGGCGGCCGGGCGTGTACCCGCTCCGGGGACTTCACCTTCGCCCTCCGCGGCACGCGCAAGTACTGGCGACTCCAGCAGATGCAGAACCCCTGCGAGGACGTGCTCGACTACGTCGACCTGTACCTGCGCTGAGCCCCCCGGGGCCGGCCCCGCCCGGCCGCGCATATCTATGGTGAATCGTTCGTGAGATCTCCCGCCTGCGGCTCCGCCTTCGAAGGCGGAGCAGCGGCCCCGCCCGCGCCGGCGTCGGCCGCCCCGGGATGCAGCATCTCCGCGAGTCGCTTGAGCATCTGGCCGAGGCGGGGCCCCGGGGTGACGAAGGCGGGATCGGCGAGCACGTAGACCCGGCCGCGGGCGACGGCGGGCACGGTGGCGAGCGCTTGCCAGTCCGCGCGGGCGCGCTGGACGTCGCGCGTGTGCACCGCGTCGAGGATGACGGTGGGCGCCCGGGCAAGGATTTCCTCTGGCGCCACGCGGAGAAAGCGCAGCTTGGCGTCCGCCAGCACGTTGTCGCCGCCGGCGCGGCGGATGAGCTCGTCGAGGTACGTGCTGGGCCCGGCACACACGAGGTTGCGCAGCGACCCGAGCTCGCGGTCCACGGCGAAGAGCACCCGCGGCCGCGGTCGGCCCTCGGCCCGCACGCTGGCGGCCGCCAGGTCGGCGTCAAGCTCGCGTAAGAGCTGGGCCGCCCGCGTCTCGGCGCCCGTGGCCGCCCCGACCGCGCGGATCGCCCGGCGCACATCCTCGATCGATTCTATGGGCAGGGCCAGGGATCGGATCCCGGCGGCCCGGAGCGCCGCCGCCGGGCTGACCTGGACGGCGTCCAGGAGCACCAGATCGGGCCGCAGGCTCGCGATGCGCTCGATGCTGGGCTGGAGAAAGTCCCCCACTTTCGCGAGCTTGGCCGCCTCGGGCGGATAATTGGCGAAGCTCGACACGCCGACCACGCGCGGCCCGAGCCCCAGCGCGAAGGTGATCTCGACGAGAGATGGCGTCAGCGCGACGATGCGGGCCGGCGGCTCCGTCGGGCGCGCCGGCTGCGGCTGCGAGTCGCGAGCGCGACACGCGCCGGCGAGCGCCAGGCAAACTGCGATCACCCAAAGGCTTTTGCACAGCGGCGCGGCGCTTCTTCGCATGAGGTCCGGGTGTGGGGGCCAGCGCGGCCCGACGGAGAGCGCGCCGCGCACGCGCGATGGCGGCGCGAAGCGCCTCCGCAAGCCGGCGCCACAATAGAAGAAAGGACGGGCGAACGCAAGTTGTCCGCCGGTCTGCAGTGGTCATCGACCAGCGGACGGGAACGAGCCCACCGGCGCCTCCGGTTGCGACTATCCACAGGTCAGCCAACGTTGCTGTGGCCGCCGCAAGTCCCTGTGAGCATAGGGCAAAACCGGCTCTCGTCCACGGCTGTTTCCACAGCTCGACCCACAATCTATGGGGGTTGCGGAGCTTCGGAAGCCCCATATCTAGGGGCTGTTTTTCTTGACAAGGTACCGGGTCGCCGGTAGATTCGTCCCTACCGCCGCCGACGCTCAGTGGTCCTTCGCAGACGAAGGGCCGCTGAGGCTGGGGTGGTGTCGCCGTCGAATTCCGGGGAACGCGGGGAGTAAGCCGAAAGGGTCTCATTCGTGACCCATAGGGTGTGACTCAGGACACGTCCGGGGCACACCTCGCGATCGGAGCGACAAGCAAGGCCAGAGCCCAGGGCGGCAGTTCGCCCGAGGCTTGAGGGGGGCTTTTGCGCTCGCGGTGACGGGCAGGACCGCTTCGCAGGAGGATGGGCAAGATGATCGAGAAGCCGGAGGCGCGCAAGGGTCGAACGGCCGGACGGGGCAAGACCGCGGTCGTGGTCGTAGGGCGCAGCAAGCGACATCCGGGTCTCCGCATCCCCAGGTTCTTCTCGAACCCCGACACCCCACCCTTCGACCAGGTCGAGTGGGAGCTCCGCACCGCCTCGATCACCGGCGAGAAGGGCAAGGTCTACTTCGAGCAGAAGGACATCGAGGTGCCCCGCGCCTGGTCGCAGACCGCGACCAACGTCGTGGCCCAGAAGTACTTCCGCGGCGTGCTCGGCTCGCCCGCCCGCGAGAAGTCGGTCCGGCAGCTGCTCGCCCGCGTGGCCGCGACCCTCGCCCGCTGGGGCGAAGAGGACGGCTACTTCGCCTCCGCCGAGGAGGGCCGCGTCTTCCATGACGAGCTGTGCCACCTGCTCGTGCATCAGAAGATGAGCTTCAACTCGCCGGTGTGGTTCAACGTCGGCCTCGAGGAGCACCCGCAGTGCTCGGCCTGCTTCATCAACTCCGTCGAGGACTCGATGGAGTCGATCCTCACGCTGGCGAAGACCGAGGGCATGCTCTTCAAGTGGGGCTCGGGCACGGGCACCAATTTCTCCTCGCTCCGCTCGTCCAAGGAGGCGCTCGCGGGCGGCGGCACCGCCTCGGGTCCGGTCTCCTTCATGAAGGGCTTCGACGCGTTCGCCGGCGTCATCAAGAGCGGCGGTAAGACCCGGCGCGCGGCGAAGATGGTCATCCTCAACGCCGACCACCCCGACATCCTCGAGTTCGTCAACTGCAAGTCGGGCGAGGAGCGCAAGGCCTGGGCCCTCATCGAGGCCGGCTACGACTCGTCGTTCAACGGCGAGGCCTACGCCTCGGTGTTCTTCCAGAACTCGAACAACTCGGTCCGCGTCTCCGACGAGTTCATGGAGGCCGTCAGCCGCGACGGCGACTGGCACACGCGCTCGATCACGACCGGCCAGGTCGTCGAGACCTTCCGCGCCCGCAAGCTCTTCAACACCATCTCCGGCGCCGCGCACCAGTGCGGCGACCCGGGCATGCAGTTCGACACCACCATCAACGCCTGGCACACCTGCCCGAACTCGGGCCGCATCAACGCGTCGAACCCGTGCAGCGAGTTCATGTTCGTCGACGACTCCGCCTGCAACCTGGCGTCGCTGAACCTGATGCGGTTCGTCGACGACAACGGCGAGTTCGACGTCGAGTCCTTCCGCCACGCGGTCGAGATCACGATCCTCGCGCAGGAGATCATGGTCGGCCGCGCCAAGTACCCGACCGAGCGGATCACCGAGAACAGCCAGACCTACCGGCCGCTCGGCCTCGGCTACGCGAACCTCGGCGCGCTGCTGATGGCGCGCGGCCTCCCGTACGACAGCGAGCCCGGCCGCGCCTACGCCGCCGCGATCACCTCGATCATGACCGGCCACGCCTACGCCATGTCGGCGCGCGTCAGCCGCGACGTGACCGGCCCGTTCGACGCCTACGAGCAGAACCGCGATCCGATGCTGGGGGTGCTCGAGAAGCACCGCCGCTACGTCGACCGGATCGACGCCGCCTACGTGCCCTACGACCTCATCTCCGCGGCGCGCTCGGCCTGGGACGAGGCGCTCACCGTCGGCCGCGAGCACGGCTTCCGCAACGCGCAGGTCTCGGTGCTCGCCCCGACTGGCACCATCGGCTTCATGATGGACTGCGACACGACGGGCGTCGAGCCGCCCATCGCGCTCGTCGCGTACAAGAAGCTCGTCGGCGGCGGCATCATCAAGATCGTGTCACAGACGGTGCCGATGGCGCTCGCGCGGCTCGGCTACCCGGTGTCGCAGGCGAAGAAGATCTGCGACTACATCGAGGAGGCGGAGACCATCGAGGGCGCCCCCGGCCTCAAGGAGGAGCACCTCCCGGTCTTCGACTGCGCGTTCCGCTCGCCGCACGGCCTGCGCTGCATCCACTACCTCGGCCACGTGCGCATGATGGCCGCGGTGCAGCCGTTCCTCTCGGGCGCGATCTCGAAGACGGTCAACCTGCCGTGCGACGCCACCGTCGGCGACATCGAGGACGCCTTCCTGCAGGCCTGGAAGCTCGGGCTCAAGGCCATCGCCGTGTACCGTGACGGCTGCAAGCTGGCGCAGCCGCTGTCGACGAAGAAGCAGGGCGAGGCCGAGGAGAAGCAGCCGAAGCGCCTGGGCGGCCCGCCGGCGGCCGTGCGGCGCAAGCTCCCCGACGAGCGCCACTCGCTCACGCACAAGTTCTCCGTCGGCGGCCACGAGGGCTACCTGCACGTCGGCCTGTACGAGGACGGCAGCCCGGGCGAGATCTTCATCCGCATGGCGAAGGAGGGGTCGACGATCGCCGGCCTCATGGACTCCTTCGCGACCGCCATCTCGATCAGCCTGCAGCACGGCGTGCCGCTCAAGCTGCTCACCGACAAGTTCGCGCACACCCGGTTCGACCCGGCGGGCTTCACCGGCAACCCCGAGGTGCCGCGGGCGACCTCGCTGATGGACTACATCTTCCGCTGGCTGGCGCTCAAGTTCGTCGACGTGCAGAAGGCGACGGGCGCCGAGCTGTCGACGGAGGAGGCGGCCGCGGCGGCGCGCGAGATGAAGACCGCGGCGCAGATCGCCGGCGTGGTCGTCGCCCAGGCGGCGAAGCTCGAGCAGGTCGTCGGCAAGGCGAACGGCAACGGCACGAACGGCAACGGCCGCACCAAGCCGGCCGTCCCCCGGGCCGGCTTCCTCGTCGAGGAGAGCGACGCCCCGGCGTGCCACGAGTGCGGCAGCATCATGGTCCGCTCGGGCGCCTGCCACAAGTGCCAGAACTGCGGCGCGACCAGCGGCTGCAGCTAGACCGTCCTCGCCCCACCCGCCGCGATCACCGTCATCCCGCTCGCTGCCCGGCAGCGCCCCTTTGCGTTCCGACCGCCGCCTGAGTTAGCCTCGCGGGATGGGGCGTTCGCCGTCGCCGCCGACCGAGGTCATCCGCCGCGCCGAAGGCGTCGAGCACCTGGTGGTGCAGGCGGCGCGGCTCGAGGTCGTGGCCGGGCCGGACCGCGGCCGCACGGCGACGCTGCGCGAGGGCTCGCTCGTCATCGGCAGCGACCCCGCCTGCGACCTCGTGCTCACGGACGGCGCGGTCTCGCGCCGGCAGTTCGAGGTGCTCGCCACGCCGGCCGGGTTCCTCATGCGCGACCTCGGCAGCACGAACGGCACCTTCATCGGCGAGCTGCGGGTGCGCGAGGTCTTCCTCTACCCGGGCGCCGAGCTCACCGCGGGCCGCACGCGCCTGCGCTTCCGGCCGGGCGGCGAGGCGGTGAGCCTGCCGCTGAGCCCGCGGGAGCGGTTCGGCGCGCTCCTCGGGCGCAGCCCCGCGATGCGGCGCTGCTTCGCGCTGCTCGAGCGCGCCGCCGAGACCGACAGCACCGTGCTGCTCGAGGGCGAGTCAGGCACCGGCAAGGAGATCACCGCGGACTCGCTGCACCGGCAGGGGCCGCGGGGCGACGGCCCCTTCGTGGTCGTCGACTGCGGCGCCATCGCCCCGAACCTCATCGAGAGCGAGCTCTTCGGCCACGAGAAGGGCGCCTTCACCGGCGCGACCGCGGCCCGGGCCGGGGCGTTCGAGCAGGCCGACGGCGGCACCCTGTTCCTCGACGAGATCGGCGAGCTCGGTGCGGAGCTGCAGCCCAGGCTCCTGCGCTTCCTCGAGAAGCGCGAGGTGCGGCGGGTCGGCGGGGGCGGCGGGCGCGCCGTCGACGTGCGCGTCGTCGCCGCGACGAACCGGCGGCTCGACGACCTCGTCGCCGCGGGCGGGTTCCGCCAGGACCTCTTCTACCGGCTGGCGGTGATCCGCGTGGAGCTGCCGCCGCTGCGCCGGCGGCGCGAGGACGTGCCGCTGCTGGCGCTGGAGCTGGCGCGGCGGCTGCGGCCGGACCGCGACCCGGCGAGCTGGCTCGACGACCACGCCCTCGCCGTGCTCCAGAGCCACGACTGGCCCGGCAACGTGCGGGAGCTGCGCAACGTGGTCGAGCGGCTCGCCGCCTTGCCGGAGCTCCGGCCCGAGGCGGTGCTGGGTCCGGGCGGCGGCGACGCGGGCGGCGGGGCCGGGGACGAGGCGCTCACCCACCTCGCGTACCACGACGCCAAGGACCGGCTCCTCGAGGCGTTCGAGCGCCGCTACGTGACGGCGCTGCTGGCGCAGGAGGGCGGCGTGGTCGCGCGCGCGGCCGAGCGGGCCGGCGTGCCGCGGCAGACCTTCTTCCGGCTGATCCGCAAGCACGGGCTCACGGTCCGGGAATGAGTGGCGCGGTCCTCGCGGGCTACCGGCTCGAGGAGCGCATCGGCATCGGCGGCATGGCCGAGGTGTTCCGCGCGCAGCGCGTGGGGCCCGGCGGCTTCGCGAAGCAGGTGGCGGTGAAGCGCGTGCTGCCCGACCTGGCGCGCGACCCGCACTTCGTGCGCATGTTCCTCGACGAGGCGCGCCTCGCGGCGCAGCTCTCGTCGCCGGGGCTGGTGCAGGTCTTCGACTTCGGCGCGGAGGACGGGACCTACTACCTGGTCATGGAGCTCGTCGACGGGGTCGATCTCGCCGCGCTGCTCGCGGCGGGCGGGCCGCTGGCCCCCGCGCTCGCCGTGCACGTCGGCCGCCGCCTCGCGGGCGCCCTCGCCGACCTGCACCGCGCCGTCGACGGCGCCGGGCAGCCGCTCGGCATCGTGCACCGGGACGTGACCCCCGGCAACATCCTGCTCGGCCGCGACGGGCACCTGAAGCTCGGGGATTTCGGCGTCGCCAAGGCGCGCGCGCGCACCGCCCGCACCGAGCGCGGCGCGCTCAAGGGCAAGCTCGGGTACCTCGCGCCCGAGGTGGTGCGAGGCGACGAGGTCGACGCCCGGACCGACGTCTACGGCGTGGGACTGGTGCTCTTCGAGGCGCTCACCGGCGAGCGGTACCTGGCGGCGGATGACGAGGCCGGGCTGTGGCGCGCGGCGGGCCACCCGGCGTTTCGGGCGCCGTCGGCGCTGCGGCCGGAGCTGACGCCGGCGCTCGACGAGGTGGTGCGGCGGGCGCTCGCGCCCGCGCCCGAGCGCCGCTACCCCACGGCGGCCATGCTCGAGGAGGCGCTCGCGAGTTGCGGCCCGGGCGTCGCGGAGGGCGAGGCGCGGCGGCGGCTCGGGGCGCTGGTGGAGGGGGCGCGGCGGGGGGCGCCGGCGGGCCTGGCCCCGGCGGCGGCCGCGGACGCGAGCGCGGCCGCGGGC
>DASXVK010000730.1:0-9944 GCA_036504295.1 Polyangia bacterium
CTCGGCCACGAGCTCACCCGCGGGCTCGAAGCGCCACTTGCCCTGGCGGATCTCCCACGCGTCCGCGCGGAACGGCGCGAGCGGCGCGGGCTCCTCCGCGCGCGCGGGCGCCGCCGCCAGCGCGGCCGCGGCGGCGAGGACGAGGGCGGCCCCGCGCCGCCGGCGAGCACGCGCCATCATCGCGTCAGTTGAGCCAGATGAGGTAGCGCAGCTTGCGCTCGAAGGACTCGTGGCCGCGCGCGATCTCGCCCTTCATGCGCGCGAGCCGGCCGAGGAGCGGCGAGGGCTTCATGTCGCGCCGGTAGTACTGGCCGAACGCCTCGGCGAGCGCCGCCTCGACGCGATCCCGCTTGTCGAGATCGCGCTCGCGCAGGTTGGCGAAGTCGAGCGCGAGGTCCTTGGGCCGGGCCAGCATGCCGCCGAGGTCGAGGTAGCCGCCCGGCGGCTCGTTCCACTTGTGATCGCCGAGCTGCGCGAGCTCGGCCACGCTCACGCCCTCCTCGCCGCGCACGATCCGCCGCAGGTCGCCGAGGACGAGCTCCCAGGTCTCGTAGAGCGCGGCGTCGACGGGCAGCGGCAGCGGGTGGCTCTTCTGGCGCGGGTTGGGCACCCACTCGCGCTCATCGTCCGTCTCGGCGAGGTAGGCACGGCGGCAGGCGTCGGCCTGGTCGAGGCCGGCGAGGATGAGCGCGCGCGCCGCCTGCATGCGCTCGGGCCGCGCGAGCTTCACGACGAGGTTGGCCCGCCCGCGCATGGCGCCCTGCGCGTCGAAGCCGGACCAGTCGTAGGCGAGCACGGCGTTCAGCAGCGCGCGCTGGAAGCTCACCATGGCCCGCGCCCACAGCACGTCCCCGTGGTCGAACTTGAAGGTCGGCTTGCGCCGCGGATCGCCCTCGGGGAGCCGCTTCCCGTCGGCGTCCTGCTCGATCTCGAGGAGCGCCTCGTCCCGGTCGTCGACCCGGCCGTTGCGGTTCCAGTCGACCTTCCAGCAGGCCAGGCACAGGTCCAGGGTGAGCGCCGGGAACGCGGCCGCGCGCGCGAGGTCCTCGTCCACGACGGCGAGGTCGCGGTCGGCGCTCTCGAGCGCCACGTGCAGCAGCCGGTCGCTGAAGCCCCGGGTGAGGAGCGCCCCGAGCAGGATCGACGGGATGTCGGTCGCGAGGCCGTGCATCACGTCGCGGTAGCGGGCGACCGCGTCGACGAGCCGGGCGTAGGGATTGGCGCCGTCCTGCTTGAGCACCGCCCCGGCCTGCGTGCGCGCATCCGCGAAGCGCGCCGCCCGCAGCGCCTCGATGGCGGGCTGCGCGGTGGCCTCGCGCTGCGCGAGGGTGGGGCCGCACGCGGCGAGCGTGCCGGCGAGGGCGACGAGCGGGAGCAAGCGGGCGAGCATGCCGGGATGATAGCACCGCCCAGCTCGACCAGCGCCCCGGCCGAGCGGGCCTCAGCCCCCGTCCGGGATCAGGTGGACCGCCCCCGGGGCCAGCACCGCGGTGATCTTCGTCCCGGGCGCCGCGGCGGCGGCGCGCGCCGCGAGCGCGACGAGGCTGACGCCGCCGCAATCGAGCGTCAGCTCGACCAGCGCCCCCGCCGGACGGGCCGCGACGACGACGCCGGGCAGCGCGTTGCGCGCGCCGGGGGCGACGGCGAGCGTGACCGCCTCGGGGCGCACGCACACGAGCACCGGGCCGGGCGGCGCGCCGGCCGCCACGGCGATGCGGTGGGGACCGAGGCTGACGGTGGTCTCGCCGCCGGCCGCGGCAACGACCTCGCCGGGGAGCAGGTTGCGCGTGCGCACGAGGGCGGCGACGCGCGCGGTCGCGGGCCGCAGGAAGACCTCCTCCGGCGCGCCGAGCTGCGCCAGGCGCCCCTCGTCGATGACGGCGATCCGGTCGCCGACCGCCTGCGCCTCCTCCTGATCGTGCGTGACGTGCACGCAGGTCAGGCCCGCGGCGCGGATCACCGCCCGCAGCTCCGCCGCGATGCGCTCGCGGGTGCCGGGGTCGAGGGAGGCCAACGGCTCATCGAGCAGCAGGAGGTCCGGCCGCAGCACCACGGCGCGGGCGAGGGCGACGCGCTGCGCCTCCCCGCCCGAGAGCCGGGCGACCGGCCGCGCGGCGAGCGCCTCGACGTGGAGGCCGCGCAGCGCCTCCCCGACGCGGGCGTCGACCGCGGCCCGCGCGACGCCGCGCAGGCGCAGGCCGTACGCCACGTTGTCGTGGACGGTGCCGTGCAGGAGCAGCGGGTCCTGGAACACCATCGCGATGCGCCGCCGCACGGCGATGGGCAGCGGCACCGGGACGGCGGCGCCGCGCCACGAGAACCGGCCGCGCGCCGGGCGCGCGAGGCCGTGCAGCGCCGTGAGCAGGGTCGTCTTGCCGGCGCCCGTCGCCCCGATCACCGCGAGCACCTCGCCCTCGCGCACCGCGAGCGCGGCGACGCGCAGCAGGGCGCGGCGCCCGGCCGCGACCTCGAGGTCCTCGACCGCGAGCAGGGCCGTCACCGCGGCCTCCGCTGCTGCACGATGGTGAAGACGGCGTTGAGCACGAGCGCGATGCCGAGCAGCACGACCGCGAGCGCGATCGCCCGGGCGAAGTGGCCCTGCCGCGTCTCGAGGACGATGGCGGTGGTCAGCACGCGGGTCTGCCCGCGGATGTTGCCGCCGACGAGCATCACCGCGCCCACCTCGGAGATGATCGACCCGAAGCCGGCGGCGAGCGCGGCGAGCAGCGTGACGCGCGCCTCCCGCACCAGCGTCAGGTAGAGCTGCGCCCGGCTCGCGCCGAGCGAGAGGACCTGCAGCGGCAGCCGCGGATCGAGCCCCTGGATGCCGGCCATCGTCACGCCGACCACGACCGGCGTCGCGATGATCACCTGCGCGATCACCATCGCCGCGGGCGTGTAGAGGAGCTGCAACCCGCCGAGGGGCCCCGCGCGCGCGAGCAGCAGGAACACGAGGAGGCCGACGACCACCGGCGGCAGCCCCATGCCCGCGTTGACCAGCGTGACGAAGAGCGTGTGGCCGGGAAAGCGGCGCAGGCCGAGGAAGACGCCGGCCGGCACGCCGACCGCCATCGCGACCAGGGTGGCCGCCCCGCTCACCCACAGCGAGAGCCACAGGATGCCCATGACCTCGGGGTCGCCGTGGGCGAGCAGCCGGAACGCCTCGCTGAAGCCCTGGTCGATCGAGTCCATCGGTGCCTACCGCGCGTCCGGCACGAACAGCGGCTCGCCGTAGCGCGCGACGCCGAAGTCGGCGATGAGCCGCTGCGTCGCGGGCGCCACGAGGAAGCGGGCGAAGGCCTGCGCCGCCGGCCCGTTCACGCGGCGGAAGCGCGCCGGATCGACCACGATGACGCCGTACGGGTTGAAGAGCCGCGGGTCCCCGGCCACGACGACGCCGAGGTCGAGCGTGCCCCGGGTCGCGAGCCAGGTGGCGCGGTCGACGAGCGCGTAGGCGCGCTTCTCGCTCGCGAGGCGCGCCGTCTCCGCCATGCCCTGGCCCGTCGACAGGTGCCAGGGCCGGCCCTCGGCCGCGACGCCGGCCAGGCGCCACAGCTCCTGCTCCTTGACGTGCGTGCCGGAGCGGTCGCCCCGCGACGCGAAGGTCGCGCCGGCGGCGGCGATCCGGCGCAGCGCCTGTGCGGCGTCGGTGCCCTTCGCGGCCGCGGGGTCTTGGGGCGGCCCGACCAGCACGAAGTCGTTGTGCATGACGTCCAGGCGCCGCGCGCCGAGCCCGCGGCGCATGAAGTCGTCCTCGGCCGCGCGCGCGTGCACGAGGAGCACGTCGGCGTCGCCGCGGGCGCCCATCGCGAGCGCCTCGCCGGTGCCGACGGCGACGACCTTCACCTGGATCCCCTGCGCCCGCTCGAAGGCCGGCAGCAGCGCGTCGAGCAGGCTCGAGTCCTGGGTGCTCGTCGTCGTCGCGAGGATGAGCGGGCGCGCCGCGGGCGGCGCGCGCCGGCAGCCGTCCGCCGCCGCGAGGCACAGGAGCGCGATCACGGCCGGTCGCATGCGGGCCCTCCGGTCGAGCTCAGTGGGCGGGTGGACCAGCCGCGCCGGCGCCGAGCGCCTGCATGCGGCCGAGCTGCGTGAAGGAGTAGCCGGCGGGCGCGTGCGCCGCCTCGTGCCCGAGCTCCTCGAGCGCGAACTCGAGGAAGCCGGCCATGCGCGGGTGCGCCGCGAACCCCGCGGGCACGAGCAGGTCGAAGGGCTCGACCGCGAGCGGGGCGAAGGCGAGGCCGGTCATCGCGGCGGCGATGCGGGCGCCGACGCCCACGTCGGCGTCGCCGGCGCGGATCGCGAGCGCCAGCTCGAGGTGCGACGAGTAGGGGCCGACGGCCGTCCAGGTCGCCGCGGCGCCCGCCTCGCCGAGCAGCCGCCGGACGAGCCGGTACGTGCCCGATCCGGCCTGCCGCTCCGCGAAGCGCAGGCGCCGCGCGGCGACCGCGGCGAGCCCGGGGAGCCGGCGCGTGCGCGACCGGTCGTAGATCAGCCCCTGCTCGCGGGTGAAGAGCTCGACGAGATAGGCGGCCCCGGGCGCCTGGTCGCGCACCGCCGCGAGGTCGACGTGGCAGCTCGCGACGTGGGCGTGCCCGGCGCGCAGGGCCGCGAGGCCGGCCAGGCTGCCGACGACCGCGGTCGGCACCGCCGCCTGGCGGCGCTCCTGGAAGCGGTCGATCACCCGCCACAGCAGCCAGTCGTCGCTGCCCTGCAGGACCACCATCTCGTCGAGCAGCGCGCCCATGACGCCGCCGTCGGGGTGGACGGTGTGCCGGGCCACCCACTCGTCGATGAGGTGCCGGGGGAAGAGCCACTTCCCCGAGATGCGCGCCGCCGGCAGCTGCCCCGCCGCGACGAGGGCGTACACCTTCTTCTGGTTGAGCTTCAGGTAGCGCGCGACCTCGCGCGTGGAGAGGTACTCGGCCATGGCGGGACAAAAGTAACCAAAAATCACAAGAAGTCGCAAGTACCGCCCCGCGCAACTCGCGCGGCCCCGCCGCATCCAAAGAGCCGGCATCGCCACAGGAGGGACCCATGGCCATCGAGGTCGGCAAACCCGCGCCCGCGTTCAGCCTCCCCGATCAGAGCGGCACGGTCGTGTCGCTCGCGGGGCTGCGCGGCAAGCACGTCGTCCTCTACTTCTACCCGAAGGACGACACGCCCGGCTGCACCAAGGAGGCCTGCGGGTTCCGCGACCTCTGGCGCGAGCTCGAGCAGACCGGCGCCGTCGTCCTCGGGGTGTCGCCCGACTCGGCCGGCGCGCACGAGAAGTTCCGCGCCAAGTACCAGCTCCCCTTCACGCTCCTCAGCGACCCCGAGCGCACCACGCTCACGGCCTACGGCGCGTACGGCGAGAAGATGCTGTACGGCAAGGCCACGACGGGCGTCATCCGCTCGACGGTCTGGATCGGCCCCGACGGCAAGGTGAGGAAGCACTGGGCCCGGGTCGCGAAGGCCGAGGACCATCCGCAGGAGGTCCTGCAGGCGCTGCGCGCCGGCGGCTGACCGGCCGACGCAACTGGCGCTATACTCCTCGGCGCCATGGCCCCGATCAACCCGCCGCCTCCTGGTTATCCGCCGCCTGGGTTCCCGCCGCCCGCCGGCTTCCCGCCACCTGGCGGCCCGCCGCCGCCCGGGTGGCGTCCGGGCCAGCCGGCGCCGAAGAAGGGCGCCAGCGGCTGCCTGGTCGCGCTCGGGATCACCGGCGGCGTGCTGCTCCTCATCGGCCTCATCGGCGGCTGGGCGATCTGGCGCGCGGCCAGCTCCCCCGAGGGCAAGAAGGTGTTCGGCCTCGTGCGCGAGGCCGGGCGCGTCGGCATCGAGGCCACCACCGCCCCCGGCACCGCGGAGCTGCGCAAGCTCGGGTGTCAGCAGGCGATGGTCATGGACCTCGCCTCGCTCGCGCGGACCTTCGCCGGCGACGCCGGGGTGAACCTCAAGGACGAGGACACCGCCCTCATGATCACCTGCCAGGTCGGCTTCACCGGCAAGGCGCCGAGCTGCGCGCAGGTCGCCAGCACCTACGTGGGCGCGGTCGGCACGGCGAAGGGGCGGTTCCAGGTGACGGTGCAGCAGCAGCTCAAGCCGGCCCCCGCCTGCACCGAGTGCTTCGACCCGAAGGGCGCGGCCATCGCCTGCTCGCGCACGATCGGCGGCTCCCGCACGCGCCGCCCCGCCCCGGCCGCGCCCGCCGGCGACGACTAGCGCGCGCCTCGCGCGCCCGCCTGCACGATCCCAACCATCCGCCCCGATTGCGGCGCATCCGCGCAGCCCGGGCCAGGGCTGCCCGCCGGGCGCGGGCTCAACGGCCCTCCCGTGCGCCGCGAGTGCTAACCCCGACGGTTGTTCGACACCGCTGCTGGACTCATCTTATCCTTCGACGTTCCAAGACGGGGCAAAAGCTGCAAGACGCTTCCAGGTCCGCTCGAGACTCGGAGAGCACTGCGCGGCTTCGTTCAGCTTCCAGTGGCCGACAACAAACGCGCCGAGCCGTCCGTTGTAGTTCGGACCTACCGTTCGCTTGCTGTTCGGAGGAGGAACGATGTCATCACGGATGTCGCGGCTCTTGGATTGGCGAGCCAGTTCTATCAGCTTGGCCTTCGGGTCGGGCAGCAAATCCGGTTGACTCGGCACGTCCGAGAGCCCCACGCGCATGAACTTGGCGAACTCGTTCCTGTGGGCCATCACCCACGCCTCAACCTCTCGCACGGCAATCCGAAATAGCAGGTTCGGATGCTGGGGCACGGGGAGCCACTCCGTGATCAAGGCAGATGGACACGGGTATGTGTCGAGGTCGGTGAGAACGACAAACGGCGTGCCCTTTGACGCGTTGTTGAATCCACGGATGCTCTTCTTCAGATAGCCGAAGCCACCCTTTGAATAGCGGGCACCGATGGCAAAGGTGCCAAGAGATTCCAACACCTTGACGAGCACGAATTCGCTCAGCGCGTCCTCGATGGCGAGGTTGACGGGGATCGGGTCCTTCATTCGAAGAGGTCCAACTGAGACGCCTGCGTTGGAGCTGTCAGCGGAGCTACCGCTTCCCCGACACTCATGCCGCCTTCGAGCAGCGCAATTACTTCTGACCGTTCCGCTGCGATCTTGACCTCAGTACCCTCGCGTCCTGGAATCAACAGCACTACCTCTTCAGGGCCAATGCCCTTGTCTGACAGCAGGTCGGAGCTGTGCGTGCTGATGATGACCTGTCGCCGTCGCCGCCGTTGCATGCGGTGAATGAGCGGCGCCATGCGGGCCACAATAGCTCCGTTCAGTGACAGCTCCGGCTCCTCAAGGAGCAGCAACGAGTCACCCTCGAGCAAGGACCATAAGAGGCCAATCAGACGCAGCGTGCCGTCGGAGAACTCGGTTTCTCGCTGCTTGGCGCCGTACGCGCGCCAGTGCTCGTACAACGCTTCCAGGTGCGGAACGCCGCCCTCCAGGGAATCCGTTACGTAACTCAACTCCTTCAACTGCGGCACGGCCAAGCGCAGGGCGGTCTCAATCACCTTGAGCCTGGCCGTGCGTGTTCGCTCGGGGGTCTGAGCGAGCCGAGTCAGGAAACTCAACCCGTAGGGGTCGCCGGGGATCCCTGGCCCCAGGAACTCACGGGTATGCTTGACCAACTGTGGGACGAGGTGGAGGTAGAGAATCGAATCGAGGAACCTGGAAACGTCGCGAAACTCGGCATTGGAGTTGATCTGTTCGAGGTGAGTCTGCGTGAGTCTGGCAGGGTCCTTTATGTCGTCAGGCCCGGGGCGGCTTCGTAGGACCTTGCCCTCGTGGTACACGCGCTCGTACGCCAAGTAGGGCTTCCGATCTCCTCGAGGTTGCTGCTTGATGCCGATCTCGTAACTCCATTTCACTGTGTCTGAACCGAAGTCGGACAACTCCAATCGGAGCTCGATGTCAGGGTGCTTCCGCGCGGCGAGGCAGCGGATCTTGGACAGACCCCCTCGGTCTTCCACGGCCTTCTGCAGGCCGCCACCGGGCTGTGCAATGTCCCCGAGGAACCTGAGCGCATCGAGGAGGTTGGACTTCCCCGCGGCGTTCGGGCCAACCAGGAAGACGCGGTCGGGCATCCGGAGGTCCGCTGCCAGGAAGTTCCGCCAGTTCTTCAGTTGCAGCCTCGACACCAGCATGTGAGAGCTCAGCCGACTTTGCGGCTGACCGAAACTATACCAGCGCGCACCTCCACCGGCTACGATCCGAAGCCGCTTCGCTGACGTCGCGCGACCTCAATCTCTCCCGGGCCCTGTCTGCCCAATACATTCTGATCCCGACGAGGACCCAGGCAGCCCCGCATACCGCAGGTGTTCGAGGTCGGAGAACGGCCCAATCCCGACACTTCCAAGCTGTCCGTCGAGCAGCGGCTGGTTCGAGAGATCACGCTGCCGCACGCCCGAGCCACCGCCAATCAGCATAGGGGTCGAATCGCGTGTCTGGGCGGAAGCGCCCCTCGTTGTGCTCGTCGGGACCGACCTGGAGTCTGAAGCGTGAAGCGTCTCTAGTCGATCCCGAGCGCCTCGCGCAGCGCGGCGTGGCTCTCGGCGCGGGCGGCCTGCAGCGCCTCGCGCGCGGCGACCGCGGCGCGGGTCGCCGCGAGCACGGCCGCGAGCCGCCCCCAGTCGTCGGGGATGGGGATGAGCAGCGCGCGCAGGTGCGCGGGCTCGAGGTGCTGCTGGATGGCGCCGTACTCGTTGCGCCGCATCTGGTCCTGGCCGTAGGGGCTCTCGAGGAAGCGCAGGACCCACAGCCGGGTGCGCTCGTCGGCGATGCGCACGCGGATCATGTCGTCGCTGACGATGGCGCCGTCGTCGCGCGCGGTGACCGCGACGACGCGGCCGATCGAGCCCGAGCGCGTGACGAGGATGTCGCCGCGGCGCACGCGGATGGCCGCGATGGTCCGGCGCTGCGCCGGCGTGGCCCGGGCGAGGTCGAGCCACTTGAGGCCGTCGGCGTTCTCCTGCAGGAGCGCGCTCGGGGTGTAGTACGGCTCGACGCCGGACGCCGCCGCGGGCGCCCCGCCGCGCTCGACGAGGAGGCGCTCGCTCTGGAGCCGCGGGCCCTTGAAGATGGCGACCTCGGGCGCGACCGCGCCGAGGTTGACGACGCTCCAGCCGCGGACGCCGTCGAGCGCCGCCACCTCGCGCAGGGTGCGGTTCAGGCTCGGCAGGAAGAGCTGCGGGTTGATCCTGAGGTCCGCGTCGAGGTCGGCGCGGTCCACCGTGAAGCGGTGCTCCGAGGCGGTGAGGCGCCCCTGGCGGTGCTCGCCCCAGGCGGCGAGGATCTCGCCGAGGTCGTGGTCGAGCTCCGCCGTCGGTCGGTTCGCGGCGTCGCGGACGTAGATCGGCGCGCCCTCGCTGTCCTGCCCGACGCGGCGCGAGAGGGCCATGAAGATCGGGTACGCGCGGGGCGGCGCCGCGCGGGGCGCGAGCTTCTCGACGAAGACGAGGCAGGTGCGCACGCCGGTGTGCGGCTGGAACGTGTGCTTGTGCAGGCTCACGACCCCGAGGAGGCGCGCCCGGGCGAAGAGCAGCGCCCGCGCCGGCAGGTACGTGCGGGTGTCGAGGAAGCTCTTCGGCAGGACGATGCCGAGGCGGCCGCCGGGGCGCAGCCAGTCGAGGCAGCGCTCGAAGAAGAGCAGCTCGGGCGGCACGCCCTCGGCGGTCGGCCGGGCGGTGCCGTCGCGCTCGGCCGGGCGGGCCGCGCAGGTGAAGCCGCGCAGCACCTCGGGGTCGGCGATGCGCCCCTCGCCGACGCCGGCGAAGGGCGGGTTCGTCATGATGACGCCGGGCGTGCCGCGCCCGCAGCCGGCCACGAGGCGCGCGGCGAGACGCGCGTACGGCCCGAGGCCGTCGCCCTGGGTGACGCCGTCGGCGGCGGCGCCCGCGAGCACCAGGGCGGCGCGGGCGACCTTCACGAGCCGCGCGCTCGCCTCGACCATG
>DASXVK010000731.1:0-1988 GCA_036504295.1 Polyangia bacterium
TGTGTAGCACGGGATTGGGGGTCGCTCAACGACGGTGCGCCTGCGCCCCGTCGCGAGCGCGGCGCCAGCCCACCCCGCGACTCCGCGAAAACGGGCCTCGCCGAGTTGCGCACCTTCGTCTTCGCGTGCTCCAGGCGAACGCTGAGCGGCCCGGCCGCTGCGCCCCGCGACCGACGCGCGCCGCGTCGGCGCCGCGCGCAGTCACGGCACGTGAAAACGATGTGCCAGCGGACTTCCCGGATCGGGAAGTCCTTCCGAACATCGACGGGCGATGTGCCCGCCAGCTTCCCGGATCGGGAAGTCTTCCAGGCCATCGATGCGCCGCCTCGCCGTGATCGCGACCCCGAGCGGGTCCGGGAGCTTGCGCGAGCGTCCGCCCCGGAACGCGGCGCAGGTGGCCGCCCGGCCTCCTTGGCGCGGGGCGCCCCGCCCGCGCCGGCCCGCGCCGCCCCCACCGCCTTCCCCTTGCCCTCGCCCCCCTGCTCCCGCTACTCTTCGCTCCAGCCGGAGGACGACCATGGCCGAGCTGAGCGCCGCGTTCCAGAAGCTGGTGACGGATCTCGCGAAGGTGAACTCCTGGGAGTGCCGCGTCGAGGGCGACGCCTGCATCGTGACGCTGCCGTTGCAGAACGGCCGCAAGCAAGCCGTCCGCCTGGCGACCGGCGTCGACCACCTACGCAACCCCACGATCATCTTCACGAGCAAGGTCGGGGCGCTCGCGGACGTCGAGGCCGAGCGGGCGCTGCGCGCGAACGCGATCAGCTCCTACGGCGCGCTCGCCGCGGTCGGCGACGACCTCGTCATGCGCGGCAGCACCTTCGTCGGCGAGGGCAGCCTCACCGGCAAGGAGCTCGGGACCATGATCCGCCACATCGCCACCTACGCCGACCACATGGAGCGCGAGCTCTACGGCAAGGAAGACCGCTACTAGCTCCCCATGCTGGTCGCCGTCACCGGGGCGGCCGGCCACATCGGCGCGAACCTCGTGCGCGCGCTGCTCGCGGCCGGACGACGCGTGCGCGCCCTCGTCTACGAGGATCACCGCTCGCTGGCCGGGCTCGCCGTCGAGGAGGTCGTCGCCGACGTCCGCGACCCGGCCGCGCTGCGGGCCGCCCTCGCCGGCGCCGACGTCGTCTATCACCTGGCCGCGCGCATCGCGCTCTGGGGCGAGGGCTACGAGGCGCTCCGTCCGGTGAACGTCGGCGGCACGGCCAACGTGCTCGCCGCCTGCCGCGCCGCGGGCGTGCGCCGCCTCGTGCACATGAGCTCGATCCACGCCCGGCGGCAGGCCCCGCAGGACGAGCCGCTCGACGAGACGCGCCCGTTCGTCGATGACGCCGCGGCGCTCGCCTACGACCGCACCAAGGCGGAGGCCGAGCGCCTCGTCCTCGCGGAGCGCGGCCTGGAGGTCGTCGTGGTGAGCCCGACCGCGGTCGTCGGGCCCCACGACTACAAGCCGTCGGCGATGGGCCGCGCGGTCTTGCTCCTGCGCGACGGCGGCATGCCGATGCTCCTCGAGGGCGGCTTCGACTTCGTCGACGTGCGCGACGTGGTCGCCGGCACCATCGCCGCCGCCGAGCGCGCCCGCCCCGGCGAGCGCTACCTCCTGCCAGGCCACTACACGACCGTGCGCGAGCTCGCCGGCGTCGTCGCCGCCGCGGGCGGGCGGCGCCCCCCGCGCCTGATGGCGCCGATGTGGCTCGCGCGCCTGGGCGCGCCCTTCGTTCTCGCCGCCAGCCGCATCACCGGCGGCCAGCCGGTCTACACCCCCGAATCGCTCGAGGTGCTGCGCACCGGCAACCGCCGCATCGTCGGCGCGAAGGCCGCCCGCGAGCTGGGCTTCGCGGCGCGGCCGTTCGCGGCCACCATCGCCGACACGCTGCGCTGGTTCTCGGACCGCGCATCGTGAGCGTTCCCGTCGTGGACCCGCGATGCGAGGCCGACGGGCGTCTGCTCGCGCGGGGAGCGCGCGGTGGAGGGGAGGCTCG
>DASXVK010000732.1:0-29846 GCA_036504295.1 Polyangia bacterium
CGCCCGGCGATCACGGCGGCGCCGACGCCGCGCGCGGTCGCGGCGCCGCCGGGGTCGCCGCTCACCGGGGTCCGCGTGCTCGTCGTCGATGACGATCCCGACGCGTGCGAGCTGGTCGAGGCGGCGCTGCAGGGCGAGGGCGCGGCCGTGCACGCGGTTCACTCGGCCCGCGCCGCGGTCCACGCGATCGTCGCGTTTCGCCCGAACCTGCTGCTGAGCGACATCGGCATGCCCGAGGAGGACGGCTACGCCCTGATCCGGCAGGTCCGCGCCCGCGAGGCCGCCGAGGGCGGCCACGTGCCGGCGGTCGCCCTCACCGCGTTCGCGAGCACGGCGGACCGCGAGCAGGCGCTCGCGCTCGGCTTCGAGGCGCACCTCGCGAAGCCGGTGAGCCTCGACGACCTCGCCGTCACGGTGGCGAAGCTCGTCGGGCGGGCGTAGGACGCCGGCGTCGCGCGCCGGCTTGTCTCATCACGAGCGCGACGTTACCTTCGGTGGTGATGGGCCTGTTCGACGCCATCCGGGTCAGCTCCGACGTGGCGGCCGAGTGGAAGCTCGAGTGCCCGCGCTGCCGTCGGGCCGTCTCCGCCGCCGCCGAGTGGCAGACCAAGTCGCTGGATCCGGCCATGTGCGCGTATCTCCTTCGCCACGGCGAGGGCGGAGTACGGCTATACCTCCTGGACCCGCCCGACGATCGCCGGTTCTGGCGCCCCTGGACGCGCGAGGAGATCGAGGAGTCCCGTCGCGATCGTCGGTTCGGGGGGCTGTGGGAGAAGCGCGAAGGCGAGGGCGAGTTCCTGCCCGAGGCCTACGAGCCGCAGCACCGTCGCCAGCGATCACTCGGGGAGCTTCCCCATCAGTGGGTGGAGATCTACACCAGCTGCGCGTGCTCCCGCGACGCCTGGATCGCGCGCTGGATCAAGTTCACCGACGGGGCAGCCACCGACGTACGCCAGGAGGCTCCGTGCGGCCTCCGGGACGCGCCCGGATAGCGGCCTAGGGTGCCGGACTAGGGTGCCGTCCCGGCCTCCGCTCGCATCCCCACCAGCATCCCGCACGCGGCGTGCGTCGCGGCGCCGCCGGAGTAGCGGCGCACCACCGGCGCCTTCAGGATCTGCAGGTGGTCCATGAACGCGTGGCGCTCGGCGTCGCTCGCGCGCACGAAGCCGCCCGCGCGCGGATCGTTGACGTCGATGAGGTTGAGGCGCAGCGGGACGTCGCCCAGCAAGTCGCGCAGCGCCGCGGCCTCGTCGGCGCCGGAGTTGACGCCGCCGATGAGCACCCACGCGACGGTGAGCCGCCCGGGCGTCGCGGCCGCGTGCTCGCGCAGCGCGGCGGCGAGCTCCCCGAGCGACGACCGGCCCGCCACCGGCAGCAGCCGCGCGCGCTTCTCGGGCAGCGCCGAGGCGAGCGAGACGATGAGCCGGTAGGCGTGGCCCTCGGCGGTGTAGCGGCGGATCTGGGGGATCAGGCCGACGGTGGAGATCGTGATCGCCTTGGCCGCGACCTTCCCGCCGCACGGATCGCTGAGGACGCGCGCCGCCTGGATCACCTGATCGTAGTTCGCGAGCGGCTCGCCCTGGCCCTGGAAGACGGCGCCGGTGACCCGGCCCGGCGCCTCGTCGCGCACGGCGAGGAACGCCGCCACCATCTCCCAGGCGGCGAGGTGGCGCGTCAGCCCGAGGCGGCCCGTGGCGCAGAACGCGCAGCCCATGGCGCAGCCGACCTGCGACGAGAGGCACACGCTGAAGGCGCCCGGCCGGTGCAGCGGGATGCGCACCGCCTCGCTGAGCGCGCCGTCGGGCGAGCGGAGCAGGTACTTCACGAAGCCGTCGCTCGGGTCGGTGGCGCGTTCGAGCACCTCGAGGCGCGTGTCGTCGGTGAGCGCGGCCATGGCCGCGTGCAGCCGGCGCGCCACCGGCTTGCGCCGTGGCACCGCCGCCCCGCCCGGCGTGAACACCCCCGCGAGCAGCCGCCGGGCCTCGTCGTCGCGCACGGCGATGCCCTGCGCCGCGAGGTGCGCGGCGAGCTCGCCCGGCAGCAGGCCGAGGAGGTGGGGGCGGGAGGCGGGGGCCGTCACGACGGGTGATGATACCGCGGACCGGCGGTGTGTCGAGCCGGCGGCCGGCGCCGCGCGCCGTCAGACCACCTCGACCACGAGCTTCGGGTCGAGGCGCGTCAGGTCTCCCGGATCGCTCGTGACGACGACGGCGTGCTCCCGCCGGGCGACGAGCACGACGGACGCATCGACCACGTCGGCGGCTCCCGCCCGCCCGCACAGTACGCCCGCGGCCTCGGCGAGCACCTGGTCGAGCGCGGGCACCTCGGTGGTCGGGCCACGCAGCAGCGCCCGGAGCACCACTTGCCGCGCCCCGTCGCGCCACACCTGCGCGACGACCCCGGCCGGGACCACGAGTCGGGCTCCCGTGCGGAGCGCCTCGCGGCACAGCGCGCGCATCCTGGCGTCGCCCTTCTCGAACGCGATCAGCGCCCCCGCGTCTAGGACGACCGTTTGAGGACTCGCTCGGCCCATGCGCGATCCGTCTTGCCCGGCTTGCCATGCCGCGCATCCATCTCGTCGAGAATCGACTGCAGCTCGTCGCGCCGGATCTTCTCGTCCACGGCTTCGGTCACGAACGCGCTCAGCGACTTGCTGCGGCCGCCCTTGACCTGCTTCTTCGCTCGGATCAAGACATCGCGCGCGATCGTCAGCGCGACCTTGGTCGTGGTCATACCTTTATCATGCCAGCGACGACGGAGGCGTCAAGCGGCCGCGGCGGCGGCCGGGTCCTACCGGCGCGTCCGGCGGCGGGACAGGACCATCGCGGCGACGGCCGCGAGGAGCAGCCACGCCGTGCGTGACGGCCCGTCGGCGGAGGGGCGCACCGCGCAGCCGCAGGAGCCGCTGCCGGCGGCGGCGTGACCGGCATCTGGCCCGGCCTCGGCGCCTGGCCCGGGGCCGGTGTCCGCGGTGCTCGCGTCGGCGGCCGGGCTCGCATCGCCGGCGCCGCTGTCGACCTTCTGCTGGCCGTCAGGGACGCTGCCATCGGCGTGCGGCGCACCATCCAGCGCGGCGCCGCCATCCTGTACGCACGTCGGATCCACGACGCCGGCGCAGACACCGGCCTGGCAGGTGTCGGTGTGGGTGCAGGGGTTCCCGTCATCGCACCCGGTGCCCGCCGGGGCCGGCGGGTTGGTGCAGGTCCCGACGATGGGATCGCACATCCCCGCGAGGTGGCACTGGTCCGAGGCGGCGCAGACGATCGGGTCGGTGCCGACGCAGACGCCGGCCTGGCAGGTGTCGGTCTGCGTGCAGGCGTCACCGTCGTGGCACGCGGTGCCGTCGGCCGTGGGCGGGTTCGAGCACACGCCCGTGGCGGGGTTGCACGTCCCCGCGTCGTGGCACTGATCCAGCGCCGGGCAGACGACCGGATTCGCCCCGGTGCAGAGGCCCGCCTGGCAGGTGTCGGTCTGGGTGCAGGCGGCGCCGTCGTTGCAGGCCGCGCCGTCGGCCTTGGGCGGGTTCGAGCACACGCCGCTGGCCGGGTTGCAGACCCCCGCGGCGTGGCACTGATCCGGCGCCGGGCAGACCACCGGGGTCGCCCCGGTGCAGGTGCCCCCCTGGCAGGTGTCGGTCTGAGTGCAGGCGTTGCCGTCGTTGCAGGCCGTACCGTTCGCCTTGGGTGGATTCGAGCACGCGCCCGTGGCCGGGTTGCACGTCCCCGCGGTGTGGCACTGGTCCGGCGCCGGGCAGACGACCGGGCTCGCGCCGGTGCAGACCCCCGCCTGGCAGGTGTCGGTCTGGGTGCAGGCGTTGCTGTCGTTGCAGGCCGCGCCGTCGGCCTTGGGCGGGTTGGAGCACCCGGTCGCCGGGTTGCACGTGCCCGCGGTGTGGCACTGGTCCAGGGCCGTGCAGACGACGGCGGCGCCGCCGGTGCAGGCGCCGCCCTGGCAGGTGTCGCCCGTGGTACACACGCTGCCGTCGCTGCAGGCGGTGCCGTTAGCCTTGGGTGGGTTCGAGCACGCGCCCGTGGCCGGGTTGCACGTCCCCGCGGTGTGGCACTGGTCCGGCGCCGGGCAGACGACCGGGCTCGCGCCGGTGCAGACCCCCGCCTGGCAGGTGTCGGTCTGGGTGCAGGCGTTGCCGTCGCTGCAGGCCGCGCCGTCGGCCTTGGCGGGGTTCGAGCACCCGGTCGCCGGGTCGCACGTCCCCGCGGTGTGGCACTGGTCCAGGGCGGCGCAGACGACGGCGGCGCCGCCGGTGCAGGCGCCGGCCTGGCAGGTGTCGCCCGTGGTGCAGGCGTTGCCGTCGCTGCAGGCCGTGCCGTTCGCCTTGGGTGGGTTCGAGCACACGCCCGTGGCCGGGTTGCAGACCCCCGCGGTGTGGCACTGGTCCGGCGCCGGGCAGACCACCGGGTTGCTACCGGTGCAGACACCGGCCTGGCAGGTGTCGGTCTGGGTGCAGGCGTTGCTGTCGTTGCAGGCCGTGCCGTTCCCCTTGGCCGGGTTCGCGCACACGCCGGTGGCCGCGTTGCACGTCCCCGGGTCGTGGCACTGGTCCGGCGCCGGGCAGACGACCGGGTTCGCGCCGGTGCAGGCACCCGCCTGACAGGTGTCGGTTTGGGTGCAGAGGTTGCCGTCGTTGCAGGCCGCGCCGTTGACCTTGGCGGGTGCGTTGATGCACGTGCCCGTGGCCACGTCGCAGTTGCCGGCCAGGTGACACTGGTCCGGGGCGGTGCAGACCACCGCGCTACCGCCCAGGCAGGCGCCGCCCTGGCAGGTCTCCCCGGTGGTGCAGAGGTTGCCGTCGTTGCAGGCCGTGCCGTTCGCCTTGGCCGGGTTCGAGCACACCCCCGTCGACGTGTTGCAGACCCCCGCGGTGTGGCACTGGTCCGGCGCCGGGCAGACCACCGGGTTGCTGCCGGTGCACACCCCGTTCTGGCAGGTGTCGGTCTGGGTGCAGGCGTTGCCGTCGCTGCAGGCGGTCCCATCGGCCTTCTTGGGCAGCGCCGGGCAGAGCCCGGTCGCGGGATCGCAGGTGACCGCGGTATGGCACTGGTCCGGCGCCGCGCAGACGACCGCGGTGCCGGTGCAGATCCCGCCCTGGCAGGTGTCGCCCGTGGTGCAGAGGAGGCCGTCGTTGCAGGCGGTGCCGTTGGCCTTGTTGGCGGCCGAGCAGAGGCCGGTGGCCGGGGCGCAGGTGGGCACGTTGTGGCACTGGTCGGGCGCCGGGCCGCAGTCGGTCGTGGTCTGGCCGATGCACACGCCGTTCTGGCAGATGTCGCTCCCGGTGCAGGCGTTGCCGTCGCTGCACGACAGCCCGTTGAGGAAGGTGCAGACGCCGTTGGCCACGGCGCCGGCGGCGACCGAGCAGGCGTCGCAGACGCCGCCGCCGCAGGCTTTGTCGCAGCAGTAGCCGTCCACGCAGTAGCCGGAGAGGCACTCGCCGCTGGTGGTGCAGGGCGCGCCGTTGGCCAGGATCGCGGCGACGTAGAGCTCGGAGGCCGCGAGGGTGGCGGCCGCGGACCCGCTGGTGCCGTACCCGCCGGTCACCAGGATGGCCCCGTTCGCCAGGCGGGTGGCCTCGTGGTTGTACCGGCCGGTGATCATCGGCAGTCCGGCGGCCCAGGTCCCGGCGGACGCGTCGTAGATGTCCGTCGTCTTCTGGCCGACGTTCGAGTTGTCGGACCCGCCGATGACCATGAACTGGGTGGCCGAGAGGGGGGCGAGCTGCGCGTAGTACCGGGCCAGCGAGAGCGAGCCCGCGGAGGCCCAGAGCCCGGTGGCCGGGTCCCAGACCTCCGTGGTCAGGATGGGGGCGTTGTAGTAGCCGCCGGCGATCAGGGCCTTGCCGCTGGGGAGGAGTTGCAGCGCCGGCTCCCAGCGGGGCCCGATCAGGCTGCCTGTCGTGGTCCAGGTGTTCGTGGTCGGCGCGTAGAGCTGGCCCGGGCTTATGTAGCTGCCGCTGCCGCCGTAGCCGCCGGCCACGAGGACGCGACCATCGTTGAGGAGGACGCCGCGGTGGCCATAGAGGGCGTAGGGCATGGTGCTGGAGGCGATGAAGGTGTTGCTGGCCGGGCTGTAGGTCTGCGCGTTCGACACGTACCCGGACGCATAGCCGCCGGCGATGAGGACGTTGCCGTTCTGCAGGGTCACCGCCACGTGCTCGTAGCGGCCGTAGGTCATGGCCGGTCCCGCCGCCCAGGTCCCCGCCCCGCCCGCCACCGGCGTGTAAATCTCGGTTGAGGTGAGGCCGCTGGGGCCGCCGCCCGCGACGAGCACCTTGCCGTTGGAGAGCGTCGTCGCGGTGTGGAAGTTGCGCGCGGTGGCCATCGACCCGGCGTAGGTCCACGTGCCCGTCGCCGGATCGAACAGCTCGCACGTGGCGATGGCGCTGCCGCTCGTGGTCAACCCGCCGGTGACGAGGACCCGGCCGTCCTGCAGGAGCGCGGCCTTGTGCTGCGTGCGGGCGGTGAGCATCGCCATGGTGCTGGTCCACGAGGGGTCGATCAGCGCCGCCTCGCCCGCGGCGTCGGCCCACAGCTCGATCACGTCGCCGTGCGCCGCGAGCCGCACCGCCAGCGTGCGGCCGCTCGCGGTGTAGCCCGCCGGGGCGGCGACGTGGAGGCGCGGCCGCCCGTCGGCGTCCGCGATCTCGATGCCCGCGGGCGTCGCGGCCAGCGTGCCGCCGCGGACCTCCCAGGTGGCGGCCGGGCGGTCCGGCCCGGCGACGCCGCGGTCGAGCCACAGCCACTCCTCGTAGCCGCGCTCGGTCGCCGTCCAGTACGAGGTCCCGCCCGGGCGGGGATAGGCGACGGCCCGGCCCTCGAGCCGGCCCGCCTGCTCGAGGCCGACCTCGCGCACCTGCACCGCGAAGCCGTCCGCCAGCTCGAACGAGACCAGGCCGGCGCCGTGGCGCGGCAGGCTGGCGTGGAGGCCGCGGTGCGGGATCGGCAGCTCGGCGCCCGGGTGCAGGCCGAAGGAGCCGTCGGCGCGGGCCACCAGCGCGCGGCTGGGCTCGAGCACGAACCGGGACGCCGCGGGGAACTGCGCCCGCAGCGCGCTCGGCGCCGGCGACGCGACCCGCACGCCGGCCGCGGCGGCGCCGTGGCCCTCGGCCTCGGTCCCGGGGGGAGGGGCGCCGCACCCGGACGGCGCGGCGGCGCAGACGGCGATGAGCGAGCACAGCAGGACGCGAGCGATCAGCGGCACGACGCGCATGGGCGCCTCCGGGTGGAAGAGAGGGAACTCCCACTCCACACCCCGGTCAGGCGCGCGTCAAGGGCCATGTCCTCGACGGGCCGGCCGCCGCGCCCGCGCGCTCACGGCGCGGTCACCTGGCAGGCCGGCTCGCCGTCGCGGTTCGGGCGGCAGCGGACGGCGGGCTGGGCCGCGCAGCAATCGGCGTCGCTGGCGCAGGCGTCGGCGAGGGCGGCGCAGCCGACCGGCTGGCACACGTCGAGGCCGCGGCCGGCGTCGTGGGCGCAGGCGAGGCCGGTGCAGCACTGGCTCGTCCGCGCGCAGGGCTGGCCGCGGCCGCGGCACGGCGGGTGGGCCCACGTGGCCTGGATGTTCGTGTTGGTCGGGCTCTGCCCGGGCACCCAGAAGGCGGGATGGCTGCCGTCGACCCCGCTGGTCACGCCAAGGTCGACGGCCATGGCCCAGATCTGCTTGAGCGCGGTCACGCTGCCGTAGCCGCGGACCGAGTGATAGGTGAGCCAGTAGGAGCCGCCCTCGATGAAGGGGGTGAAGCTGGGGAAGCCCGCGTAGCCGTCGGCGGCCCCGTTGGTGAGACGCGTGGTCTCGCCGGTCTCGGGGTCGACGAGGTGGATGAAGGCCGGTGCGGCGTAGCGCTCGGTGGTGGGGCCGATCAGCACCGCGAGCCACCTGCCGTCGGGCGACCACGAGGGGTAGCTCACGGTCGCGGTCGCGGCGGTCCCGCCCCGCGCGACCAGCAGCCGGGGCTGCCCGAACGTCCCGGCGCCGCGGTCGTAGCTCATGATCATGAGGTCCGCGCCGGTGAAGGCGAAGTCGGCCCGCGCGCGGCGGGCGATGTACGCGACGCGGGTGCCGTCGGGGCTCCAGGCCGGGTCCGCGGCGATGAGGCAGTCGGGGTCGGTCGCCTGGTCGCAGCCGGTGACGGCGCACCCCGCGGCGGTGCAGTCCTTCACGTGCGCCTGGGGCACCGCGCCGAGGTCGGCGATCCCGCCCGGGAGGCCCGGCGTGACGTCCGCCTGCCACATCGTGCCGTTCGACACCGCGACGGCCCGGTCGGCCGCCGGGTTGAAGCTCATGAACGACGAGTAGAAGTGCGTGCACGACTCGTACGGCTTGCAGTTGTTCACCGTCGGCGGCTCCGGCGCCCAGGTCTCGAGCAGCCCGGCGACGGACTCGAAGGTGTCGAAGAAGGTGAGCCCGAGGCGCGAGCCGTCGCGGCTCGCGGTGTGGCAGCCGTGGCAGTTGTTGTAGACCGACTGGTCGAGGGTGAGGACGGGCGCGGGCGCGCCGCCGGTGGCCACGCGCTGGATGTTGTTCGTCTCGATCTGGCGGTAGTAGAGCGCGCCGACGAGGCCGGCGTCGGCGGTGAAGACGGCCCGCTCGGCCGCGGCGTGGCGCGCGGCGGCCGCGTCGAGCGCGCTCTTCCCGACCAGCTGCAGCGTGATCGGCCGGCCGGGGTCGGCGCCGAGGGCGGCCCACTCGGCGGGGCCGGGCTGGTACTCGGTCGCCGTGGTGTAGACCGTGTAACCGACGTCGGCGCCGCGGGCGAGCGCGAGGACGAAGACGGTGTTACCCCGGGCCTCCCACTGGATGCGCGGCGGCGCGAGTCGCGCCGGGAACACGGTCCCGTCCTCGGGGTAGAGGAGGCGGGGCGCCGCGCTCGCCGGGCCGTCGGCCCCGTCCGCCATGGCCACGACCGCGCTCGCGTCGAGGCCGCCGAGGTACGCGGTCGCACCGAGATGGACGGTGACCCCGGTGAAGGCGGTGACGCCGCCGTACGCGGCGCTCACGACCACCGGGCCGGCGGCTTCGCCGGTCGCGGTGAGGATGCCATCCGCCGCCACCGCGGCCACCGCCGGGGTGCTGCTCTGCCAGAGCGGGCCGCCGGTGAGCACGAGCGACGCGCCGTCGCTGTAGCCCGCGACGGCCTGGAGCTGCACCGCCTGCGTCGTGCCCGGCGGCACGGCGAGCGTGAGGTGGGCCGGCGTGATGCGCAGGCTCGTGACGACGGGGGCGGCGTCGACCTGGGGGGCGGCGTCGACCTGCGGGGCGGCGTCGACCGGCGGCGCGGCGTCGACCTGGGGGGCGGAATCGACCTGCGGCGCGGCGTCGACCTGCGGCGCGGCGTCGACCTGGGGGGCGGCGTCGATCGGCGGGGCCGCGTCGTCTTGCGGCGCGGCGTCGAGGTGCGCCGCGTCCCCGCCGCCGTCGCGGGCGGCCCCGTCCCCGACCGCGCCGTCGATGACGACCAGCTCGGCCTGGGTACACGCCTGCAACCACGCCGCCGCGATCACCAGGATGAGCCACCGTGCGCGCACCATGACCGGCTCCTTCGACGCCTGGACCTGAAAACCTACGCGACCATATGCCGCGTGCACGTTGGGCACAACGCGTTATTTGTTGGCGCGGCCGAGGAGGAAGGAAGAAGCGGCCCGCGCCGCCGGCCGGCGACGAGCCGCGCGGGCTCAGCCGCGGCGCCGCCGCCGCCCGTGGTCGCCTCCAGCCTGGCCGCGCCATACCCCCAGATGTAGATGCCCGCGCCCGACTGCGGAGAGGTGTTGCCGGAGACCGTCGAGTCGATCACCTGGATCGACCGGCCGTAGATGCCGCCGCCGTGGGCGTACGCCATCGCGCCCTCGGGGTACGCGATGGCGTTGCCGCTGATCGTGCTCCCGCCGATCACGGCGTCGTCGGTGTAGAGGCCGCCGCCCTCGACGCTGCCCAGGTTGCAGGTGCCGGCGCAGGTCGCCGTGGGGAGGCGGTTGTTGGCGATGGTGCTGTTGACGATGGTCGTCGCGCCGAGGGCGGCGTAGACGCCGCCGCCGCGCGAGTCGCTGCACATGCTGGTCGTGCTCACGCAGGCGGCCTGGTTGTCCGTCACCGCGACGCCGTCGAGCGTGAGCGTCGCCTTGAACGCGTAGATGCCGCCGCCCTCGGCGGCCGACGCCTCGTCGCCCAGTGCGCGGCCGTGCCGCACCGTCAGGTCGGCGATCGTCACCTGCGAGCCAGCTCCGAGCGTGAAGACGCGGGTCGTGGCCACCCCGGGCGTCGCGGCGGCCTGCACGATCGTGACGCCGGCCCCCTGGCCCTGGATCCGGAGGTCCTTGGCGATCGTGAGGTCGCCCTCGGTGTAGGTGCCGGCGGCGATGTCGATGGTGTCGCCGGGCGCCGCGGCCAGCATGGCCGCCGCGATCGTGCCGTGGTCCGCGGGCACGTGGATCGTGGCCGCCCGCGCGAGGCCGGGGCCCACCGCGACGAGGGCGAGCGCGAGGAGCGCGCTGCGCGAGAAGAGGGCGAGCTGCTGCGACGTGCGGGGCATGATCCCTCCTGAAGCATACCAGCGGTCAGCAAACGTATGCTGGCGTACTAACCCCAGCTTCGTCGTAAGGGAAGACGGTCGACGCGGTCGGGGGCCACGACACGGCGCCGCGCGCATCGCCGTGCTCGCCGTGGTGCGCTGACGCGCGCGACCGGGGGGTGCATAGTCCTTGAACGGGCGCCCCCGCCGGGGTACCCTCCTCGCCGTCAACCAGCTCCTTGGCGGCTGTCGGGCCGGGAGCCACGGAGGTGTGTGATGAGAAACGCGCTGTTCGTCCCGTTGCTCGCCGCCAGCTTCCTCGGCGGCTGCGCGCTGATGTCCGTGCCGCCGCAGACCGGCTTCCCGCCGCTGCAGGTGTCGGCCACGGCGCCGCCCAAGCCCATCGAGAAGATCGCGATCACGGACCGGATCCAGTTCGAGCTCGGCAAGGCCAAGCTCAAGCCGGTGTCGCTCCCGATCCTCGACGCCGTCGTCGCGGTGCTCAACAGCCGCCCCACCGTCCGCAAGGTCGAGATCGAGGGCCACACCGACATCACCGGCGACGCGGAGAAGAACCGCGTGCTGTCGCAGGCCCGCGCCCAGGCGGTGCTCGAGTACCTCGTGTCCAAGGGCGTCGCCGCCGAGCGGCTCGTCGCCAAGGGCTACGGCCCCGACAAGCCCGCCCAGTCGAACGACACCGAGGCGGGCCGCGAGGCCAACCGGCGCGTCGACTTCTCCATCGTGGACCAGGACTAGCCGCCCGGCGGAGCGAGAGAGGACACCATGAAGACTTCCATTTTTGCCCTGTTCCTCGCCGTCGCCACCCTCGGCGCCGGCTGCCAGGCGGCCCTGATCGGGCCCTCCTTCCGCAGCGACCTGCAGGCGAAGATGGCGTCGGCCCAGGCGCCGCTCACCGAGTGCTACACGCAGCTGCTCGCGCGCGACCGCCGCGCGCACGGCAACATGACCGTCAAGTTCCAGATCCAGCCGAACACCGGCATCTTCTCTGGCACCCAGATCGTGCAGAGCCAGATCAAGGACCCGGAGTTCGACCGCTGCGTGACGACCGTCGTCGGCGGCCTGCACCTCGGCAGCGCCCCGAACGCCAAGGTCGACGTCGACTACCCGCTCGCGTTCACGCGCATCCGGACGCCGAAGGCGGCTCCCGGCGCGGCCCCGGCCCCGTAGCGCCCTCCCGCCTCACCCCGCGCCGTCAGCCCCCGCATCGACCATCGCCGCGCCGGCGTCGCCGCCGTCGCGCGGGCCCGCGTCCGGCGCCGGCAGCAGCGGCGAGCCGAAGCCGACGCACACACCGGCGGCCACCTGGCAGCGCTGCCCCGTCGCGCAGTCGGTGTCGGCCTGGCACTCGGGCGCGGTGCCGTGATCGCAGCCGGCCCCGCCGAGCGCCAGCGCCGCGGCCGCGGCCGCGGCCAGGCGCCGGATGGTCACGGGCAGGCCCCGGGCGCGCCGTGGGCGTGGAAGATGATGCCCTCGCCCTTGGGCGTGAAGACGTCGCGCGCGGCGCAGAACGCGAGCTGCCCGCCGGCGTCGTAGCCCTCGACGCGGAGGGAGTACACGCCCCAGGGCAGGTTCTTCACCACCTCGGCGTCGCTGGTCGCGTAGTCGTGGCAGTCGACCTTCGCCGAGCCGTTGGTCGGCGTCGTGATCGTCGCGGTGCCCGTCTTGAAGGACGCGGTGTCGTTGACCACGAGGCCCTGGTCGTTGCGCAGCGTCAGGCGCACCTTGGCGATGGGCGGCAGCGCGGCGGCGCACGCGACCCCCGGGCCGGTGACGCCGGCGTCGCCGAGGCCGCCGTCGGGCACCACCATGTTGACCCAGTCGGTCTGCCAGCGGAGGTTGCCGGTGTAGGTCGCGCTGAAATCCGTGTAGGCGAAGTCGACCCAGACGACGGTGTTGCTGCCCGCGAGCACCGTCCCGGTGCCGGTCTTCGCCGGCGTGATCGCGTTGCCGGCGTCGTCCTTGAGCAGCATCGACAGCGTGAAGGTGCCCGGGGCGACGTCGTAGAACGGCCACCCGTTGTAGCCCTGGGTGCAGTCGACCTCCTGGTGGGGCAGGGGCGCGCCGTTCGGGTCGGTGCCGTCGATCACCAGGGTGCGCGCCACGCTGCCGCAGGCGTCGCCGCCCTCGTACTCGGGGACGATGCCGCGGTCGATGCCGACATTCGCGGTGAGCGTCGTGTGCTGGATGAGCTTCCTGCAGCCGGTGGTGCAGACCTGGTCGAAGCCGTTGAAGGCCCCGTTGTCGCACTCCTCGCCGGGGTCGACATGCCCGTCGCCGCAGCGCGGGCCCGCGCCGCCTCCGTCGCCGCACCCGACCACGACCACACCTACCAGCACGGCGAGAAGGCGGCTCCCCGTCACCGCTGCACCTCGATCTCGATCCCGAGGTGGCGGCGGACCGTGAAGTACTCCTCGGAGCACGAGTAGCCGAGGAGGTGCTTGAGCCGGTCCTTGGCCGCCAGCGGGCTCGCCTGCGGGGGCTCCTTCGACACGAGCCGCGCGGCCGTCTCGAAGTCGTTCGTGAGGATGAAGCCGACCCGGCTCGCGGTGAGGTCGACGGCGCCGAGCCAGGTCGTCATCTCGAGCTGGGTGCGGCCGGCGAGCCACTTGCGCGCGAGCTGCGCGAGGGGCTCGAAGACCTGCGGCATGAACACCTTGCGCAGCGCCTGGGCGATGCGCTCGGGCTCCGCGGCGTCGAGCCCGGGCGGGGGCGGCGGCGCCGGGAGCTGCAGCGCCACGAGCATGCCGCGCAGCGCGCACTCGATCTCGCCCGCGGTCGGCCAGGCGTAGCGCAGGAACCGCTCCGGCCGCAGGAACGCGAGCCGCTTGCCCAGCTCGAAGAGGCTCTCGCGCTCGCGCAGCTTGTCCGCGGTCGGGCCCGAGAAGACCAGGGCCGGCTTGAGCGCGCCCTTCTCGGCGGTGTTCGCCACCTGCACCGAGGGCTGGGCGCCGTCGCGCAGGTAGAGGTCCGGGGGCGTCAGGTCGAGCGTCTGGCAGGCGTAGCGGAAGAGCTTCACGATGGGGCGCTCGTCGGTGAGCTCGGCCCGCTCCTTCTTCTTGAGGCCGAAGTTCTCCGGCGCCTGCGCCTTCAGCAGCGCCACCGCGGGCGCCAGCCGGCCGAAGGTGGCCGCGAGCACGCGGTCCTCGTCGGGGTGCATGATCGCCCGCTGCCACAGGTCCTCGGTGATCTTGCGCCGCGCGGGGACGAGCGTCTTCGGCCGCATCTGCTCGTAGAAGCGCTGCTCCTCGGCGTCGGCCTTCTTGAGGAAGACGAGCGCGCCGCAGAGGCACCACATCTTGTCGAGCTGCTTGGTCTCGCCGTAGAGCTTGCGCAGCGTGCGGTACTGGCCGAGCCGCTCCGGGGTGCGCGCGAGGATCGCCTGCTGGGCGCCGATGGCCTTGTCGAGGTAGTCCGGGCCGGCCTTGAGGTACAGCTCGGCGAGGGTCTCCTGGCGGGCCGGGTTCTTCGGGTCGAGCGTCGCGGCGACCTCGAACGCGGCGACGGCGCTCTCGGAGTCGCCGATGCGGTTGAGGGCGATCTCGCCGAGCCCCTGCCACAGCTTCAGGCGCAGGTCCGTGAGCCCCTCGGGCGGCAGCCGCTTGATCATGCGGCGGTACGCGCGGGCGAGGTTCTTCCAGTCCTCGTTGCGGGTGAGCAGCTTCTCCTGCGCCTCGAACGCCTTGGTCATGTCGGGGGCGTCGTCGAGGGCCTTGTTGAAGTGCTCGAGGGCGTGCTCGTCGTCCTTGAGCTCGTCGCGGCAGAGGACGGCGGCGGTGTAGTGGTACTTGGCGCGCTTGGCCGCGTCCTGCTCGAGGTCGCACAGCTTCGCGACGACCTCGACCGCCTTCTGCCAGGCCTTCTGCTGGCTGTAGAGGTCGAGGAGCTTCGACAGCAGCGTGCGCTTGCGCGGCGAGCCGTCGAGCGCGGCCTGGTACGCGGCGGCGGCCTCGATCGGGTCCTCGAGCTTGTCGAAGTAGATGTCGCCGATGTCCTCGAGCAGGCGGGCCTGCTCCTCGTCGCTGGCGGCGGCGGCGAGGGTGCGCTCGTGCTCGACGACGGCGGTGAACTCGCCGCGGCCGCGCAGGATCTCGATCGCGGCCACGAGCGCCTGCTTGTGGTCGGGCTCGATGGCGAGCGCCTTCTGGAAGAAGTTGAGCGCGCGGTCGCGCTCGCCGAGGCGCAGGTTGAGCTGGCCGAGCCGCCCGTAGACGTCGAGCTGCTCCGGCCGCGACAGCGCGTCGAAGTGGTGGTGCAGCAGCGCCTGGTACAGCTTGATCGCCTGCACGGCGTCGTCGTCGGGCGCGCCCGCGGTGCGCGGGGGCGCGGCCATGACCTGGGCGAAGAGCAGGCCGCCGAGGCCGGCGAGGACCTGCAGCGAGGTCGGGTCGAGCGCGAAGGCGGCGTTGTAGGCGCGGATCGCCTTCTCGGGGTTGTCGAGCTTGGTCGCGGCGACGGCGAGGCGCGAGTGGATGTCGAGCAGTCGGGTCTTGTCGTCGGCATCGACCTTGCGGGCGAGCATCTCGAGCACGGGCTCGAGCTGGGACCACTTCTCGCCGGCGGTGTAGAGGTCGGCCACGCGCAGGCCGGCCTCGACGTGCTCCGGGTCGATGGCGAGCGCGCGGGCGAAGTGCTCCTCGGCGCGCGCGGGATCGTCGAGGCGGTCCTGGTACAGGCAGCCCGCTTCGTGGAGCAGGCGGGTCTTCTCGAGCCGGTTCTGCGTCTCGGCCTCGGCCTCGGTCATCAGCTTCGCGGCGCGCAGGTAGTCGCCGCGGCCGCGGTACACCTCCATGAGGCCGGTGAGGGAGGGCAGGTGGCCCGGGGCGAGCTCGAGGGCCTTGGCGAACTGCCGCTCGGCGGTCTCTTCGTCGTGGAGGTGCTTGGCCGCGACGAGGGCGGCCTGCGCGATGAGGTCGGCGCGCAGCGTCAGGTCGGTCTGGTTCTCGGCGCGCCGCAGCGCGGTCTCGGCGACCTTGGCGTGGTCGCCGGCCCGCTCGTGCAGGCGCGTGAGCGCGGCGAGGGCCGCGTCGGCGTCGCCGGGCAGCCCGGCCAGGTTCTCGTAGGCGTCGACGGCGTGGGCGACGTCCCCGAGCTCCTCCTCGTACAGCCGGCCGAGGTGCTCGTAGAGCTCGCGGCGCTGCGCCGGGGCGTCGGTGGCCGCGAGGTGGCGGCCGAGGAGATCGGCGAGGTCGGGCAGGCGCCCCTCGCGCCGCAGCAGCCGGGCGAGGCCGCGGTAGGCCTCGAGGTCCGACGGCGCGATCGTCAGCACGCGCTCGAGGCACTCGATGGCGCGGCGGACCCCGCCGTCCTTGTCCTCCAGCTCGGCCGCGAGGCGGCGCAGGAGCAGCAGCCGCTCGTCGTCGGAGTCGACCGCCTCGACCATGCGCTCGAGGGTGCGCAGGTAGTCGTCGACACGGCCGCCGCGGTCGTAGAGCTTCTCGAGGGTGCGCAGCGTCGCCACGCGGCCCGGGTGGTCGGCGAGGACCGCCTCGAGGATGCCGATGGCGCCGGGCAGGTCGTCGAGGCGCTCGGCGCGCAGCTCGCCGACCTCGTGGCGCAGCGCCGCGGCGCTCGCGGGATCGAGCGCGAGGTTCGCGCGCTTCTCGAGGAGGCCGGCGAGGTCGCGCCAGTGGCCCTGCTTGCGGTACACGCGCTCGAGCGCGGCGAGGGCGTCGCCGCTGTCGGGCTCGAGCTCGAGGGCCTTGAGGTACGAGGCGATGGCGTCGGCCGGCCGGCCGAGGCGCGTCTCCTGCAGGTCGGCGACGAGCAGCCACAGCTCGACGAGCTTCGCGGGCTCGGTCTCATGGCCGACGTGCTGGACGACCATCTCCTCGAGCTCGTCGAAGCGCTCGCCCGCGTAGAGGGCGTCGCCGAGGGCGTCGTAGGCGCCGGCCAGCTTCGGGTCGAGGGCGAGGGCCTGCTTGTACGACGAGACGGCGTACTCGCGGTGGCCGAGCTCCTTGTCGTACCACTGGCCGAGGCGCAGCCAGTGCGCCGCGGCCTTCTCGCCGGTGGTGCCCTGGATCAGCTGGGCGTAGTCGGCGACGAGCTCGTTCCACAGGCCCGTGCCCTCGGCGAGGCGCTCGAGCTCGCCGGTGATCTCGTCGTCGTCGGGCGACTCGCGCAGGGCGGCCTGCAGGGCGGTGAAGGCCTTGCCGAGATCCCCGACCTCCTGCTCGAAGATGCGCGCGACCTCGCGCAGGTGCGCGAGGCGGCCGTCGCGCTCGGTCTCGTGCTCGAGGCGGCCGAGGAGCAGGTCGATGAGCTTGTCCCAGGCCTGCTCGGCCTGCAGGGTCTTCTCGAGGGCGGCGAGGGCGCTCACGGCCTCGCCGCTCTGCGGATCGGCGGCCAGCACCTCGAGCCAGCCGACCAGATCGTCGTCGTCCGGGCGGGCGGCGGCCTCCTCGGCCTTGACCCGCTCGCGCAGCTCCTCGACGAAGTCGGCGAGGTCGCCGCCGGCGGGGACCACCTCGACGCCGTAGGCGGCCTTGAGGTCGTCGGCCACGAGCGGCGGGACGCCGTCACAGACGAGGTAGTGCGGGGTCTCGGTGGGGCCGGCGGTGCCGAAGTGCCGCTCGAGCAGCGCGCGCAGGTCGGGATCGCCGGCCTGGAAGCCGACGAAGACGAGCGAGCGGCGGCCGAAGAGATCCTCGCAGAACGCGCGGTACTCGCTGCCGTTCGCCAGCAGGCGGCGCAGGTCCGCCTGGCCGAGGACGAGCGTCTCGGGCCGCCCCGGGTCGCCGTGCGCGGCGAGCAGGAACTTGCCCCGGTGGGCCTTCAGCGCCGCGGCGTCGCCGGGCAGGAAGGCCGCCGGGCCGCCGTCGCGGCCGACGCCGAAGGTGCGGCCGAGCAGGCCGTCGTACCCGGTCGTCAGCACGCCGCGGAACGGCAGGTCCACGAGCATCTGGTACAGCTCGGGCGCATCGGCCGGCTCCGCGTAGGCGTCGCGCAGGAGGTCGCAGACCACGTCGCTGCCGAGCTTGCGGGCCACGTAGGCCACCGCGAGCGACGCGTCGCCGTCGGCGGCCACGCGCCGGATCTCCTCGAGGTCGCCGCCGGCGGCCTTGCCGGAGGCCTCGTACCAGTCGCTCAGCTTCTGGCCGAGCGAACGCCACCCGGGAAAGTCGAGCCCGGCGGCCTGCCCGAGACCAAGTCCAGCACACAGCACGCACTGGCGGCGACGGAGTCGTTCAACCAGCGATTCGGGGATCTCGAAGCTCATGCGCGAGTCGTGCTCCCGGCGAGCGGACCCCACGACGCAGCAGGCACGCGCGCCGCGGCCTGGGGTCCATGTTGGTGGTGCGTCTCTCGACCCCGTGCTTATCCCAAAGTGGCTGGAATTGCAAGGCTGTTGCCCGGCCCGTCCCAGACCGTTGGTGCGCCGTGGCTGGGCCCTGCATCCGATCCCCGGGGCATGGCGCATGCCCGGGACGTGGAGGCCGGGAGTGATCCCGCCCCGCCACCCATGCCCCGACCCCCATAGAGATCATCGATCAGAACGCCGCGCGTAAGGCAGCCCACGGGCGCGGATCGGGGGGTTGGCCGCGTGCGGGGCCGCCGTCGCGGCCGGCGCGGCGCGTCACCCGTTCGCGTGAGTGCTGGCGGGCTTTGCCTGCCAGCACTCTGCGCGGGGGGTCAAAGGGACCCTCCCCGGGTCCCCTTGTCTCTGGCGCCGCGCGGCGAAGTTCATTGACCTCGCTGCGAAAATGGGAAACAATCGGCCCCGCCCGTGGCAGACCGCCCAGGGTTCTGGGCCGCCGTCGGGCGATCGCTCTCACGAGCGCACGTCCCCCCCCATGAACGTCGTCTGCGATACCTGCCATCTCACCCTGACCGTTCGCGATCAGGATCGTGGCCGGGCCAACACGTGCCCGGTATGCCGTGGGACCTTGCGGGAGGACAGCGTCAAGCCGCCCCCCATCGAGGTGCCCATCAACTGGCCCGGGCATGACCTCAACGAAGCCGTCGCGCTCATCAACGGCGCCGCCTTGTCGGTGATCCTCGACATCGAGGCGGCGGCCGGGTGGGGCGAGGTCCAGCTCATGGCCGGCGGCGTGCACAAGGCGACCGCGACCCGGGACGGCCAGGCCGTCAGCGGTGAGGACGCGGTCGCGCTGATGCAGGACTGGAAGCCGGACATCCACATCCGGCCCCGGCTGCCGAACGCCGGGGGCGAGCTGGATCCCGCCGGGCCCGAGACCGGCGACCTCGGCGAGCGGTCGCTGGCCGCGGTCATGCGCTACTGCGAGGATTACGTCCTCACGTGCGCCGTCGTGGCCTGGCGCGGCAACGAGACCGCCCACGTCTACTACCGCCGCGGTGGCATCGAGCGGACGCTGGTGAACGGGGTCGACGACGCCGCCCGGCTGCCCGAGGTGATGGGCTGGCAGGCCGGCCGGTACCGCATCCTGCTGCCGAAGCTCGAGCTGCCGGACGCGGCCGCCGAGGCCGACACCGGCGCGACCCAGCCGACGGTCGTCCCGGAGCCGTCGCCGTCGACGACGGTGGTCGGCATGACGGCGGTGCCCGCCCCGGCGGACTCCGCGCCGACCGTGCCGGCGACGCCCGCGGCGCTCGTCGAGACCCCGGCCCCGTCGCCCGCGGGCCAGTTCGCCCCGAGCACGCTCCCGAAGCGCCAGGCCATGACCATCATCGGCATGCCGGTGGTGCTCCCGCCGGCCGCCACGGCCGCGGCGGCCGCGGCGCCCCTGGCCCCGGAGGCCAAGGCGGCTTCGGGCCCGGTCGCGGCCGCGCCGAAGGCGGTCTCCGCCCCGGTGGCGGCGGTGCCGAAGGCCGTGTCCGCGCCGGTCGCCGCCGCCCCCGCGAGCGGCACGACCCAGCCGATGGTCACGCAGGAGCGGCCGGTCGAGAAGGCCGGCACCGGCCGCATGGCGATCGAGATCATGGACGCGCCGGCCCCGGCGGCCAAGCCCACGCCGGCTCAGCCGGCGGCGGCAAAACAGACCAAGGCCGCGAAGAAGGCCGCGGCCAAGCCCGCGCCGGTCGCCCGGGCGGAGGCGGCCGCCGCGCCCCAGGTGGTGGCCCCCCCGGCCGACTCCGCGCCGGTCAACGTGCAGTTCACCGAGCGCGCTCCGGCCAAGGCCGCGGCGCCCGCGCCGGCGGCCGTGGCGCCCGTGGCCGCGCCCGTGGCCGCGCCCGCGCCGGCGGCCGTGGCGCCCGTGGCCGCGCCCGTGGCCGCGCCCGCGGCGGCGGCCGTCGCGCGCGACCGCGAGGCCGAGCGCGTCACCGGCGCTCGCGAGGGCGTCGCCCCGAAGCGCAAGTCCTGGGTCGTCCCCGTCTTCCTCCTCGCGTTCGTGGCCGTGGCCGTGATCGCCTTCTTCGTGGCGCGCATGATCTGGCCCACGACGCCGTAGCTCAACGAAATAGACCGCCGTTGTTCGACCAGATCCGCCAGACCTACCGCGCCAGCCGCAAGCAGAAGGACATCTTCTGGAACATCTACGTGGCGCGTCCGATCGCCGCGGCCGTGCTCCAGGTGGTGCCCCGCGGCGTGACGCCGAACCAGGTCACGTTCGCCGCGCTCGGGGCGGCGGCGCTGGCCGGCGTGACGCTGGCGCTCTGGCGCACCTGGACCGGCCTCGTCGTCGGCGCCGTGCTCCTCGAGGCCAGCTACGTCCTCGACTGCGTGGACGGCCAGCTCGCCCGGCTGCGCGGGCAGACGACGCCGGTCGGGGCGCACCTCGACTTCCTGATGGACGAGCTGAAGGCGTTCCTGTACGTGAGCGCCATCGCGCTGCGGCTGTGGCTCTCGACCGACCGCGCGCTCTACCTCATCGTCGGCCTGCTGGGCCTGGCCGCCGTCGCCGGCGCCATCTCGCTGACCACGTTCATGCGCCGGCCGGAGTACCTGGCCACCGGCGGTGCGCCCGCCGCGCCCGGGGCCGCGCCCGCGGGCGGCGGCTCGCCCGTCGCACAGGCGGTGCGGCTCGTCGAGGCGGGCGGCCGCTGGATCGTCCACTACCCGAGCTACTTCCTCTACCTCGCGCTGCTCAACTTCGTCGAGGGCTACTTCTTCGTCTACCTCGCCGCCCACGTGCTGTACCTCGGGCGCGCGCTGCTGCAGATCGTCATGCGGCTGGCGCGCCCCGGGGCCACGCCGAAGGCCGCGGCGCCGCCGGAGGAACGCGTCTCGTGAAGGCCATCATCGTCGCGGCGGGCATGGGGCGCCGGCTCGGCCCCCACACCGCCGACATCCCGAAGTGCCTGGTCAAGGTCGGCGCGAAGAGCATCATGGAGCGCCAGATCGACGCCCTGCGCGCCGCCGGCGTCGGCGAGATCAACGTCGTGCGCGGCTACCTCGGCGAGCGCATCACGCTGCCGGACCTGCGCACCTTCGACAACCCGCGCTTCCGCGAGAACAACATCCTCGCGTCGCTCTTCTACGCCGAGCCCGCGATGGACGGCGGCTTCGTCTTCTCCTACTCCGACATCATCTACGACGCCACCGTCACCCGCGCGCTCCTCGCGGCCGACGGCGACTACCGCCTCATCGTCGATGCCGGCTGGCACCGCTCCTACGACGGCCGCCACGACCACCCGGTGTCCGAGGCCGAGCTGACCCGCGTCGTCGACGGCCGGGTCACGCGGCTCGGCAAGGGTCTCGTGCCCGCGGCCGACGCGGCCGGCGAGTTCATCGGGCTCGCGTACTTCTCGGCCGCCGCCGCGGCGCGGCTGCGCGCCGCCTACGCGGAGCTGCGCCGCCGCTTCGCCGCGCCGGGCGCGGGCCCGTTCGGCACCGCGGCCATCTTCGACAAGGCGTACCTCACGGACCTGCTCAACCACCTCATCGACGACGGCGCGGCCATGCACCCGGTCATGATCGACGGCCACTGGCGCGAGATCGACACGGTCGAGGACCTCGAGCGGGTGCGGCGCGAGCTGGATTTCTAGCGGTTACAAGTCCCTACGTGCGGCCGCGATTCGCCGTCAGCCCGTCGGCGCGGGGCGTCGGCCACCCGCGCGGTTATCTTGCTACTCTGCCGTCTTCGCGCGTGTCCTAACCTAGAGGAGCCATGCGCGCCACCACATCCGGCCATCCTGGAGCGCTTGCCGTCGCGTCTCCGGCGCTGTTCGTCGGCCGGCGCGCGGAGCTGGCCGACATCGCGGCGAGCTCCCAGCGGCTGCGCCTCGTCCTGATCTACGGCGTCGGCGGCGTGGGCAAGACGTCCCTGATGCTGCGCGCCGCCGAGGAGCTTGCGCGCCAATCCGCCGGTAATGTCATCTACCACGTGTGCCGCGCCGGCGAGAGTCTGGCGACGATCGCGGCCGCGGCCTGCCGCCAGCTCGCCACTCGGCGCGGGCCGGCGCGCGCCGCCGACGATCCGCTCGAGACCATCACCCGCCTCGCCGCGCGGACTCCGCTCGTGCTGTGCCTCGACGACGCGCATCGAGCCGGCGGCCAGGGGCTCCTCGATGCGTTGGTCCGCCTGGCCCGCCGCCGCCTCCCCTTGTGGATCATGGTCGCGTCCCGGCAGGTGCTGGGGGTGGAGGCCGAAGCCGACGAGCACCTCGACGTGCGGCTTGGAGGGTTGGGGCCCGCGGACACCCAGGCGCTCTGGCTCGCCCTCGAGCGGCTCTACGGCCCGGCCGCCGTGTCGTTGCAGGCGGTGGCGCGGCGAAGCGCCGGGAATCCGCTGCTGGTGAAGGCGGCCTTCGCCGGGCCACTCGGCGCGCCCGAGGCAGAGACGGTCGCTCTGGGCGATCTGCCGACCCCCGCGGCCGCGGTCCTGGCGCAGGCCTGCGCCTTCCGCTTGCCCGTGTCGGCGGCGGCGCTCGCCACGGGCGGGGGTCCGGGGAGTCTCGGGCCCGCCCTCGATCTCCTCGAGCGGCGCTTCCTCGTCGAGCGGCGCGGCCCCGAGGTGGTGGCCGTGCACGACCTCGTGCGGGAGGCGGTCATGGCCTCGACGTGGGCGCCCTCCGCGCGCGAGCACGCGCGCTGCCTCGCCCATTACCGGCAGGCACGCGGCCGCGCGCGCCAGGACGTCGAGCTCGAGCTCCTCCACCACGCGCTCGCTGCGGGCGAGGACGACCTCGTGCTCGCGCTCCTCGAGGAGCAGGCGTCCTACGCGCGGCGGCTCCTCCCGCTCGGGGCAGTGGCCGAGCGCGAGGTGGCCGAGGCGATCGACGCGATCACCCGGCACCGCCAGCTCCCCGTGACCATCCAGTTGCTCCGCTGTCGCATCCGGGCCCGCCAGGGCGACGCGCGGGGCGCCTACGATGATGCGCGCGCGCTCGCCGACGGCGGCGAGCCGCTCGCGGACCTCGACGTGGGCGAGATGGCCTACAGCCTCGGGGATCCGGCGGTCGCGATCCGGTACCTGAAGCGGGCCGCGGCGACCGACCGGCTCGGCGCGTCGGCCCGCGTCTGGGCGGCCGTGCTCCTCGTCGACGCCTATCGGGCCAGTGGCGCCATCGCGGCCGCCCACCGCCAGCTGCGTGCGGCCGGCCGGCTGTTCACGGGCGCGGGGCCGGTCGGCCAGGCGCTCCGGTGCTGGCTCCAGGCGAACCTCGCGCACGATGCCGAGGACTATCGCACGGCGGCGGCGAAGGTCCGCGCGTGCCGGCGGTGGCTCGCGCGCGCGCGATCCCATGCGTTGCAGGTGCCCCTCCTCGCCTCCCTCGAGCGGATCTTCGCGGCGGAGTGCGCGCGGCCCGTGGCGGACCCGGGGGAGGCCGGCGAGTTCTTCGAGGACACGCTCTTCTTCCGCCTCGCGGCCCGCCTCTACCGGGCCGAGGAGCTGTACCTCCGGGGTGAGGTCCGAGCGGTCGCGGCCCTGGCGGAGGAGAGCATCGACGCCTCCACTCGGGCGGGCTACGACGCCCACGCCGCGTGGGGGTTGGCCTTCTGGGGCGAGGCTCAGCGCACCCTCGGCCACCTCGCCTCCGTCGAGGCCCGCCTCCTCCTCGGCGTGCAGGCGGAGGACTCCGCGGGACTGCCGCGCGCGTCGGCGCGCACCCAGGCCATCCTCGCCCGGGTGCGCCTGGCGGAAGGTCGCCTCGACTCCGCCCGCGCGCTGGCGCTCGCTGCCGGCCGCCGGCTCGTGCGGGCCCCGGGCACGCGCGCGAAGCTGCGCGGCACGGCCGCGCTCGCCGAGGCGGCGGCCGGACGCACGCGGAGCGCCCTGCGACGCGTGCGGACGTGCGGCAGCGCCCAGGGCTTCGACCGCGGCGAGTGGCAGCTCGCGCGCGTCGAGGTGTTGCTGTGGGCCGGACACCTCGAAGCGGCGTCCCGCGAGGCGCGACTGGTCTGCACCGAGGCCCTGGCCGCCGGTTGGAAGTGGCTCGGCTGCCAGGCCCGCGTGCTCGCGGCCGAGGCGCTGTTCCGCCGTGGTGACCTCGACGGGGCCACGGCCACCCAGGAGGCGGCGCAGCGGCAGGCGGACGTCGAGGGCTATGCCGCGGAGCGCCTGCGGGCCGTGCTCCTCGGCGCGGGGTTGGCGAGCGTCCGGGGTGATCGCGCCGAGGCCGAGCGGCTGGCCACCGCGGCGGCGGCGGGCGCGGACGAGCAGGGCTTCGGCCTCGAGGCCGAGGCGGCCAGCGTCGCCCTGGCGTCCCTCGCGGGCGTACCGGCAGCCGCCGAGTCGCCCGGCGCCCGCCTGGCGCGGCGGTACGGGCTGCACGAGCCCGCCGCCCTCGAGGTGCAGGACGCGGCGGGCGTGCGCTGGCTGACGCGCCAGCACCTGGCGGAGCTCGACGCCGGTCGCTACGAGCGCTTCATCGACCTCGCGCGCGGGCGGGTGCTGGCGTGCGGCCGCTGGACGAACGTCGCCGGCCAGCGCAACCTCACGCGCGCGCTCGATGTCCTCGCGCGCCGGCCGGGTGCGTTCGTGCCGACGGCCGATTTCGTGCGGGAGGTGTGGGGCGTCGAGCATCATCCCGTGCGGCATCAAAGCCGCGTGCGCGTGACGATGACCCGGCTCCGGCGGCTCCTCGGCGCGGGGGTGATCGCCGGCGGGCGCGGCGGCTACCGGCTGGTGCTCGGCGACTCGTGGGCGGTGGCCCGCCCGCGGGCCGCACCATGAGGCCGCCTCGCCGCCGGCGGGTTCACCGCACCGCGACGGCACGGGTGCCCGTGCCGACGAGCGCGCCGGCTCCCGCCGCGTCCGCGCCCGGGCTGTTCGTCGGCCGGCGGGCGGAGCTGGACCGCTTCGTCGCGGCCGCGGAGGAGGTGCGGCTCGCCCTGGTCTACGGCGTCGCGGGCATGGGCAAGACCTCCTTCATGCTCCGCGCCGCGAGCGGGCTCGCGGCCCAGCGCGGGGGCCACCTGTGTCATCACGCCTGCCGGGAGGGCGACAGCGCCGCGAGCATCGCCGCCGAGACGCTCGCGCAGCTGCACGTCGCCGACGGCGTGCCGCGGCGGGTGCGGGACCCTCTCGAGGCCTTGGCGCGCGCGGCGCTCGCGCGCCCCATCGTCCTCTGCCTCGACGACGCGCATCGGCTCGGGGACCCCGGCGTGATCGACGCGGCGGTCCACTTCGCGGCGCGCCGCCTGCCCCTGTGGATCTGCGTCGCCTCGCGTGAGGCGCTGGCGATCTCGCCGACGCGCGTGGATCACGTGGTCATTCGTCTCGCGGCGCTGAGCGCCGAGGAGGCGCGGGCGCTGTGGCGGGCGCTGGAGGGAGTCTTCGGCGCGCCCGCCGCCGGCGTGGACCCCGACGAGGCCGTGCGCGGGGGCACGACGCCGTTGATGCTCAAGCAGACCTTCGCCGGCTCGCTCGGCACGGGGGCCGACCCGCTCGGTCTGCGTGATCTCGCGCCGCTCGAACGGGCGGTGTTGGCCGAGCTCTGCGCGTACCGGCGCCCCGTCCCCGCGGCGGCCCTGCTGCACGGGCGCGACCCGACGTTGACCCGGCCGGCCATCCAGCACCTGCGGCGGCGGTTCCTGGTCGAGGCGGCCGCGGGCGAGCTGCTCGCCGCCCATGATCTCGTACGCGACCTGGCAGCGCGGGCGGGCGGCGGGCCGGCGGCGGGCGAACACGCCCGCTGCCTCGCGTACTATCGTGAGGTCGCGGCCTCCGCGCGGGCGCCGGCGAGCGAGCTGGAGATCCTGTATCACGCCGTCCATGCCGCTGCCGATGACCTCGCGGTGGCCCTGTTGGAACGGCACGCCGCCGCCGCCGCGTGGGGCGCGCCCGGCACGGCCGTGGTGGAGCAGGAGCTGGCGTCGGCCATCGACGCGCTGGCGCAGCGGCGGGAGCTCCCGGTCACACTCCGGCTGCTCCGAGCCCGCATCCGCGCCCGGCAGGGCGACATGGCCGAGGCGTTCCAGGAGATCCGCGGGCTCGCCGGCGGCGGCTCGTCCGTCGACCTCGATCGGGGGCTGCTGGCGTACGCGCTCGGCGACCCGGAGGAGGCCATCCCGTGTCTGCGCCGGGCCCTCGCCGACACCGCGCTCGTGCCCGAGCTCCGCGTCTGGGGCCTGGTGGCCCTCGTGGACGCGCACCGGTGCCGGGGCGACCTGCCGGCCGCGGCGGCCGCGCTCGCGCGGCAGGGCGGGTTCCTCGACTACGCCGGCCCGCTCGGCCAGGGTGTGCGCGCGGCCGTCCGGGTGCTGCTCGCGTACTTCGGTGAACGCTACGCGGACGCCGCCGGGCAGCTCCTCACGGCGCGGCAGCGGCTCGCGGCCTTCACGCACACGACCGACCGCTTCCCGTGGCTCGCATCGCTCGGGCGGGCCATCGCGGCCGCCCAGGGACTCGGGGACGGGGACGCGGCCGGCGCCAGCGAGCTCTTCGACGAGATCCTGTTCTTCCGCCAGGTGGCGCGCCTGTTCCGCGCGCACGAGCTGCTCATGCGCGGCGGGGCCGCGGCCGCCGCCGAGCTGGCCGGGGCCGCCGCTCAGGGCGCCGCGGAGCGGCATTTCCGCCAGGTCGAGTGGTCGGCCCTCGCGGTGTGGGCCGACGCCCTGCGGCTGCTGGGCCGGTCGAACGAGGTCGTCGCGCGGCTCGAGCCGGTGCTCGCGACCGTCGGCCCGGGCTGGGCGCGCCTGCGGCTCCAGCGCGCGCTGGCCCCGGCGCTGCTCGCGCGCGGCGAGACCGCCCGGGCGCGGGCGGTGGCATCCGCGGCGCTCGCGAGCGGGAGCTGTGCCGCGGGCACGGCGGCGCGGCTGCGCGCGCTGCTCGGGCTGGCGGATGCGGTCGAGGCGCCCGCCGGCGCGGGAGCCCGCAGCGCACGGCGCGGGCGGGCGGAGGGATTCGACGAAGCCGACGCCCGCCTCACCGCGACCGAGGCGCTCCTGTGGGAGGGTCGCCTCGAGGCGGCCCGCGCCCAGGCGGGTGAGGTGGCGGCCGCGGCGGGGCGGGCCGGGTGGCGCCACCTCGCGGTCCGCGCCCGGCTCGTCGCCGCCGAAGCCGTCTTTCGGCTCGGCGATCATGCCGCGGCGCAGCGCGAGTGCGACGCGGCGGCCCGCGACTGCGCCGAGGAGGGCTACCTCGCCGAGGTGCTGTGGGCGGCCCTGCTCGAGGCCGGGCTCGCGCGGGCCCGGGGCGACCGCGAGCGGTCCGCCGCGCTGCTCGCGGAGACCCGGGAGCGGGCGGCCGCCGTCGGCCTCGCCCTCGAGGAGGAGGCGGCGCGGACGGCGCTCGGCGTGCTCCAGGGCGGCGCCCCGGCGACGAGCCCCGCCGGCGCGCGCCTGGCCCGGCGCTTCGGTCTCGACGCGCCGCCCACGGTGGAGGTGCGCCTCCCCGCCGCGGTCCGCCGGCTCTCCCCCCACCAGCTCGAGGAGCTCGATCTCCGCGGGTGCGCCCTGGTCGTCGACCTCGCGCGGGGTCGGGTGCGGGTCGGCCGGCGCAACCTCGACCTCGCGCGCCAGCAGACCAGCGCCCGGATCCTCGGGGTCCTGGCCGGCGAGCCGGGCGCGCTCGTTCCCCTGGGCGCGCTGGTGCCGGCGGTGTGGGCCGAGGAGTATCACCCCTTGCACCACGCGAGCCGCGTCACCGTCGCCATGACGCGGCTCCGGCAGCTCGTCGGGCGGGACCTCATCGAAGCGGGCGGGGACAGCTACCGGCTGGTCGTCGCGGGCGCGTGGGCGGTGATCCGGGCGGCGCCCGCGCGCGCCGGCGGGGCGGACTGACCCGGCACCTCCGCGCCGTCACCCGCGGGGGCGGGCCAGCCAGCCGTCGATCTCGGTCAGGCGCGCCGCGTGGTCGCCCTCGGCGCGCGCGTACTCGGCGCGCGCCTGCGCGGCGAGGGCTCGGGCCCGCGTCCGGTCCTGGCTGGCATCGACCGCGCGCGCGAGCGCGAAGCGGGTGGCGGCCACGTCGGCGGCCCAGAGCCCGGCCTGCTCGCGGATGGTCAGGGCGCGGGTGAGGGACGCCGTCGCACCCGCGGGCTGGCGCAGCTCGAGCAGCGTGAGCCCCGTCTCGTGCAGGGCCCGCGCCCGGTCGGGGTGCCATTCATCGACTGTGCGGTCGAGCAGCGCGAGCGCCTCGCGTTGCGCCGCGAGGGCCTCGGCGAGCCGGTGGCCGTGCCGCAGCGCGCGGGCGACGTCGAGGAGCGCGCCCGCGACCTTGCGGTCGCCGCCGCCGGCCGGCCCGCGGAGGAGCGCGAGCGCCTCGCGGTGGCGGGCCAGCGCCTCGTCCCACCGCCCGAGCGCGGCCAGGCTGTCGCCCGTCACCGTGAGGCACGGCGGGACGCCGTAGTGCGACCGGCCCTCCGCCGCGCGCGCGATCAGTTGCGCGGCCCGCTCGGCCGCCGCGAGCGCCTCCGTGTGCCGGCCCTGCGCGGCTCGCGCCAGCGCCAGGGAGTGGTCGTAGAAGCCGGCCCGCGGGTGGTCCGGGCCGGCGTCGGCCGCGGCCATCGCGTGGGCCCGCTCGATGAGGGCGGCACCGTCCGCGATGCGACCACGCCGCAGGCGGATCTCGCCGAGGCTGCTCAGCGCTCCCATGAACTGAGGGGCCTTCCCCTGGGCCTCGTACGAGCGCACCGCCCGCTCGGCCCGGGCCTGCGCCTCTTCCAGGTGACCGCGCGCCCTGGCGATGGCGGCCTTGATGTACTCGAGCCGACCCCGCAAGAGGGCGCTGCCCGGCGCCCGCTCGATCAGCGCGGCCGCGAGGTGAGCGCACCGCTCGGCGAGGCCATCCCGGGAGGTGCTGCGCTCGGTGATGACGCCCAGGACGAACGCGAGGTCGAGCCAGGCCTGCGCCGCCGCGTCGTCGTGACCCGCCGCCTGCGCGGCGGCGACCACGCGCCACAGGTCGTCCTCGGCCGCCGAGGGGTCACCCCGATACAGGTGGATCCGCGCGGCCAGGTGGAGCGCGTCGGCCTCGAGGCGCCCCTCGCTCCGGGCGTGCGCGGTCGCCGCGACCTCCTGCGCCTCGGCCACGGCGGCCTCGAGGCGCCCCGCATGGAGCTCTCCGCGCGCATGCATCAGGCGGTCCTGCAGCTGCTCCGGGTCGCGCGCGGCGGGTGCCAGCCGCAGCTTCTGCGCCGTCGCGGCGGCGCCGGCGCATTCGGCGGCCGGCGTGAGCCGGGCCGCCAGCCCCGGACCACGCGCCACGGTCAGCGGGTCGGCGCGCTCGAGGAGGCTCACCAGGGCGCGCACCTCCTCGAGGCGCGCGTCGAGGCACTTGAGCCGGTGGTCGCGCGCGGCCCGGGAGAGCTGGCCGCGGCCCGCGGCCTCGCACGTCGTGCGCCGCTCGTCGCCCCAATCCGCGAGGTAACGACCGATGCCCTCGAGCGTGCGGCGCGACGGGTCCTCGTGCGCCGGGGCGAGGGCGGCGCCGGCGCGCCGGATCCGCTCCCGGCGCGCCGCGTCCCACACCGAGGCCACCGCCCGCGCGGGCTGGCGGCAGGCGCGATCACCGTAGGCATCCGGCCGGCGCCCCACGACTGCGACCGCGGCCACGGCCGCCCCCACGACGAGCGCGGCGGCGACGGGCCCGAAGCGGCGCGCCGCGGAGCGTCGGCCCAGCGCCGCCACGAGCTCGTCCATGGAGGCGAACCGCTGGGCCGGCGAGTCGCTGAGGCCCCGGAGCACGGCGCGGCGGACGTGCGCCGGGACCGGGCGGCCCGGGAGTCGAGCGAGCGCCGCGGCTTCCGGCCCCGGCCGCCCGCCGTAGAGCGCCTCGTGGAGGGCCAGGCAGTAGCTGTACTGGTCGGTGCGCCCGTCGAGCGGCTCACCGCGGCGCTGCTCGGGCGCCATGTACGCCGGCGTGCCGACGACCGCGCCCTCGCGCGTCAGCTCGGGGCTGTGCGGGGCGTGCGCGCCGTGACCGGCCGCCGCGGCCGCGGCCCGGCCGGGGGCCGCGCGCGCCAGCCCGAAGTCGACGAGCCGCACCCGGCCGTCGCGGCC
>DASXVK010000733.1:0-8757 GCA_036504295.1 Polyangia bacterium
AAAGTCCCCGCCGTGTCACGCATCGGATTGTACTGCACCGCCGGGCAGCAAGCCATGCGCGATTGCGCCCGCGGCCGCGCGGCCGTGAACGTTCGCGGCGGCCCGGGCCACTCACCATCCGAAACGCAGGCAGCGAGTCAATCAGGGGCGGCGGCGCCGGGTGTCGAAACCGGCGCGGTGTGGCGCGGCCAGCGGCGGTAGCGACGCCGGGGAGCACGGGGGCAGCGGCCGCCTGCGCCGGACGCTCGACCAACCAGCGGCGGAGCCATGCGCGCGCACCCGCGCGGGTGCGTGCCGGCGCCGATCTGACCAGGCAACGGAGGAGGGATCATGCGCGCGCACAGCTTGACGAAATTGCTCCTCGTGGCGGCGACGATGCGGACGGCGGTGCTGCTCGCGGGCTGCGCGGCCGCGGAGGGGCCGGGGCCGGCCGATCCGGGCGCGGCGCCGCCCCAGGGACTCGGCGCGCCCGCGCGCGCCGCGCTCCCGGCGCTGCTGCCGGCGCTCGCGCGGCAGCCCGCCGGCGGGCGCGTGCCGGTCGCGGGCGGCGGCGCGCTGCGGTTCATCGCCGCCGACACCTTCCAGTTCACCGGCGACGTGGCCGCGGGCACGGCCGCGTTCGACGGCGCGGTCGTGTGGGACTGGATGACGCGCGACCAGCCCGCCGCCTTCGGCACGGGCGCGTTCGCGCTCTCCGTCGGCGGCGCGGCCTACGCGGCGACCGGCGCGGAGTCGCTGGCCCTGGTCGTGCCCGACGACGCGACCGGGCAGGAGTACCTGCTGCTCGCCGCGGACGTGATCGATGGGGCGAGCGGCGCCGAGGTCGCGCAGGTGCTGTACGTCATCGTCCCGGTCGCCGACTTCGTCCCGGGCGCGGTCGTCGCCCTCGACGGCATCGACCGTGTCGCGCTCTTCGCCGCCGGCCCCGCCCTGGCCGAGCAGCCCGCCGTCGCCGCCGCGGCGGTGAGCGGGCTCGTCACCTTCGGCGCGGGGAGCCTCGGCGCGGGCGGCGCCGTCTCGGCCAGCCTCACCGCCGACTTCGGCCCCATCGACTGGCCGGCCGACCCGTGCGCGTCCGGCTGCGAGCCGCCGCCCACGACCGACCCGGTGAACGGCATCGTCCCCGGCCACTACGTCCTCGCCTACGCGGCGCCCGCCTACGTCTTCTGCGAGGGCTCGCTCGCGGGCCACGAGACCGACTTCGCGGCGCTCACCCTGGACGACGCCGGCTTCGGCGGCGGCGAGGTGGACGTGACCCTGCCCTCGCCGATGCGCGTGGCGCTCGCGGGCGCCGCCCTCGGCGCGGCGTTCGGCGCCGCGGCCCTCGACCTCGACTGGGCCGGCGACCCGTCGTTCCCCGGCATGTTCGTCGGCTTCGCGCTGCGCGACGGCGCCGGCCCGGCCGGGACGACGCGGAACGTGGCCTACCTCTTCTTCGACGGCGCGTCCGCCACGCCGACCCTCGTGCGCGGCGGCGCGGGCCTCGACTTCGAGGACGGGGCCGGCGGCTACTGCACGACCGCGTTCGACGCCACGCTCACCGCGCCCTGATCGACGCGAAAAAGCCCGCGGCGGGAGAGCACCCGCCGCGGGCCCGGTTTCACGAGGCCGGTTCGACTACCCGCCGCAGCGATCCATCCCGGGGTTCAGGCCGAAGATGTCGCGGTACGCGGCGACCTGCATGCAGATCCACCACGGAATCGTCACCAGCAGGCCGAGGCCGCAGGCGAGGTACCCGAGGGACATGACGAGGCCCGACACGAACAGCCAGCCGAACGTGCCGAAGAAGTTCTTGTTGACGACCTTCATCGAGGCCGCCATCGCCGGCCAGAAGTCCATGTTGCGGTCGATGATGAGCAGCTGCGCCCACGACCAGGCGATCGCCAGGTAGAGCCCGGGGATGAGGAGGATGTACATGCCGACCTGGATCAGGAACCCGGCGACGAGCCCGTACAGGAAGAGCGGCAGGAACGCGCGGAAGCCGTGGAAGAACGCGCCGAACGGCTGCGGGCGGCCCTTGGCCTGGCGCAACGCCACGATGAAGAAGCCGGCCCCGAGGGGTACGGCCGCGATCATCGGGAAGATGAGGCAAAAGAGCACGCCCAGCACGAACAGGTAGCCGATCATCGGCCACATGATGGGCTTGACGAGCTGCCAGCCGTCGCCGATCCACTTGCCGATCTGGATCTGGTAGCCGCGCGCGCAGATCTCCTCGATCGACGGCACGCCGGCCGGGGTCGCCATGGCCATCGGCTGCCCGAAGGCACCGGCGACGGCGCCATACGCGCCCGCCGCCTGCTGATCAATGGCGTTGAAGACCTGCTGCCCGGGCTGCGGCTGGCCGTACGGGTTCTGCGGCTGGCCGTAGGGGTTGGCGGGCGGCTGCGGCTGGCCGTAGGCCTGCTGCTGCGGCGCCTGCGGCTGGCCGTACGGCGCCTGCGGCTGCTGGGCGTACGGGTTCGCCTGCGGCGGCTGGGCGTACGGGTTCGCCTGCTGCGGCTGGCCGTAGGGCTGCTGCGCCTGCGGCTGCTGCGGCTGGGCGTACGGCTGGGGCTGCTGCGGCTGCTGCGGCTGCTGCGGCGCGTACGGCGGCGCGGCCGCGGGCGGCTGCGGCTGCTGCCCGTATTGCGGCGGGTAGCCGGCCTGCGGCTGCTGAGGCGGATACGCCGCGGGCTGCTGCCCGTAGGCCGGAGCCGCCTGCTGCGGCGCGGCCGGCTGACCGTAGGCCGCCGCGGGCTGCGGGGCCTGGGCCGGGAAGCGATATCCGCACGAAGGACAGAACTGGGCTCCGGCAGGGAGCACGGCGCGGCACTGTGGGCAGTTCATTGGTTCTCCTGTCCAAATCCGGTGGATCCGAGGCGCGAGGGTACCACCATCCGCGCGAGAAAGGCAATCGCGAATTCGGCGGCGCCGGCGGCCCGCTCTCGACGGGAACGGGGGCGCGGCGCGCGGCCGCTACGGCGCCGGCGGCTCGGTGACGCGCGCGCCCGGCGCCGCGTGGACCGGGTGCCCGAGCCGGTTCCACCGCACGCCGTCCGGCCCGCCGCGCGACCACCAGACGACGAGCGCGCGCCCCTTGATGAGGCCGACCGGGACGGTGCCGAAGAACCGGCTGTCGTTGGAGTCGTCGCGGTGGTCCCCCATCATGAAGACCTCGCCGCGCGCCACCTGCACCGGGCCGAAGTCACGCTGATGGGCGCCGGGGGCGGTGTAGGTGACGTAGCGCCGGTCGCCGAGGGCCTCGATGCGCGCCTCGCACGCCCGCTCCTCCCACTTCTGATCCATCTCGAGGAAGTCGCGGTAGGTACATGGCCCGTCCATGGCCTGGGTCGGCACGGCCGCGCCGTTCACGTAGAGGATGCCGCGGCGGAGCATCACGGTGTCGCCGCCGAGGGCGACCACGCGCTTGATGATGTCCTGCCCGTCCTGGGGGTGGCTGAACACGACCACGTCGCCGCGCGAAGGGCGCGACCAGACGAAGAGCGCCCGCTCGGTCAGCGGCACCCGCAGGCCGTACGCCGCCTTCGCGACGAAGATGTCGTCGCCCACCTGCAGCGTCGGGATCATCGAGCCGCTCGGGATCGTGAACGCCTCGACCACGAAGGCGCGCAGGAAGAGCGCCAGGAACACCGCCCCGCCGATGGACTCGGCGTACTCGCGCACCCGGCTCTTGCGGGCGAAGGCGAGGTGCAGATCGAGCAGGCGGTAGAGGCGCTCGATCCCGTCCTCCATGACGTTGCGGTCCGGGCCGCGGACGACGGCCTTGAGGGCCGCGTGCGCCTCGCTCACCTCCTGGTGGACGCTCGGGGAGAGGCGGTGGCGGCCGCGCCTGAGGCGGCTCTTGGCGTCCGCGAGCAGATCCTGCGCGTCGCGGCGCACCCGCCTGAGCTCCAGCCAATCCGAGAATCCCATCAGCGCGCAACCTCTCCGGGCGCCTCGCGCCCGCAGTAATTCTGGTCACGAGTAGCCGCCCCGGTCAACTCGCCGCGGTCGATTCCCGGCCCATTCCACTGGCACGACGCGGCCCGCCGCGGCAGAAAGCCGCTTGCGGGCGCCGCGATGGATGTGGTTTCATGCGACCGCGCCCGGCGGGAGAGCATGGCCGACACCATCACGCGCGGCAACGGCGCGACCGGGACCAACGGTCGAGCGGGCAACGGACCCCAGCGGGCGGCGGGAGAGTTCATCTTCCTGTCGCAGCTGCTGTGGCACCCCGTCCTCGCGCCCGGCGGGGTGCGCCTCGGCAAGGTCCGCGAGGTCGTCGCCCGCGCCGGCGAGGTGTACCCGCCCGTCGAGGCCATCGTCGTCGCCACCCGCGGCCGTGATCCCGCGGGCTTTCGCGTCGTCCCCTGGCGGCTCGTGACCACCATCGCGCCCTCCGGCGTCACCCTGAGCGAGAGCCGGGACTTCGCGTCCCTGGCGCCCGACCGGAGCCCGCGGGAGCTGCGCCTGGTCGAGGACATCCTCGACCGCCAGATCGTCGACACGCTGGGCGCCAAGGTCGTGCGCGTCAACGACCTGCACTTCCTGCGCGCCGGCACCGAGATGCGCCTGGTCCACGTCGACGTGGGCGCCCGCGGCCTGGTGCGGCGCCTGGGCTGGCAGCGCGGCATCGACGGGCTGCTGCGGCTCGTGCGGCCGGGGTCGAAGTACCTCGGGGCCGAGCGCTTCGTGAGCTGGAAGTACGTGCAGCCGCTCGGCGCCCAGCACGCCGCGCTGCACCTCAGCATCCCGCAGCGGCAGCTCTCGGAGCTGCACCCGGCGGACATCGCCGAGATCATGGAGGACCTCGACGCGGCGGGGCGCGACGCGCTCTTCGCCAAGCTCGACGTCGAGACGGCCGCCGACACCCTCGAGGAGGCGGATCCGAAGCTCAAGCGCGAGCTGATCGAGGCGGTGGCGCCGGAGCGCGCCGCCGACATCGTCGAGGAGATGAGCCCCGACGACGCCGCCGACCTCCTCGGCGACCTGCCCCAGGCGCAGGCGCAGGAGATCCTCGCGGAGATGCAGCGCGAGGAGGCGGAGGAGGTCAAGGAGCTCCTCACCTACGACGAGGACTCCGCCGGCGGCCTGATGACGACCGACTTCGTCTCCCTCGGCCGGGAGATGTCCGGCGCCGAGGCCCTCGACTGCGTCCGGCGCGAGGCCGTCGAGAAGGAGGCGGTGTACTACCTCTACGTGACCGACGTCGAGGGCGGGCTCTCCGGCGTGCTGTCGCTGCGCGAGCTGATCCTCACGGGCGCCGACCAGAAGGTCGCCGAGGCCATGCACGAGCACCCGGTCACCGTGGGGCCCGACGCGGACATCGAGGAGATCGCGAGCACCGCGGCCAAGTACAACCTGCTCGCGGTCCCCGTGGTCGACGAGAAGCACCGGCTGCTCGGCATCGTGACGGTCGACGACGTCCTCGACCGCGTGATGCAACACGGGTAGCCCCACCGCGCGCAAACGGCGGTTCACAGGCAGGCCCGGCTCCGGTAGAATCGTCGCCGGATGGGTGAGCCGCTGAAGCTGCACGGGCGCCGCGTCTTCCCGGACATGGCCGCCCGGCTGCGGGCCGTCGCCGGCGAGGCCGCGGCGGAGCTGCGCATCGGCGAGTTCACCTTCTACTGGCCCGAGGGCCCGCTGGACGAGGAGGGCGCCCGGGCGCTGCTCGGCACGCGCGCGCTCGGCATGCCGCTCGAGCTGCTCCCGATCGCCACCTCCGGCGCGACCATGGCGGCGCTCTACGTCTCGCCGCTCGTCGGCGCCGCCGACGGCGACGCTGAGCGGGGCTTCCCGGTGGTCATGTACCTGCCGGAGGAGCGCGCCGCCACCCCGGTCGCCTCGTCGGTGACCGGCCTGCTCCACTTCGCCTTCGCCTGCTGCCGCGACGCCGCCGCGGACCCCGCGGGGCACCACGTGAGCACCGCCGACGCGCGGCGGTGCCTCGAGGCCGCGCGCCGCCTCGACGCCGCGCTCGGGCTCGGGCACCGCTTCGAGCTCGAGCTGCCCGACCCCGAGGCCGCGCCCATCCGCTGGCACGCCGCGTTCCTGGGCTTCGACCCCGAGGCGCCCTACTCGCTCGCGGTCGAGGCGCAGCGGGCGGCGGAGCGGCGCGAGGTCCCCGAGGCGCGCCGCATGCTCGCCCGGGCCGCGGCCCAGGCGCCGTGGTTCGCGCCCATCCACATCGCCGCCGCGCTCCTCGAGCTCGAGGCCAAGGCCATCCCCGACGCGCTGTGGAGCTTCTACCGCGCGCTCGCGGTGCCCGCGCACGGCTCGGGCGAGACCACCCGGTCGCCGTTCTACGGCCTGCCCCTGGCGTTCGAGGTCGACCTCGATCCGATGGCCTTCTGCCACAGCTACCGCGCTTCGGCCCCGGCCGATCTGCGCGCCGCGCCCTTCTGGGAGCTGCTGCTCGAGGGCGACCCGACGAACCCGGCCGCGTGGCTCGCGACCGGGCGCGCGCTCGCCGCCCGGGGCCGCGACCGCGACGCGCGCATGGCCCTCCTCGTCGCCCACGACCTGCAGCTCGAGGCCGTCGCGCCGCTCGAGGAGCTCGGCGCCCTCGCCGCCCGGGGCGGCGACTGGCTGCTCGCCACGACCTGCGATCTCGAGCTGGACGCCCTGCGCCACGCGGCGTGACGACTAGCCCCACAGATCGCGGATCTGCCGCCGGATCTCCTCGGAGGTGATGCCCGCCGCCGGGTCGGGCGCGTCGGCCGCCCGCGGCGGCGCCCCGGTGCGGGCGGCGAAGCGGTCGCGCGCCCGCGGCGAGAGGAAGCGGGTGAGCTGGGCGTAGGTGTGGCCGTCGCCGCGGCTGCCGGGGCGCGTGTAGTAGCGCAGCGGGAAGCACACGGCGAGCGCGTCCTTCGCCCGCGTGAGCGCGACGTAGAAGAGGCGCCGCTCCTCCTCGACGTCGGCCGGGCGGCCGGTGCTGAGGTCGGACGGGATGTTGCCGTCGGCGGCGTGGATGACGTAGACGGCGCGGAACTCGAGGCCCTTGGCCGAGTGGATGGTGCTGAGGACGAGGTAGTCGTCGTCGAGCTGCGGCGGCCCGGCCAGCTCCTGGGTGGAGGCCGGCGGGTCGAGGGTGAGCTCGGTGAGGAAGGTGGCGCGGTCGGGGTAGCGCGCCGCCACCTGCTCGAGCTGCTCGAGGTCGCGCAGGCGGGCCGCGAAGCCGTCGTAGCGGTCGGCGGCCACGCGGGCGTAGAGCTCGCGGACCCGCTGCACCTGCCCGGCCACGTCGGCGCGGCTGGCGGCGAGGCCCTGGCGCAGGCGGACGAAGTCCGGCCACAGCGCCGCGGCCGCGGCCGGCGGGCGCAGCGCCCCCCAGGCGGCGAAGTTGCCGGCGCTCCCGGCGAGCACGCCCATGAGGTGCTGGGCGCGCCGCGCGCCGACGCCCGGCAGGAGCATGAGCACGCGGCTGCCGGAGACGAGGTCGCGCGGGTTCTCGCACAGGCGCAGGAACGCGAGGAGGTCCTTCACGTGCGCCGCCTCGAGGAAGCGCAGGCCGCCGAACTTGTGGAACGGGATGTTGCGGCGCCCGAGCTCCAGCTCGAGGTCGAGGCTGTGGTGCGAGGCGCGGAAGAGGATCGCCTGCTCGCGCAGGGCGACGCCGGCCTCGCGGCGCGCGAGCACGGCCCGGATGACGTACTCGGTCTGCTGCGGCTCGTCGTCGCACGTGACGAGCGCCGGGGGCTCGCCGCCCGCGCGGTGCGGGCGGAGCGTCTTCTCGTACCGCTCCGCGGCCTCGGCGATGATCTGGTTCGTCGCCGCGAGCAGCGGCGGCGTCGAGCGGTAGTTCTCCTCGAGCGTGATCACGGTGGTGCCGGGGAACACGGCCGGGAAGTCGAGGATGTTGCGCACCGTCGCCGCCCGGAACGAGTAGATGGCCTGGGCGTCGTCGCCGACGACGGTGAGGCCGGCCCCGCCGGGATTGAGGAGCTGCAGGATCTCGGCCTGCAGCGCGTTCGTGTCCTGGTACTCGTCGACGAGGACGCAGTCGAAGCGCTCGCGGACGCGCGCGCCGGCGCCCGGGTCGCCGAGCAGGCCGCGCCAGAAGAGCAGCAGGTCGTCGTAGTCGAGCACCGACTGCTCGCCCTTGCGGTCGACGAACGCGCGGAAGAGCGTCTTGAGGTCCTCGAGGTGCTCGCGGCACCACGGGAACGACTCGTCGAGCGTGGCTCCGAGCGGCTGCCGGGCGTTCACGCAGCGGCTGTAGATCTCGACGCACGTGGACTTGGACGGGAAGCGCCGGCCCTCCTTGGCGAGGCCGAGCTCGGCCCGCAGCACGCCCATCAGATCCTCGGAGTCGGCGCGGTCGTGGATCGTGAAGTCGCGGCCGAGCCCGATCGCCTCACCGTGGATGCGCAGGAGCCGCGCCGCGACCGAGTGGAAGGTCCCGCCCCACACCTTGGCGCCGCCCGCGGCGCGCTCGCCGCCCACGCGGCGCAGGATGCCCTCCACCCGGCGCTGCAGCTCCGCGGCGGCCCGGCGCGCGAAGGTGAGCAGCAGGATGCGGCCGGGGTTCACCCCGCCGGCGATGAGGTGGGCGACCCGGTGCGCGAGCGTCGTCGTCTTGCCGGTGCCGGCGCCCGCGATGACGAGCAGCGGGCCGCCGGCGTGCGCCACGGCGCGCCGCTGCTCGGGGTTGAGCCCGGCGAGGATCTGCTCGAGCGCGTCGGTCGGCGACGGAGCCATGGGCCCGCGCATTCTAGCGCACTATCTTGCGCGGGGAGCAAGTGGTCACTAGAATATGACCATGAGACGGAGTGG
>DASXVK010000734.1:0-12972 GCA_036504295.1 Polyangia bacterium
CCGCTCGCGCCGGCCGCCGACGGGAACGGCGGGCGGCGGGGCGCGACGTCCGCGGCGTCCGCCGCCAGCGCCTGCTCCAGGGCCAGGGCGGCGAGGCGGGGCGGCGCCGCCGGACGGAGCGGCAGGCGGACCTCCGCGGCGGGGTCGGCGAGATAGCCGGCGTGGATCCCCCAGCAGCTCCCGGCGGTGGCGCAGCCGTCGCAGAGCGCGGGCGGCTTCATCCACTGGACGAGCGATCCCCGTCCGGGGTCGGGCGCCTCGGCCTTCAGCCCGGGGACTTGCCCGACGAGGCACAGCGGGAGAGAGCGGGCGTGGAGCTCGAAGCCGGGCGTGCGCTCACGGACCCGCGCGATGGTCCACGCGAGCTCGCCGAGGCGCGGCCACAGGAGCGCGAACCGTGCCGGGCTGGTGTCGGGGACCGGGTCCGCGACGCAGCCGTGCACCAGGCTCAGCCGCGCCCGCGCCAGCGTGCGCGCGAGGCGATCGGCGGCGTCCGCGAGGCCGTGCAGGATCGGCCGGAGGAAGAGCAGCATCGCGACGACGGGGATCTCCTCGGCGACGCAGTTCTCGACGGCCGCGAGCTTCGCCGCGGTGGCGCCCGGGTGGCCGAAGAGGGCGTCGGCGAGGCCGTGCTCGAGGCTGCCGAGCGTCACGACCACGTCCGACAGCCCGGCCCGCTGGAGCTCGCGCAGGTAGGCGCGATCGGCCAACCGCAGGCCGCTCGTCGACAGCGTCACGCGCTCGAACCCGAGCCCCCGCGCATGGCGGATGACCTCGGGGAGCGCCGGGTGGGTCGTCGGCTCGGTGGCGAAGAGGCCGAGCCCGACCGCGCGCGCACCGTCGGCGGCGAGCCGGTCCAGCTCGCCGCGGAGCCGGGCCAGGGCGTCCGCCGCGGGCGCCGGCTCGCGGCCGCGCCAGTTGCACCAGGCGCACCGGAGATCGCAGGGGCCGGGCACCGGCAGGAAGACCGGCGTGTCGCCGGAAGCCATGCCGGGGAGTGTAGCACGCGACGCCCCCAGCGCCGTCGGCGTGAGTTGCTGGCGACCAGCGGGGCCCGTATACTTTTCGCCCGATGTCGGAGAGCGCCGCGCGCCGTCTCCTGCTGCTCGAGTTCCTCCTCCCGAACCGCTACAGCCACGTCCGCAGCAAGAACTACCCCTTCTTCCAGGGCCAGGCCCGCGCGCTCGGGATCCCGGCGCTGTGGCTGTGCTGCTGGGGCCCGAGCGGCCTGGACTCGCGCTCGTGCTACGTCATCGAGCTCGGCGAGGCCGAGCGCGCCGCGCTCCTCGACGCCATCGCCGCCTTCGCGCCGACCCACGTCGTGCTCTCCGAGCGGCTCGGCGCCGAGCTCGCGCGGCAGCTTCGGGCCCGCTTCCCCGCGGTCGTCGTCGAGGATGGCGCGGAGGCGCCGTTCGAGCGGCTCGTGCGCTGCGCCGCGTCCTGGCTCCCGGCCTGGCTCGGGCTCGAGGCCGCGGGGGCGCCGCCGGACGGCTACCTCGTCGACGTGGTGACCCCGGCGTTCGAGTCGCGTCTGGTGCCGTCGCCCGGCGCCCCGCCCCCGGCCGCCGCGCCGCTCCACATCGAGGCCGGCCCCGAGTGCCAGTACAAGCGCCCGCTCGCGCGCAACCGCTTCTTCCGGGATCTCGCGTTGCCGCCGGGCGTGCGCGCCTGCGGCTGCTCCTTCTGCTTCGGCCCCGGCGACCTCCCCTACCACTACGCGACGCCGCCGGTGGAGCTGGCGCTGCGGCAGTGCCGGCTCGCGCTCGCCACGCCGGACCGCGCGACCGCCGCCCGGGACTTCGTCATCGACGGCACCGCCGTCGCCCTGCGGATCGGCCGGTTCCTGGGGCGCGTGCTCGCGGACGGCTTCCCGCCGAGCCGCTTCTTCTTCAGCTTCCGCGTCGACGAGCTGCTCGGCGTGGCGCGGCAGATCGAGCCGCTCCTCCCCGAGCTCGCGCGCGCCGGCCACTCGATCAACGTCTACAACCTCGGGGTCGAGAACTTCTCGCCCGACGAGAACGACCGCCTCAACAAGGGCCTCACGCCGGAGCAGATCGACCGCTGCTTCGAGCTGGCGATCCGCTGGGAGCGCGCCTACCCGGGGACGTTCTGCTTCAGCCAGCACGGCGGCTACAGCATCATCCTCTTCACGCCGTGGACGACGATCCCCGACCTCGAGATCAACCTCGAGCGGATGCGCCGGACCGCGATCCCCGCGCCGGCGTTCGCGCTGACCTCCAAGCTGCAGGCGATCCCCGGCGCCCCGCTCACCGAGCTGGCGCGGCGCGACGGCCTGCTCGCCGAGAGCCCCGCGGCCTTCCACTATTATGACTCCGGCTGCTTCTTCTTCGCGGATCAGCGCGAGGTCCCCTGGCGCTTCCGCCGCCCCGAGATCGCGGAGCTGTATCGCTTCGCCTGCCGCGTGCAGCCGATGCGTCCCTTCCCGCCCGACGACGCGCTCGCGGGGACGATCCAGGAGCTGCAGCGCGAGCGGCGGGATCTCTGGCCGGACGCCCTCGCCCTCTTCGCGGCGGCCGTCGCGGAGGTCGCCGCGGACCCGACGGCGAGCGCCGAGCAGGTGCTCGCGCGCCTCCGGCAGCGGTGCGCGGCGACCCCGGCCCCGCGGCCGCGGCCGCCGACGCCGGACGCGACCGAGGCGTTGCTCGCCGAGCTCGAGGCGCGCCTGCGTCCGGCGCCCGCCCCGGCGCAGCTCGGCGGCTTTCACGTCCGTTCGCTCGGGGCCGGCGGCGGCAGCTACGTCGTCGTGGCCCTCGAGCGGCCCGCCGGCGCGGGCGCGCCCGAGCGCGTCGACGTGCACGTCGAGCGACGGGGGCACGGGCAGCGGTTCTACCTCGCCGCCGGGGATCTCACGGTCGCGTACTCCGACGCGACGCCGCTGGACAGCCCGGCCAAGCAGACCGCCGTCCGCGGCCTGGCCGCCGCGCTGCGGAGGCGCGGGCGGCCGCCGCGCTGACGCGCGCGCCGGCGGCTACTTGATCTGATACTGGCTGCCGACGTCGTGCTGGAAGCTCGCGCGGAACCGGTCCTCGCAGCTCACGGGCGCGGCCAGGAGCAGACCGACGTAGGTGCCCATGTCGTTCTCCGCCGGCAGCAGCGACGCATCCTTGTTCTCGAGCGCGCGCATGGCCGCGACCAGCTCCGGACAGTAGCGCTCCTTGCCGGGCCCGCCCTCCGTGTCCTTCGGCGGCGGCCCGCACATGCTGGCGTCGCGGCTCGCGAGGGCGAGGCACAGCGGCCGCAGGCCGGCGGGCTGCGCCGGGCACCGGGCGGTGGTGCGCTCCGCGATGGCGCCGCAGAAGCCCTCGGTCTGGGCCCGGTCGAGGCGCAGGGTGCCGGCGACCCGCGCGAGCGTCGGGGGCTCGCACTTCTTCTCCTGGAAGATCTGCGGCAGGAAGGTGCGGACGAAGAAGAGCTGCCCCTTGCACCACGCCACCGACTGGGGCCCGAGCGGGGCGGCCTGGTCGCACGCCGCCGGGTCGTTCGCCTTCACCGCGCGGCAGGCGACCAGGAAGTCGAAGCGCTCGCGGACGAGGGCGAGCGCCGGGGCGAGGTTCATCTTCTTCGGCCCCTTGCCGCCGACCGCCTTCCTGAGCGCCTCGAGGTGCGACGGCACCTCGCGCCACACCGTCGCGATGTCGGCCTCGCCCTTGGCGACGGCGTCGGCGCGGGCCTGGAGCTTCGCCTGCAGCTCGCGCAGCTCGGCCCGCTGCTTGACGATCGGAGCCGAGACCGGGGGCGCCGGCGGCGGCGCCGGCGCCGGCGCCGACGCCGCGAGCTGGCTCGCCGGCGCGGACGCCGGGGGCGGGGGCGGCGGGGGCGGCGCGACCGGGGCGCGCGGCTTCTCACCGCGACAGCCGATCACGAAGACGAAGCAGACGAGCGGCAGCGCGCGCCGCCACCGTGAGCCGAACCACATCGAGCCCTCCTGATGATGGGGCGCAGTCTATCACGACGGGCGACGATCGCGAGCGCCGCGACGGGCGGGCGCGCGCGGCCGGTCGACCGTGGCCCGGCGCGCGCTCAGGCCGGCGGGGACGCCTCGTCGGCGCCGGGGCCGCCGGCCGCGCCGGCCACGGTGGCCGCGAGCGCGTAGTTGGCCAGCTCGGCGCCGATCTGCGCCGCAGCGGCGGCGTCATCCGCCGCGATCACGACCTCGTGGTACTCGCCCACGGTCGCGACCGCGCCGCGGGCGCGGCCGCCGAACGCCGTGACCGCGCTCTGCACCGCCTCGAGCGGGTAGACGTCGCGATGGAACCTCAGCACCGTATCCGCGTCACTCATTCACGTACCGCCTGATCAAAACTCGTGGGCGAAGAAGGGGCGCTCGCGGCTCTCCACCCAGCGTTCGAACACCTCCTCGCGTACGCGCTGGTCTGCGCCGGCGAGCAGCTCGAAGAGGTGGTCCATGATGCCCATGTGGATCTTGCACTTGTCGTTGTCCGGCATGCGCCCGAAGATGTTGCCCTGGGTCGAGTAGTTGAAGACCGGGCACGTGCCGCAGTACGGCAGGTAGGCGCAGTCGGAGCACGCCGGCAGCGCCTCCAGGCACGAGGCGACCTGCAGCGAGCGGACGACGTTGCTCTCGACGAGATCGCCGTAGCCGTGGCACCCGACGTCGCCCATGCGGAACATCGAGTCGCCCATCTGGTGCAGCATGCGGCCTTCGTCACAGCAGAAGACCGCGCCGTCGTGGTTGTAGGCGATCTGGCCGACCCCGGCGCCGCACGGCGAGCGGATGTCGAGGTAGTTCGGGTCGTCGCCGGTGAGGATCTTCACCAGGAAGATGGTCGCGAACCGCTCGAGGATCTCGGTGCCGGCCAGGTTCAGCTCGACGACGTAGTCGAGCACCTCGCGGTGGAAGGCGAGGAACTCGGCGGCGGTGTACCCGGTCCGGTCGCTCGTCTTCTGCGCGAAGCCGAACGGATTGAGCGGCCGCATGAAGACAGCCTTGAGGCCGCGCCGGACGTACTCGTCGACGATCTCGCGGCCGCGCCCGAGCGACTGGCGCGTGACGGTCGTGAGCGCCTCGACGTGGTACAGCGCCGGGTCGAGGCCGCGGTCGACGTAGCCCTGGTTGATGCGCTCCATCCAGCGCACGGTCTCGGCGTGCGAGTTGCCGTGGGGCATGGGGCGGTTCTGGTTGTGGAGGTCCTCGGGGCCGTCGAGCGACGTGCACACCTGGACGCCGTGGTCGAGGATGAAGGCGAGCTTCTCCTCGTCCATGAGGCTGAGGTTGCTGACGAGCGAGAAGGCCAGCGTCTTGCGGGCGGTCGCGTTCAGCTCGAGCGCGCGCTCGACCACGTAGCGCACGATCGCGAAGTTCGCGAGCGGCTCGCCGCCCTGGAACTCCAGCGTGATCGCCGGCGCGGGGCTCTGCAGCGCCACCTGCACCGAGCGCTCCGCCACCTCCGTCGACATGTCGTGCTGCGTGGAGTCCATCGCCCGGCGGCTGGCGTGGCAGTAGAGGCACGTCTGGTTGCAGCGCAGCGAGGTGATGAAGACGTGCAGGTACGGGCCGACGTTGAGGAAGGCCTTGCGCTGCGCCAGCCGCGCCTGCGTCTCCGCCTCGGTGCGGCCGCCGTCGAGGAAGCCCTTCTCGAGCAGGGACGCGTGCAGCGGCGTCCCCCGCGGGAGCCGCCCGGTGACGAGGTCGTTGAACTCGTCGGTCGTGAGGACCTGATAGTCGCCGGTGTCGTTCGTCAGGACCATGCGCTCGCCGACGCGCCGGAACCGGAAGTGACCGACGCCCTCGAGCGCCACGCCCGCCTCGGGCACGGCGGCGCCGGTGGCGATCCGGGGGACGCTCACTGCGCCTCTCCGCCGGGACCCCGCTCGGGCTCGGCGGCGGGCTGCGCCGCCGGCGCAGGGTCCGCGGCCGGGGCGGCGGGCGCCGCGGCGCCGTCGGCCGCCGCGGCCTTCTGCTCCCACGGCACGGCGATGCCGAGCGGGTCGTCGAGGTAGTCGTCGCTGTCCGCGGGCACGTGCGGCGAGCCGGCCAACTCGGCGTCGATGTCGCCGAGCGTCGTGTCGGCGCCCTCGTCCAGCTCCGGTGCGGCGCCGAAGAGGGCGCGGGTCACCAGCACCTCGCGCAGCCGGTCGTGCCGCGCGCCGATCTGGAGCCGGAGCGCCTGGGAGAGCAGCTCGTTCTGGAAGTCCCCGGCGATCCCCGGCATCGCCTCGGGCGGCGTGACCGGCTTGCGACCGAGCACGACCCGCGCCTTGTCCGACGCCGTCTTGTCGATGAAGACGTAGCAGCGGTCGATGAAGACGTACCCGCTGCCCATGACCACCTCGAGCGGGTAGACCCCCAGGTCGAGCAAGAACTCCACCCCGCCGTCGTCGGTACCCGTCGAGACCACCGCGCGCAACCCGTCAGGCATCCGGGGAATATGGCCTGACCGCCAGAGCGAGTCAAGCCACTCTGGCGCGAGTCTCTCGACGCTGCGCCTTGTCGGGGCGGGCCACGTCGGCTAAGCTTTGGCGGGCGCATGCGCGTCGAGGTGACCTTCGCCGAACAGTCCTTCCGCTACCGCGTGACGCCGGAGGCCGGCGATCGGGAGGCCGTGCCGCTGCGCAACCCCTTCGGCGCGCAGCCCCGGGATCTCGCGCTGCGCGGCGGCGAGTACGAGGTGAAGCTCCCCGCCTGCTTCACCCACATCCACCCCGACCTCCACGGCGCCGCCGTCCTCATGGCCCTGCGCCCCTTCATCGGCACCTCGCTCGCGCTGCCGTTCGCCGTCTCCGCCGAGCTGGCGCGCGCCGTGGAGGAGCTGCACGGCATCGGCTTCGCCGCCGTCGACCCGACGCTCCGGCCGCGCGCCTGCCCGCCGCGCGCGCGCCCCAGCCTCCTCTTCTCCGGCGGCATGGACTCCACCGCCGCGAGCCTGCTCCTGCCGCCCGAGACGGTGCACCTCTTCCTCGATCGCGTCCCGCACCCCGAGCTCGCCGCGGACGGCGACGTGCTGGTCGAGCTCGAGCACGCGCGCGCCCTCGGCCGGCTCCTCGGGGAGGACGGGCGCGAGGTGGTCGCGCTCGGCGACGGCCACGAGGTCCTCTTCCGCCCCTACCCCCAGTGGCACAGCGACGCCAGCGTGCTCGCGCCCCTCTACCTCGCCGACAGCCTGGGCCTGGACACGGTCGAGGCGGCCCACGTGCTGTGCGTCGCGCACTTCGGCGGCTACCTGGAGGGCGCCGCGACCGGGTGGTCGTTCCGGCCGTTCGCGCCGCCGCAGGGCGAGGCGCGGCGGAGCGAGGACCCGCTGCTGCTGGGCGAGGGCGGGCTGCTGGGCCTGCGGCTCGCGGCCAGCACGATCGGTCTCAGCGAGGTCGCCACCGCGAAGGTCGTCGCGCGCAGCCGCTACGCCGGCAAGACCGCCTCCTGCTACTACCGCGGTCCGAGCTACTGCATGCGCTGCGACAAGTGCTTCAAGAAGCTGCTGCTCGCCCACATCGCCCTGGGGCAGCGGGTGCCGGCGGCGCTCTTCGATCACTTCCTGCAGATCGATCACCTCCGGGCGATCTTCGACCGGCCCTTCTTCGACTGGCACCACATCTGGTACTACGTCTTCCAGAAGATCGAGTGCGACCACCCGTTCGTCGCGGCGCTGCAGGAGCAGGCGCGGCTGGGACCCGACCTGGCGCTGCTCGAGAAGTGGTACCCGCGCCACCGGGCGCTCATCCCCGCGGCGTACCGCGACGCGGTCGAGGAGAAGCTCGACCGCTCCGTCGGCGTGATGAGCGAAGCCGAGGTGCGCGCCCTGGAGGGGCTCAGCGTCCCGCCGTTGCACGCGCCGCCGCGCGCGGCGCCGATCGCCGCCGCCCGGGGCGGGACGCCGGCCGGGCCGCGGCTCGAGACCCCGAGCCACGTGGCCCTCAACGTGACGCGCCGGTGCCAGCAGCGGTGCTACTTCTGCTTCGAGGGCGAGCGCGCCGGCAAGCGCGAGCTCACGCGCGAGGAGGCGCTCGCGCTCATCGACGAGGCGGCGCGGAAGGTCGAGATGATCGTGTTCATGGGCGCCGAGGCGCTGCTGCGCCGCGACGTCCTCGACCTCTTTCGCCACGCCGCGGCGCGCGGCCTGCGGGTGAGCGTCTTCACGAACGGCCAGAAGCTGGCGGAGCCGGGCCTGGTCGCGGCGTGCGTCGCCGCCGGGCTGAGCGAGATCCAGCTCTCGCTCAACTGCTGGGACGAGGCGAGCTTCGTGCGCGCGACCCGCACGAAGGCCGCGCGCTGGGCCTACGTGCTGCGGGCGCTCGCGAACATCGACGCGCAGCTCGCGGCGCCGCCGGCGGGCGCCGCGCCGCTCGTCCTCAACCTGAACGTCATCGCCCACGGCGGCCTGGCGGACCACCTCCTCGACGTGCTGCGGCTCGCGGGCCGCCAGCTCCCGCACTGGCGCCCCTCGGTCACGTTCCGCCAGCTCCTGCGCTACGGCGAGGCGGGGGCGGCGGCGGCGGCGGCGAGCGCCGCGGCGCGGATCCCCCTCGCCCGGCTGCGGGCGGAGCTCGAGCGCCTCGGCGAGCTCGGCCTCGAGTTCAGCGACCTCAGCTTCCAGGGGTTCCCCCTGTGCGCGCTGCCGGGGATGGAGCACCTCTCGTCGGACCTCCGGCGCGCGGCGCGGCACTACGACCTGCTCTTCAACTTCGCGGACCAGTCGAGCATTCGCGAGATGCCGAGCCTCGAGCTGCCCCCGGCGCTCGACGTGTACGGCCACGTGTGCCGGGGCTGCACGCTGCGCGACATCTGCCCGGGGACGTTCCTCGGGAGCCAGTTCCCCGACTACGCGCCGACCGCCGAACAGGCGCCGATCCCGTCGGCGGTCGACCCGCGCGAGGTGCTGCGGCGGGTGGGCCTCGACGCGGGGCAGGCGGAGGATTTCATCGCCGCCCGCCGCCGGGACGAGGCCGCGCCGCCGCCCGCGGCCGCGCCGGGCGCGCCGCCCGCGGCCGCGCCGGGCGCGCCGCCCGCGACCGCGCCGCCGGACGATGAGCCCGGGTGGGTGACCGCGGCCGGCGGCCCGCACGGCTGGCTGTGGTCCGGGCTGCGCCGCCTCGCCTCCAGGCCCCGCCTGCGCGGCTTCGAGGTCCGCGCCGTCAAGGTCGTCGCGGTGGAGCCCGGGAGCCGCCGGGCGCTCAAGGTCGCCCTCGCGCGCGGGCCCGAGCGCCTCGTCGTGGGGCTGCACCGGGCCGTCCCCGGCGAGGACTACTTCGTGAGCGTCCCCGGCTTCGGCCTGCGCTACGACGGCGAGCTGCCGCTCGATTCGGCGACGAAGCGCGCGGTGGCGCGGCTCGTGCTCGAGGCGTATGCCCGCCTCGCGCGCGAGGGCCGGCCCCGCGAGCCTGGCTAGCGGCCGCGGTCGTTCGGGTTGGAGGTGAGGAGCTCGGCGCGCCGCAGCTCGTTCGCCATGCGCTCGACGAGCACGGCGAAGCCGCGGCCGAACAGGAACGGGCGGTCGTCGAGCGCGTGCGTGAAGTAGGAGGGGAACCCGAGCTCGACGATCGCCGCGGGGCACGGTCCGGGCGACACGGCGGTGCTGTTCGTGACGAGCAGGTCGCACCGGCCGGCGCCGAGGAGCTCGCTGACGAGCCGCGAGAGCGTGTTGCGCTTGGGGTCGATCGTCACGCGCTCCGCGCCGCAGCGGGCGAGGAGCGCGCGGCAGTGGGAGCGGCGCGCGAGCACCAGGTGGCGCTCGACGCGGACGCCGATCTCCTCCGCCATCTCGTCGAGGGCGCAGCCGAGGTGCGGATCGCCCACGAAGACCATCGCGCGGTGGAGGAGCTGGTACGGGATGATGAACTCGGCGAGCGGGGCCGCGCGCCGCAGCTCCTGCTCGAGGAGGGGCTCGACGCGGTCGCTGCGGCCGAACGCCTCCGCCACCTGGCGCAGCCAGCGCTCGGTCGCCGCGAGGCCGACGGGGAGCGCGGTGTCGATCAGCGGGACGTGCAGGCGCCGCGCGAGGATCTCCGCCGCCTCGCGCGCGTACGGCAGCGACACGATCGCGGCGGCGTCGCGCACGCGCGTGAGGTCCGCGACGCCCTTGCCCGACAGCCACACCGAGACGACGTTCAGCCCGAGACCGCCGAGGAGCCGCTCCATCTCGCGCAGGTTCGCCTGGTGGTCGCCCTCGTTGCGGTCCATGAGGTAGCCGACGACGGCCACGTTGTCCGGCGCGGGGCGGCCGCCGCCGACGTCGAGCGTGCGGGCGAGGGCCTTGAGCGTGGCGGCGTAGCCGTCCAGCCAGTCGCCATCGAGCGCGTCGCCGGGGATGTTGACCACCGGCTTGCCGGCGGCCGCGCTCACGCGCCGCGTGAGCCGGTCGTAGTCGACCCCGGTGATCGTCGCCATCGGCATCGACGTGATCAGCACGACGCCGGCGCCGGCGTAGTCGGCCATCTGCTGGAGCAGCGACTCGATGGAGTCGTCGCGCGCCGGCACCATCTTCCACGGGTGGAGGTCGGTGTTGGCGACGCGGTGGACCCCGTTCACGCTGGCGAGCGTCGAGAGCCAGTCGTGGTTGCCCTGGACGAACTGGGTCTTGAGGTGCGCGCAGTCGGGCGCGTCGACGACGAGGTAGGCGTCGCGCAGGGCGTTGATCGCCAGGTAGACGCCGATGGTGAACGAGAGCGAGACCCGGTCGGACCAGTCGACCTCGCCCGGCGCGGCGCCCGCCCGTGCGGCCGGCGGGGCGCTCACGCCCACCTCCCCTCGGCGGCGGCGCCGGGACCGGCGAGCTTCGACGGGCCCCTGCGGCCGCCGCCCGGCGGCAGCGGGTCCGGCGGCAGCGGGTCCGGCTGGAGGTAGCGGCCGTACCGCCGGTAGAACGGCAGCCGGCATACGGTGAGGAGCCGCCGCGCGGTCCGTACGGCGCCGGCGAGCCCCGGCTCGAACTCCTGCAGGCTGAACTGGGCCTTGCCCGCGGCGGTCAGCCGCCGATCGAAGAGGTGCTCCGAGTAGACCGCCGCGAACGTGCCCGACGCGAGGAGGGCGGTGAGCCGCGCCGGGTCGCGGAACGCCTTGATGGTGTGCCGGGGGGGCTCGGCGAAGACGCCGTGCACCTTCGCCGCGGCCTCGCGCGCCGCCTCGCGGTCGCCCACGCCGATCATGACGTCGACGGCGAAGCCCATCTCCTCGGCGAAGGAGAGGAGCGGCACGCCCCAGGTCGCGGCGGGATCGCAGAGGCGGTACACCTCGTCCGCGCCCACGACGAAGCCGAGGCGGTGCTCGGCGGCGCGGCCCCGGAGCTCGTCCCACTCGGCCCGGTGCGGCGCGAACGCGCGCGCGACCACGGCCTCGGCGTCGGCGGCGACGCCGGCGGCCGCGGCGACCTCGCCCACCCAGCGCCGCGTCCCGGTCACGCCGTACGGCGCCGCCGGCGCGACGGAGCGGATGCGCGAGTCGAACAGGAGCTGGTCGTAGATGCTCTGCCACGCGGCGTTCGGGTACATGATGTGCAGCGGCGCGCGCGGCAGGTCGGCGATGGCGCCGAAGTTCATGTCCGGGATGAAGACCGCGTTGACCGGGACGCCGGCCGCGCCGAGCAGCCCCTTCAGCTCCTCCAGGGCCGGTCCGCGGGCGAAGCCGATGAGGTTGACCGCGTGCGGGTCGGCGACGGGGGTCTGCGCCTCGGCCGCCTGGCGCCGCCGCACCAGCACCTCGCGGAACACCCCGGCGCTCGACTGCGGCGTGGTCGTCAGATAGAAGAACGGCTTGTCGGTCTTGGCGCGGTAGCGCTTCACGATCGACTCGACGTCCTCGCCGGTCATGAACGGCACGCAGGTGCAGCTCAGGAAGAGCATGTTGTCGACGCCGCGCGAGAGCACGTGGTCGAGCACCCCCGTCAGCTTGTCCGTCGAGCCCATCACGACGTCGCTCTCGCCGATGTCGGTCGTGCACATCGAGTGGCGCGCCTCGTTGCCCGGCCCGCCCGGGGGCGCGATCGTCGCCGGCGCGGCGAGGTCGCGGGCGCGGCCGATGCGGCGCACCCGGTCGTACCAGGGATAGAACACCCGCTCGATCATCGAGACGCACGTCCGGGGCGACACCTGCAGGCAGTCGCGGTCGCAGTGCTGGATGAAGGTGCAGCGGTCGAAGATGTCGAGCGAGTCCAGCCGGGCGCGGCCGATCTCCGCCGTGGCGAAGAACTGGTACCACATGTCGCCCGAGGCCCAGGTGCTCAGCAGCGACTGGCGGTCGAAGGTCTGCTGGTCGGTCGCGTCCACGCGCGGCGGGCGGTCGCGCGCCGGATCGACGCGGTCGTCGGAGGCGATGAGCGCGGCGAGGTCCTCGACGGTCTTGCCCTCGAGCCGCCGCAGGCCGGTCCGGCGCAGGCGGGCCTCCAGCTCGGGCCACATCGTGCCGCCGCGGTAGTACAGCACGAGGTGCTGGTTCGCGAGGAGCCGCGGCTTGTCGTCGCGGCTGCGGTCGAGGTAGAAGACGACGTGCTGCTCGCCGGGGCCCGCGACCTCGACCTCGAGGTGGTCCTGGGCCCAGGCGACCGCGGCCACCTGGCTGAGGCCGCCCGTGCCCTCGACGTCCAGCCCGAGGAGGGTGGCGAGGCGGGCGCGGCTCTTGGGGCCGCCGACGAGGGTCTTGCCCTGCAGCGACCCTCGGCCCGCCGGCGCCTCGGGGGCCGCGCTCACTGGCCGTCCTGCAAGAACGCGAAGAACTCGTCGTCGGTCATGGTCTCGGGCATCGGCGCCTTCGCCGGGTCCAGCCCGACCATGGCGTCGGCGAGCCCGCGCACGAGGCCGGCCATCTCCGAGTCCGGCTCGGACTCGACCATCGTCTTTCGCTGCTTCTCGGCGGCGATGACCCCGGCCTCCTTGGGCAGGAAGGCGACGACGGTGGTGTTCAGCCGCGCCGCGAAGCGCGAGAGGAGGTCGCGGTCGGTGGTCGGCAAGCACGAGTTCGCGATGAGGCCGCCGAGCGCCACGCCGTTCGGCGCGTAGCGGCGC
>DASXVK010000735.1:0-8888 GCA_036504295.1 Polyangia bacterium
CTCGCCGCCCTCGGCGGCCGCTGCGCCGACACGCCCGCGCGCGCCGAGCCGCTCGGCGCGGTGCACGAGTTCATGGGCGACCTCGCGGCCGCGGCCCGCTGCTACGAGATCGCCGCGCGGGCCCGTCCCGGCGCCCGCGGCCCGCTCGAGCGGCTCGCCGGCGTCGCCGCGCGGGCGCCCGCGGACCTGCTGGCGGAGCTGGCCCCGGACCTCGAGGAGGCCGCCCGCCGCGGTGTCGTCACCGCCGAGTGGCCGCTCGCCCGCCACCTCGTCGCGCGCGGCCGCGAGGCCGAGGCGCTCGGACGGCTCGACCGCTTCGTCGGCGGCGCCCGCGAGGGCAGCCCCGGGCTCGCCGAGGCGCACGCCCTGCGCGACCGGCTCCTGCGCAGCCGCGCGGCGGCCGCCCGCGCGCACCGCCAGCGGCTCCTGCTCGGCGCCCTCGCGCCGGTCGCCCTGGTCCTCGTCGCCGTGCTGGCGCTCTTCCGCGGCCGCCGCGTCACGCGGGCGCTACGCGCCCGGCCCGAGCTCTTCCCCGAGGTCGCGCGCGCCGTCGCGGAGATCCGCCACGACGTCATCAAGCACCGCGCGAGCGTCCTCAGCCTCCTCGAGCACGGCGAGGCGCCGCGCGAGGAGGTGGCCCGCGCGCTCACGCAGCCGCAGCCCGCCTCCACCGTCGTCGCCGAGTGCTACGCGCGGCTGCGGCGGGCCGCGCGCGCCCGCGGCGTCAGCCTGCGGCCGCTCGGCCGCGAGCCGATCTTCGGTCCGCTCGCGCGCGACCTGCGCCGCGCCGAGGCGCTCGTCACCGGCGACGGCCCCGCCGCCGCCGTCGCCGCCGTCGACCGGCGGCTGCGCGAGGTGCACTCCGAGCGTCTCGCCGCGCTGCTCAAGCAGGGCCCCCGCACCCGGCTCGACGCCGGCGTCGTCGTCGAGTGGATCGCCGCGCTCGAGGCCGAGCTGCGCGAGGGCGGCGGCGGCTGGACCCCGCCCGCGCTGCTCCTCGGCGCCATCGCGCTCGAGTTCCCGGTCGAGCGGCGCGCCCTGGCGACGATCTTCGCGAACCTGCTGCGCAACGCGCAGGCGGCGGTGGGCGCGGCGCAGGGCGGCAAGGTCCTCGTGCGGATCGACGACGAGCGCGACGCCACCGGCCGGCGGCTCCTCACGCTGCTCATCGGCGACTCGTCGCCGCAGGAGCTCGACCTCGCGCAGATCGAGACCCGCGAGAGCGGCCGGGGCCTGAGCCTCGTGCGCGACCTCACGCGGGAGTGGCGCGGCCACCTCGTCGTGCGGCCCGAGACCCTCCCACTCAGAAAGGCGGTGGGCGCATGCTTCCCAGCCTAGGCGATCCCGCCCCGGCGCGTCCGCTCTGGCTCGTGTGCGAAGACGGCACCGAGTACGTGACCCGCTTCGCCCGCTTCCTCGGCGGCGAGTTCCGCTTCGCCCGCGTCGGCGGGGCCGCCGCGCTCCTCGCCGCCGCCGCGTCCGCCCAGGGCGTCGTGCTCGACCTCGACTTCCGCCGCACGCCCCCGGAGGAGCTCGTCGACGAGCGCGGTGAGGCGCACCCGGCGCTCGAGCCCGACGAGCGCCGCCGGCTGAGCGAGAGTCAGGGCATCCTCATCCTGCGCGCGCTGCGGGCCGGCGGGAGCCGCCTCCCGGCGCTCCTGTGCGCCGACCTCGACGACCCGGGCCAGGTCGCGTTCCTCGAGGCGACCCTGGCCCCGCTGCGGATCGTGCCCTCGACCGAGAGCCTGGCCGCCCTCGCCGCCCGGCTGCGCGCCGCCACGCCCTGAGACCAAAGCCGAAAAGCGAGCCGGACAACTGAACCGCCAAGACGCCAAGGCAGAGGAGCACGGATCGAGGCCCACGTGCTGCCAGTCGCAGGTGTCTTGGCGTCTTGGCGGTTCAATTCCGAGACGCAGCCCAATTCCGTCCGACGGTAGGCCGCGTTTCGTCCCGGCGCGGCTTCGCACCTCCTCGAACGGCGCGTAACCCCGCGGAATATGGCGCCTGATGGTATCAGAGCGCACTGGCACTGCCCGTGCTAGTATGTCGTCGTCCCGACTGCGGGCTACCTGCCATGAGCGACGAGGACGCCAAGGCTCGCGCCCAGCCGCGCGAGGAGGTCGACTGGCGCGTGAAGCTGCGCTGCCCGGATTGGGGCACCGCGCAGCGGCTCGCCAGCTCGAACATCACGAGCGGCGGCATGTTCATCCCGACGCGCCAGCCGCCGCCGGTCGGCGCCCGCCTCGAGGTCACGCTCGAGCTGCCGGACCAGAACGTGCTCGTGCTGCACGGCGCCTGCGCCCACGTGCGCACGCCCGAGCAGGCCGCCGCCGACCGGCGCTCCCCCGGGTTCGGCATGCGCCTCGACGCGCGCCACAGCATCGACATGCTGGTGCTCGAGGAGGTCGCGAAGGCCGGCGGCGGGCCGCCGCCTGCGCCGCCGCCGCCCGAGCCGCCGCCACCCGAGCCGCCGCCGGTGCTCGCGCCGTTGACGACGCTCTACGGGGTCGAGCTCGCGGCCACGGCGCGCGCCGCGCTCGCGGCCCGTCCGGAGCGCGCGCCCGCGCCCGCGCCCGCGCCCGCGCCCGCCCCGCCCCGCCCGCGCGCGACCGCCGGGGCCGTGCTCGGGATCGACTTCGGCACGACCTACACGCGCATCGCCGTGGCCGCGGGCGGCGCCGTGGAGCTCGTGGTCGATGCCGAGGGGCGCGCGCTCGTCCCGTCGATCATCGCCTACCCCGCGGGAGGCGCGCCCGTGGTCGGCTGGGCGGCGCGCGACCTGCTCGCCGTGGACCCGCGGCGGGCGTTCCCCTCGCTCAAGCGCCTCCTCGGCCGCTCCTACGACGACCCGCTCATCCAGGGGCTGCTCGGCGGCGCGGGCTACCGCAGCGAGCGCGGGCCGCAGGACCGCATCGTCCTGCGCATCGAGGACCAGCTCTACGCCGTGCCGCAGCTCTGCGCCGCCATCATCGGCCATGCCCTCGACCTCGCGGCGCGGCAGCTCGGCGCCCGGCCCACCCGCGCGGTGCTCAGCATGCCGGTGACCTTCGGGCCGGAGCAGCAGGCCGCCCTGCGCCGCACGGCGGAGCTCGCCGGCCTCGCGGTGCTCGACCTCGTCGCGGAGCCGGTCGCGGCCGCCCTCACCTACGGGCACGCCGAGAGCCGCAACGAGGTCGTGGCCGTGTACGACGTCGGCGGCGGCACCTTCGACTTCACCCTGCTCGACCTCAGCATGGAGCGGTCGCGGGTGCTCGCGAGCCGCGGCGACGCCTGGCTCGGCGGCGACGACTTCGATCTCGCGCTGGCCCGGCTCGCCGCCGACCGCTTCTGGCACGAGACCGGCGTCGACGTGCGGCAGCGCGCGGTCGAGTGGCAGCGGCTGCTCATGGCGGCCGAGGAGGCCAAGCGCCAGCTCGGCGTCTGCCCGACCGCCGTCATCGAGGTGCCCGCGGCCGCGCGCGGCCCGGCGGGCCCGATCGACCTACGGGTGCCGCTCGACGCGGCGACGCTCGCGGCGCGGTGCGGCGAGCTCGTGGAGCGGTCGCTCGAGGTGTGCCGCGAGGCGCTCGCCGCCGCGGGCCTCGACGCGCGTGACGTCGGGCAGGTGGTGCTCTCGGGCGGGGTGACGCAGATGCCGCTCGTGCGCGACGCCCTCGCCGGCCTCTTCGAGCGCGAGATCGCGGCCACCGTCAGCCCCGACCTCGCCATCGCCGAGGGCGCCGCGCTGCACGCGGCCCGGCTGGCGACCGGCGCCGCGGCGACGGCGCGCTGACGCCGGCGGGGCGGCGGTTGCGCCGCCTCGGCGCGGCCCTTACCTAGACCTCGATGCGCAGTCCGCCGCTCGAGGTCGGCGGGGGGACCACCGTGCTCGTGGCCGAGGACGACGACGCCCTGGCCGAGGTCCTCGAGGCGATGCTGCGGGAGCGCGGGTACGTCGCGGTCCGCGCCCGCGACGGCGCGCAGGCGTTGACGCTGTGCGCGCGGCTCGCGCCCGCCCTCCTGCTGCTCGACCTGGTGATGCCCCGGCGCGACGGCTTCGAGGTGCTCGAGCGCCTGCGCGGCCAGAGGAGCGCCCCGCGCACCATCGCGATGTCCGCCTTCCACGAGTTCCTGCCCCGGGCGCGCGAGCTCGGCGCGGCCGCCGTGCTCCCGAAGCCGTTCGGCTACGCCGACCTCGACCGCGCCCTCGCGGCCGCCACCGCCGCCGGGCGGCCGGCGGACGCGGGCGCGCCGGCCGGGACGCTCGCCGGGGCCGCGCCGCTGCCGCCGGGGCCGCTCGCCGCCGCCTGCTGCGTCGGCGGGACGGCGCGCGCGAGCGGCGCGGCGCTGCCCGGCCTGGGCGGGGCGCCCGACGAGGACGACCTCCGCCGCGTGACGCGGCTCCACGGGCTGCGCGTCATGGAGTCCGAGCCCGACGCCGTGCTCGAGCGGCTCGTGCGCATCACGGCCGAGCTGCTCGACACGCCCATCGCGCTCGTCACGATCGTCACCGAGAGCCGCCAGTGGTGGAAGGCCGCCGTCGGGCTGCCGCCGGAGCTCGTCGCGGCGCGCAGCGTCCCGCGCGACCTCAGCTTCTGCACCCACGCGGTCGCGGCGCGCGCCCCGCTCGTCGTCGGCAACGCGCGCGGCCATCCGTTCTTCGGCGACAACGAGCTCGTCCGCCGGGGCCCGCTCGTCGCCTACGCCGGGGTGCCGATCGAGATCGCGGGCGTCGGCGCGCTCGGGACGTTGTGCGTCATCGACACGCGACCGCGGGCGTTCTCGGCCCTCGATCTCGAGCTGCTCGGCGTGCTCGCCGCGCGCGTCGAGGCCGAGATCGAGTGGCGCGAGCGGTCGCGCCTCGGCGACCGCCCGCTCGGCACGATGCGCTACCTCGCCCTCATGGACGAGAAGCACGGCATCCTCAACGCGCAGGGGTTCGGCTCGCTCGCCCGTCTCGTCGGGCGGCGCGCGCTGCTCCAGGGCGAGCCGTTCGCGCTCGCGGTCTTCGACCGCCCGCTCCGCGGCGAGTGGCCGGACCCCGAGCGCGAGCCCGAGACCGCGCTGCTGCTCGCGGCGGTGCGCGGCGTGCTCCCGGCGGGGGCGTTCGTCGGCCGGCTCGAGGACCGCGGGCTGGCCGTGGTGCAGCGCCTGCGCGAGGGCCCGGCCGCCACGGTCATCGACGCCTTCGTCGCGGCCGTCCTGAGCGGCGAGGCGGCGCGCCGCCGCGCCCATCCCCAGGGCGCGGCGATGCCCCCCGCGGGCGGCCTGGGCCGCGGCTACGACGGCGCGCTCGACGCCGCGCCGCTGCTCCGCCGCCTCCACGCCGAGCTCCTCGGGCAGCTCGCACGCTAGGCGGGGTGGCAGGCAGATCGATTCGCAAACGCAAACGCAGACGCAAACGCTGACGGCCGCCGACGGCAACTCGTCAGCGTTTGCGTTTGCGTCAGCGAGCGGCCGCGTACGGCTTCGACAGCGTCGCCCCGACCCGCGTCATGCCCCAGCGCGGGAAGAAGCGCAGGAGGAACCCCCACAGCTTGTTGAGCAGCCCGGCCGTGACCAGCCGCCGCCCGGCGAAGAGCGCGGTGAGCCCGACCCGGGCGACCTTCGCCGGGCGGTCGGCGGTCGCGCGCACGATCGGCCGCGGCCGGTGGCCGGCGACGTCCCAGAACTCGGTCGTGATGCCGCCGGGGCAGAGCGCGCACACGCTCACGCCCGTGCCGCGCAGCTCGAAGCCCAGCGCCTCGCTGAAGTTGCGCACGTAGGCCTTGCCCGCGGCGTAGGTCGCGTAGCTCGGCAGCGGCAGCGCGGCGACGAACGAGGCCACGTTGAGCACGAAGCCGCGCCCCCGGGCGCGCATCGCCGGGACGAAGCGCGCGCACAGCTCGGTCAGGGCGCGGACGTTGAGGTCGAGCTCCTGCGCCGTCTTCTCCCAGGGCTGCTCGACGAAGGGGCCGTAGGTGGCGAAGCCGGCGTTGTTGACCAGGACCTCGATCGGCCGCCCCGCGCCCTCGGTCCGCGCGGCGAGCGCCGCGGCCGCGCCCGGCGCGCCCAGGTCGAGCGCGACGACCTCGACGGCGCGATCGGCGTGGCGCGCCGTGAGCTCCGCGGCGAGCGCGACCAGCCGCTCCTCGCGCCGGGCGGTGAGCACGAGGTCGTAGCCGCGCGCCGCGAGCTGGCGCGCGAGCTCGCGGCCCAGCCCGCTCGACGCCCCGGTCACGAGCGCCCAGCGGCGCCCCGTCTGCGCGGCTTCTCCCGGTGCCATCGCGTCCTCTCAGATCGTTCAGATCGTCTCGTGGATGTGGGCCGCGGCGCGCGTCGCGAAGGCCATGATGCCCATCTGCGGGTTCACGCCGAGCGAGGTCGGAAAGATGCTCGCGTCGGTGACGTAGAGCCGCTTGACCTCGTGGGTCTCGAGGTTCGCGTCGACGACGGAGGTGCGCGGGTCGGTGCCCATGCGGCAGGTGCCCATCGGGTGGAAGGCCATCAGCTCGATGTGCGTGCCCTTGAGCGGCGCCCGCTCGAGCTGGTCGATCTCCGCCGTGGTGGTGAGCTCCGGGCAGTGGGGCAGGTTCGGGTACACCCGCGTGGCGCCCGCGGCGAGGAAGATGCGGCAGGCCTCGGCGAGGCCCTTGCGGAACTTGAGCGTGTCCGCCTGGTTCAGGAAGTAGTACGGCACGCCGTACTCCCCGAGGCCCTTGAGCACGAAGCCGCGCGAGGTGTCGGAGACCATCATGCCGAACGCGGCCAGGCGCGGGTACTTCGTCATGATCTCGGCGTGGCGCCGGCCGAAGTAGGGCAGCGCCATCGCCGTGAACTCGGGCCCGACGAAGATGTTCTCGAAGATGATGCCCTGGTCGTGGAACTCGTCGCAGTGATAGCTCTGCGGGATACCCAGCCAGCCGCGCACCTCCTCGTCGAACTCGGCGAAGACCTTGGCCGCGGGGTGGATGGAGAGGTGCTTGCCGACCGGGCCCCGGCGGCACAGCTTGTTGCGCAGCAGCAGGTACGGCGTGCCGATGGCGCCGCCGGCGAGGGCGACGGCCTTCGCGCGCACCGTCACCTTCTCGGGGCGGAGGTGCTCGCCGGTGGGGTCCGTGAGCCGGCCGACCACGCCGCGCGCCGCGCCGCCCTCGACGATGAGGTCGAGCGCTCGCACCGAGGTGTAGAACCGCGCCCCGGCGCGCTCGGCCCGCGGCACGAACGAGACGTCCATGCTCTGCTTCGCCTTGGTCGGGCAGCCGAAGGCGCACATGCCGGTGCCCTTGCACGCCCTGGCGTTGCGGCGCAGGACGCCGTGCTTGTAGCCGAGGGCCTGCGCGCCCTTCTTGAAGAGCTCGGCGTTGCGGCCCATCACCTTCTCGTCGACCGGCGCGACGCCGAGGAAGTCCTCGAGCTGGTCGAAGATCGGGGCGAGCAGCTCGCGGGTGATGCCGTCGAGGCCCACCTCGCGCTGCCAGCGCGCGAGCACCGTGTCGGGCAGACGGAAGCAGGTGCCGGAGTTGATGACCGTGGTGCCGCCGAGGCACTGGCCGTACGGCAGCGCGATGCCCGGCCGGCCGAGCGTGGCGACGATGCCGTTGAAGCGGTAGAGGCGCACGGTCATCTCGGCGGGGCCGCCGGTGATCTCGCCGGGCGGATGGGCCTGCCCCGCCTCGAGCACGACCACCGTGCGGCCGCGCTCGGCGAGCTCGGCGGCGAGCACGGCGCCGCCGGCGCCGGAGCCGATGATGACGACGTCGGCCTCCTCGGTCCTGTCCTTCGTGAGGGTGAGCCCGTCGACGATCACGCGGCACCCTCGGGGAGCGCCCGCGGCTGGCCCTGGGTGGGCGGGTAGCCGAGCTTCTGCCTCACCGCCGGGCGCGAGTAGTAGGCGAGGAAGCAGAAGGAGATGAGGACCTTCATCATGCCCCGCTTCACGTACGACCAGCTCTCCTGGTAGCGCCGGATCGTGAGGTCCTGCACCTCCGGCCGCTGCCGGGTGAAGCGGCCCCAGGTGAAGACCATGAGCCAGCAGAGGTGCTCGAGCATCCAGAGCCACACCCGCAGCGCCAGCTTCACCTCGACCGGGCCGCCCATGGTGAAGGTGTTCATGAAGTCGGGCGCGTCGGTCGCGCCGCCGTCGATGGCGAGCGGGCCGTCGGCGGGCGCGACGCGGCGCATGAGCGCCACGAGGATCTCGCGCTGCTTCGGGGTGAGCTCGCGCTGCCGGCGGGCCGCGGCGATCATGGCGCTCCGGACGCGCTCGCGGCCTGCGCCGCCGGTCGCGCGGCGAGGCTGCGCCGGGCGCGCAGGTAGAAGATGCCGATCGAGACGAAGAGGCTCAGGTCGACGAGGCCGCCGATGAGGTGCGCGAAGGTGCGGTGCTCGACGAAGAAGAAGACGGCGAACTGCGTGGCCGTCGTGATCTTGCCGATCAGGACGACCTTGAGGAGGTCGAGGTAGCGCTCGACGTCGCGGCTCACGTACCAGAAGCAGGCGGTGAGCATGTACATCATGGTCGCGGCCATGATGGACCAGAACCGCTCGGTGAGCAGCGGGTGCGGCGCGAGCGGGATCACCTTCGTGGTCCAGTTGAGCGCGGTGATGAAGAAGTAGGGCTGGACCGCGTAGAACGTCGCCCCGATGAAGTGCAGCCCCACGAGGAACACGCAGTACCGCCGGAGGTCGACCAGCTGCCGCGTCAGCGCCATGGGCTGCCCCGCAAGCTCGCGTTATTGCGCGCGATCGCGGGGGCAGCATAGGGGCGCCGCGACGGGAGTGTCAAGCCGGGGGGGCTCACGCGGGCGCGGTTCCGCAGAGTCGGGCCTGACGCGTGCATGAAATGCAACAGGGAGACGGGGAGACGGGGAGGATCTCTCTGTTCTGGCTCACGACGCTCGCGTCGTGCACGACGCCAGCGTCGGCGC
>DASXVK010000736.1:0-11092 GCA_036504295.1 Polyangia bacterium
GGGCCCGTCAACACGACCGCCAAGGTCAAGAGCGCCCTCGTCCACCACGACGTCTGCCACCGCGACGCCGACTACGCCGTCGTGGTCCGGCGGCTCGAGCGCAAGCTCAAGCGCGTCTTCCGCGCCGGCGCCGAGCACACCGTCGTGATGCTGACGGGCTCCGGCACGGCGGCCATGGAGGCCAGCATCTCGTCGTGCGTCCCGCGCGACGGGCACCTCCTCGTCATCGACAACGGCGCCTTCGGCGCGCGCCTCGCCGAGGTCGCCGAGGTGCACCAGATCCCGACGACGGTGCTGCGCTTCGCCTGGGGCACCCTGCCCGACCTCGCCGCCGTCGAGGCCGCGCTCGTCGCCGACCCGGCCATCGCCGCCGTCGCCATGATCGCCCACGAGACCTCGATCGGGCTGCTCAACCCCGTCGCCGAGGTCGGCGCCCTGTGCCGCGCCCACGGCCGCCTGCTCATCGTCGACACGGTCTCGGCGCTCGGCGGCGAGGACGTCGACGTCGCGCGCGACAACATCGACGTCTGCTTCTCCAGCGCGAACAAGTGCCTCCACGCGGTCGCGGGCATCTCGTTCGTCTGCGTCCACGAGCGCGTCTGGGAGCGCATCGCGGCGATGCCGCCGCGGGTCTACTACCTCGACCTCAAGCGCTACCGCCGCTACCTCGAGGTGGGTGAGACGCCCTTCACGCCGGCGGTCTCCACCTTCTTCGCCCTCGACGCCGCGCTCGACGAGCTGCTGCAGGAGGGCCTGGCGCGCCGCCACCAGCGCTACCAGCGGTGGAACCGGCGCATCCGCGAGCGCCTCGGCGCGCTCGGCTGCCAGCCCTTCACCACGACGGGCCGGGAGTCCTGCACCATCAACACCGTCAGCCTGCCGCCGGGCGTGCGCTTCGACCTGCTCTACGCGCAGCTCAAGCAGCGCGGCTACATCATCTACAACTGCAAGGACGCGCTCAGGGACCGCTACTTCCAGGTCGCCAACATGGGCGACCTCGGCGACGACGTCATCGAGCGCTTCCTCGACACGTTCGCGGAGTGCGTCCAGAAGCTCGCCGCCCAGCCCGCCCGCCTCGGCGACCTGCGCCGCGGCGCCCAGCCGCGCTAGCCCTCGCCGCCGCCCCCTTACCGCTCCGCCGCGATGTCGCGCAGCCACTGGCGCGTCACGCGGAAGAACTCCTGCCGCTCGGCGGGCCGCATCGGGATCCAGCTCGTCGCCATGTAGCCGACCATCCAGAAGAAGACGACGTCGAAGGTGAAGGGCCGCAGCGCCGGCACGAGCGCCGCGATGGCCGTGGTGCCGAAGAAGCCGCCGATGAGCGCCCGCACGTAGTTCTGCAGGTTGCGGCCGTGGTGCGACAGGAAGGGCAGCGGCACGACGTTCATGACCGCCAGGAAGAGGATGAGCGCCACCCCCGCCCACAGGCCGCCGAGGGCGGCGGAGTAGAGCGTCGAGTTGAGGTACGAGACGGCGATGAGCATGGACACGGTGCGCGGCAGGCCGCCGGCCCAGCAGAGCGAGAACTCGGACCGCTTCACCGCGGAGCGCGCGTGGCGGATCGAGCCGGTGATGACCAGGGCCGACGCGAGGCCGATGGCGACGGGCTTGCCGAGCCCCTTGAACCCGACGTAGACGATCACCGCCGGGGCGATGCACTGGGTGAGGTGGTCGACGATGTTGTCGAACTCGGCGCCGAAGCGGTTGGAGCCCTTCGTGGCGCGCGCGACCATGCCGTCGAAGACGTCGCCGATGTAGCCGATGAGCAGCCAGTACGAGGCCCACCGGATGTCGCCCTCGATGACCGCGATGAGGGACAGGACGCCGCCGAGGAGGTTCCAGGTGGTGAAGAGGTCCTTGAGGCCGAACGCCCGGCGGGGCGCCGCGGCCACGGGGAGAGCGGCCGCGGCCTCGGTCTCGGGCGCGACGGTCACGGTGGCGAGATCCGGCATGGTCGATGGATCTTCCTGGCGGAGAGCGACGCCCCGCGGAGCGCTTGACACGAGGTCAGTTGTGGACGGCGCGGAGGGCGCTGGCCGAGGCCGCGGAGGCCACGGCGCGCAGGGCGGTCTGGAGGAGCTCGGGGTCGGCGACGCCGGCCGGGGCGCTCACGCGCACGCAGTAGCCGTGGCCGTGGGGGCCGACCACCGTCGCCGCGACGCCGCGGGCCCGCAGCGTCTCGGCGCAGGCGGTGGCGGCGGCGTGGCTGTCGAGGCGGAGCGTCACGGCGCTGTCGCTGTCGAGCGGGAGGCTGCCGCGCAGCTCGGGGCCGTACGCCCGGAGGAGCCACTCGGTGTGGTGCTTCGTCTCGGGCGTGTCGACGTCCTGCCACAGGCGCCCGCCGATGTCGTGGGCGCGCATGAGGCCGCGGCGGCACAGGGCGCGCACACCGTCGGAGAGGCTGGGGGACTCGAGGCGGCCGAGCTCGCTCATGAGCGCGGGCGAGACGACGAAGATGCCCGTGTCGATGGCGTCGTAGTCGTCGATCTCCTTGCCGATGTCGACGATGAGCTCGCCGTTGCGCCGCACCTTGGTGGCGTCGGCGAGGTCGAAGCAGCGCGGGATGTCGGGGTCCACGACGAGCAGCGCGCCCTCGCCCCGCGCGTCGAGCCGCGTGAGGGGGCTCAGCACGTCGGGGCAGAAGACGTGGTCCGACATGAGCAGGAAGGAGCGGCCCTTGAGGAAGAAGCGCGCCGCGAGCACCGAGACGCCGTTCGGCTTCTCCCACTCGGGGTTCTCGATCCAGGTGAGGCGCTGCCCGGGCTCGCCCTCGGGGAAGGCGGCGCGGATCTCGTCGCCGCGGTAGCCGATGACGATGCCCACGTCGCGCACGCCGTTCTGCGCCAGGGCGCGCAGCGTCCGGCGGAGCAGGGGCATGCCGCCGACCATCGCGAGGGGCTTCGGCACCTCGTGCCCGTTGAGCCGCTGGCCCCGACCTGCTGCGAGGATGATTGCCTGGGTTATCATGTCGATGGCACCTACCCGGCTCCTGGGTGAGCAAACCTGGTGCCAGCCCCGGCGGGGGACGTAAGTCACTGGAACAAGACGGAAGATCGCCGCCGGTGGCTGCCCTGCTGGTGGAATCCTACCGTGAGTGTCAACTTTTCACCGCCAGCGTAGCTGCGCGCGGCGCCGCGATCTCCCACAGATCCCGGCCGCCGGCAAGCGTTTGTTCCGGCGACGCGCCGCGGCGCAGCGGCCCGCCCTGACGGACCGCGACCGGGCGCAGTTCCGCGCAGGGACGGGCTGACGCGCGCACTCGGAATCGAACACGGAGACGCGGAGACGCGGAGACGCGGAGACGCGGAGGCAGAAGGAGAGACGCTTGAGTTGGCTTCTGGTCAGTTCGAGGGACCGCGGGTCCGTCCTGCGGCACTACTTTGCCCAAGGACCTCCGTGCCCCCGTGCCTCCGTGTGATCCGAGGTGTCGTGGCCCGACTGCCGAACACGCCGGCGACTGGCGCTGCGCGTTCGCGATCAACGCCCGGCAGGACCCAGCCGGGTTGCTGACCCTCGAGCAGGAGTGGCGTGACCGTCAGCGCGGCAGGTCCAGCTCGGCGATCAGGCCCTTGAGCACGTTCGCCGAGCGGTGCAGGCCCGCGATCTCCTCGGGGGCGAGCTCGAGGCGCAGCACGCGCTCGATGCCGTCGCGGCTGAGCACCGTCGGCAGGCTCAGGCACACGTCGCGGATGTCGAGGTAACCCTCGACGAGGCTCGACACCGAGAGCACGGTGCGCTGGTGGCGCAGGATCGCCTCCGTGAGGCGCATCAGCCCCGCGGCCACCGCGTAGTGGGTGGCGCCCTTGAGCGTGATGACCTCGTAGGCCGCGTCGCGGGTCTGGGCGAAGATCTCGTCCATCTTCACCGGGTCGCAGTCGACGCCCTCGGCGCGGCAGAAGTCCGGCAGGCGCATGCCGGCGATGTTCGCGAGCGACCACACGGGCACCTCGCTGTCGCCGTGCTCGCCGATGATGAGGGCGTGGACGCTGCGCGAGTCGACGTCGAAGTAGCGGCTGAGCAGGCTGCGGAAGCGCGCCGTGTCGAGCATCGTGCCGGAGCCGATGACGCGCTCCGTCGGCAGCCCCGACAGACGCAGCGCGGCGTAGGTGAGCACGTCGACGGGGTTGGTGCTGATGAGCAGGATGCCGCTCGGGTTGTGGCGCGCGACCTGCGGAATGATGTCGTGAAAGATGGCGATGTTGCGCCGGAGCATGTCGAGGCGGGTCTCGCCGGGGCGCTGGGCGACGCCGGCGGCGATCATCGTGATCGCGGCCCCGGCGCACTCCTCGTAGCCGCCAGCCCACACCCGCGTCGGGCGCACGAAGGGCTCGGCGTGGCTGAGGTCCATCACCTCGCCCTCGGCCTTGGCGCGGTTCCGGTCGATGAGCACGATCTCGGCCGCGAGGCCGCTGAAGAGCATCGCGTACGCGTACGAGGCGCCCACGTTGCCGGCGCCCACGATGGCGACGCGGACCGGAGTCGATAGGTCTTCGTCCATCTGCCTCTCCTCGTCGAGGAGATTGGATGGCCGGCCGCGACGGGACGTAGCCCCGGTCGGCGGCTTCGACTCGCCTGCGGCTCGCCGGCTACTCTTCTGGCTTCAGGCCGAGCGCCGCGGCGGGGGGCGGCGGCGGCGCGACGCTCTCGCGCTTGCGGGCCTGCGGGTCGTCGATGACGAGCACCTTGACGTAGAACTCGAGGTCCTTGCCCATGAGCGGGTGCAGCAGGCGGACGGTGACGTCGTCGCCCTTCGCCTCGATGACCTTGAAGTTGAGCGGCAGGCCGCCCTGCCCCTTGGCCTCGAAGAGCAGCCCCTTCTCGACCTTCGCGTCCGCCGGGAAGTCCTTGCGCCGGAGCTTCTTCGTCGGCATCTGAGACTCGTCGCCGAAGGCCTCCTTCGCGGGGATCACGCCGCGCTTCTCCTCGCCCACGGACATACCCTCGAGGCGGCTCTCGAGACAGGGCAGCAGCTTGCCCTGGCCGTGGACGTAGTCGATCGACCCGTTCTTGGCCGACGACTCGATGACCTCTCCGCCCTTGACCTTCAGCTCGAACGCGATGCGGACGGACTGTCCCTTGGTGACTTTCATCTGCAGCGCTCCCTCGGCTCGGCCTCGACCATAGCACACCTCGCCCGCGGCGGAGGAGGCCGCCGCCGCGTCAGTGGACGTAGAGCCAGGTCACACCGTCGGGGCGGACCTCCATGTGATAGTGGTTTCGGTGCGCGTGATCGTAGTTGGGGGTGAGCAGCACGTGGAAGAGCCCGCGCTCCTGCGCCCGGCACACGATGTCGCGCAGGACGCGCGCCGGCTCCGTCGGGGCCGGCGGCGCGCGCCGGCCGCACGGCGGGGCCCCCCGCCGACCGCGGAAGTCGCGCAGGACGTTCAGGGTGGAGCCGTCGGCGCGGCGGAAGATCGCGGCGTCGATGGCCATGCCGCCGCGGTGGCCGGTGCTACCGCCGCTGTCCACGCCGCGGCCGTTGTGCTCGGGGCGGTGCATCGAGTAGTGGATCACCTCGACGATGCCGTGCGCCTGCAGGATGGCGGAGAGCTCCGTCAGGGCGAGCGCCAGGCGGCAGTCGAGGATGGCGTAGGGCGACGCGGGGTCCCGGGAGAGGCCGCGGTAGGTGACGCCGCCCACCGGGCCGGTCAGGCGGATAGGGGTGACGACGTCGTCGACGGGGTCCGGCTCGCGGCGGAACCGCACGCCCGCCGCGCGCAGGCCGGCGAGGCACCGATCGGGGCCGAGCAGCCCGAGGCGGGTGCCGAGGGGCGCGCCCGCGGGCGGCGGCCCCGGCTCCTCCGGCCCGGGCCCCTCCTCAAGGTGGGGGTCGAGCTCCGACTCCTCGGGCAGGATCCGGACCACGGCGCGCGCCGGCTCCGCCTCGGGCAGCGCGGGCGGCACGACGGGCTCGTCGGGCACCACCAGCGCCGGCGCGGGCGCGCAGGCGGCGAGCGCGGCGAGGAGCGCGGCGAGCACGCGGGGCATCGGGCCGATCATCGCGGGAGGGGCCGCGGAGGTCAACGGGATCGGGCCCGGGCAGGGCCACGGGCACGGGCGGCGCGGTGCGCCGCCTTGACGCACCGCCCCCGGACGATATGCTTCCCCCCATGTCACAGGCCGGTGGTTTTCTGAGGGCGCAGAAGCGGACCCATATGTGCGGCGACCTGCGGGCAGCCGACATCGGGAAGCAGGTGGTGCTCTACGGGTGGGTTCAGAACCGCCGCGATCACGGGGGGATCGTCTTCATCGACCTGCGTGACCGCACCGGCCTGACCCAGGTGGCGTTCCGGCCCGACCAGAGCGCCGCGGCGCACACGCTGGCGGGGGAGCTGCGCAACGAGTTCTGCCTCGGGGTGCGCGGCGGCGTGATCTCGCGCGGGGAGAACGTCAACCCGAAGCTCCCGACCGGCGCGATCGAGGTCAACGCCGCGGAGCTGGAGATCCTGTCCCGCTCGGACACGCCGCCGTTCCAGATTCAGGACGACCTCGACACCCACGAGTCGATCCGGCTGAGGCACCGCTACCTCGACCTGCGGCGGCCGCGCCTCGCGCGGAACTTCACCATCCGCTCGAAGGTGTACGAGGCCTCGCGCCGCTACCTGCACGCCCACGGGTTCACCGAGGTCGAGACCCCGTTCATGGTGAAGTACACACCGGGCGGGGCCCGCAACTTCCTCGTGCCGAGCCGGCTCAACCCGGGCAGCTTCTACGCGCTGGCCGAGTCGCCGCAGCTCTTCAAGCAGCTCCTCATGATGTCCGGCTTCGACCGGTACTTCCAGATCGTGCGCTGCTTCCGCGACGAGGACCTGCGCGGCGACCGGCAGCCCGAGTTCACCCAGATCGACGTCGAGATGTCCTTCGTCACCGAGGAGGACATCCAGACGATGATCGAGGGCCTCATGGCCGAGCTGTGGCGGTCGGTGCACGGCCTCGAGCTCACGACGCCGTTCCGGCGCATGCCGTACGCCGAGGCGATCGCCCGCTACGGCGTCGACAAGCCCGACCTGCGGTTCGGGCTCGAGCTCAGCGACGTGACCGAGGCGGTCGCCGGCTGCGGCTTCCGCGTCTTCGAGCAGGTGCTCGCCCAGGGCGGCATCGTCAAGGCGCTGCGCGTGCCCGACGGGCAGCGCTTCTCGCGCAAGGACCTCGACGCCATCAGCACCGAGTTCGGCAAGCCGTTCGGCGCCAAGGGCATCGCCTTCGCCCGCGTGCTGGAGGGCGGCGCCTGGCAGGCGCCCTACGCGAAGAGCTTCAGCGCCGAGGCGCTCCAGCGCACCAACGCGACGCTCGACGCGGTCCAGGGCGACGTGCTCTTCTTCTGCGCCGACAAGCCCAAGGTCGCCAACACGACGATGGGCGCCCTGCGCCTCGAGCTCGGGCGCCGCCTGGGCCTCATCCCGGCGGGCGCGTGGGAGTTCGTCTGGATCACCGAGTTCCCGCTCTTCGAGTGGAGCGACGAGCAGGAGGGGCTCGTGGCCGCCCACCACCCCTTCACCAGCCCGCGCGAGGCGGACCTGGAGCTGCTCGAGACCGACCCGGCGCGGGTGCACGCGCGCGCCTATGACCTGGTGCTCAACGGCAACGAGGTCGCGGGCGGCTCGATCCGCATCCACCAGACCGACCTCCAGGCGCGCGTCCTCAAGGCCATCGGCCTCGGCGAGGAGGAGGCGCGGGCGAAGTTCGGCTTCCTGCTCGACGCCCTGCGCTTCGGGCCCCCGCCCCACGGCGGCATCGCGGCCGGCCTCGACCGGCTCGTGATGCTGATGTGCGGCGCCGACTCCCTGCGCGAGGTCATCGCGTTCCCGAAGACGCAGAAGGGCACCGACCTCATGACCGACGCGCCCGGCGAGGTGTCGGCGCGCCAGCTCGCGGAGCTCTTCGTCCGCTCGGTCGCGCCGGCCCCCGCGCCGGAGGCCCCCAAGGACGCCGCGAAGGGCGCCGCGCCGGCCGGGGAGAAGCCGCAGTGAGCGCGGCGCGCGCCGAGGCCCGCCGCCGTCTGAGCCAGGAGACGTTCGACCTGATCGTCATCGGCGGCGGCGCGACCGGCGCGGGCATCGCCCGCGACGCCGTGCTGCGCAAGCTGAAGGTCGCCCTCATCGAGCGGCGCGACTACGGCTCGGGCACCTCGTCGCGCTCGTCGAAGCTGATCCACGGCGGGCTGCGCTACCTGCAACAGGCGCAGCTCAAGCTCGTCTTCGAGGGCACCAACGAGCGCGCGCTGCTCGTGCACCTCGCGCCGCACCTGGTGCGGCCGATCCCGTTCCTCTTCCCGACTTACAAGGGCCGGTTCCCGACGCTCACGATGATGGACGCCGGCCTGTGGCTCTACGACGCGCTCGCGAAGTTCCGCACCATCCGCCACAAGCGCTACAACGCCAAGGCCGTCTACGCGCTCGAGCCGGGGCTGCAGCGCGAGAAGCTCTCGGGCGGCATCGTCTACTACGACGCGACCACCGACGACGCCCGCCTCACGCTCGAGAACATCCTCGACGCCCGCGACCTCGGCGCCTGCGTCCTCAACTACGCGCGCGCGGTCGGCCTCGTGACGGAGAACGGCCGCGCGGCCGGCCTCGAGGTCGAGGACGTGCTCGCGGGCGGGCGCTTCACCGTCAAGGGCAAGGTCGTCGTCAACGCCAGCGGGCCGTGGTCGGACCAGGTCCTCGGCGAGATCGGCGCCTCGCCGGGCCGCCCCCGGCTGCGGCCGACGAAGGGCACGCACATCCTCGTCGACTCGCGGCGGCTCCCGGCCACGCACGCGGTCGTCATGGCGACGGTCGACAAGCGCGTCACGTTCACCATCCCGTGGGAGCACCGCACGGTCATCGGCACGACCGACACGGACTACGACGGCGACTACGATCAGGTGGTCGCCACCCGCGCCGACGCCGAGTACCTCCTCGCCACGGCGAACCACTACTTCCCGTGCGCCGAGCTCACGCGCGCCGACGTGCTCGCGACCTGGTCGGGCCTGCGGCCGCTCATCGCCGCGGACGCGACGAAGACCGGCGACGTGTCGCGCGAGCACGAGCTCTTCGTCGATCAGGGCGGCGTCATCACGATCAGCGGCGGCAAGCTGACCACGTACCGGCGCATGGCCCGGGAGTGCGTGGACACGACGATCCGGGAGCTGCAGCACCGCGGCTTCGCCGAGGACGTCCTGCCGTGCACGACCGAGGACCGACCGCTCCCGGGCGCCGTCGGGCTGGGCGACGGCGTGACCCTCGACGCGATCACCGCCGAGGTCGCCGCGGCCCAAGACCTCGACCCGGCGGTGGCGCGCAACCTCACGTTCACCTACGGCGTGCACGCCCCGCGGGTCGCCGCGATCTGCGCCCGGGACCGCGGCCTGGCCGCGCGCATCGACCCGGAGATGCCCTACATCTGGGCCCAGCTCGTGTACGCGGTCGAGACGGAGCTCGCCGCCTGCGTCGACGACTTCCTCGGCCGCCGCGTGCCGCTGCTGCTGATGGCGCGCGACCAGGGTTTGGGCGTCGCCCCCGAGGTCGCCCGCCGCATGGGGGCGCTGCTCGGGTGGGACGACGCCCAGCGCGCGCGATCACTCGCGCTGTACCAGGAGATCGTCGCGAGCTCACGTCGGTTCCGGGAAGAATAATCCTCCCTGCCGGAACCCCTTGCCTTCCTCAGCGGCGATCAGGCATAGTCATTCTGCGACGCAGAGTAGGCGTCGCTCCTTGGCGCTCCGCCGTCCGTGGGGACTGCAGCCCCCTACAGCCCTCGCGGGCGGTGGGCGCCACCTTTACCGCTAGGCCGCCGCCAGGGGGCGCGTCTCCGGCAAAGGGGCCTGACGCGGCGGCGCCGCGGCCCAGGCGTCGGCGTGGTCGCGGGCGAACCGCTCGAACGTCACCGGCAGACGGTGCAGCAGGTTCGCCGCCGTCGAGGAGACGAGGGCGGTGTGCCCCGCCCGCATCCGCGCGAAGCGCTCGACGACCGCCTCGATGCGCGGCTCGCTCCACCCGGCGCCGCGCAGGGTGTCGCGCAGCGCCTCGTAGGTCGTCGGCACGTACAGGATGTCGCGGCCCGCGACGCGCGAGAGCACCGCGGCGATGGCCGCGTGGTCGACGGCGTGGGCGCCCGTGAGGACGTACTCCTGCGCGCGGTGGCCGGGGTCCATCAGCGCCGCCACGGCGACGGCGGCGACGTCGCGCGCGTCGATGTAGGCGACGCGGGCGTCGCCGGCGGGCAGGCAGAGGTGCCCGGTGCGGCGGATGATCTCGCCGATGACGCCCCGGGTGAAGCTCTGCATGTACGGGACGGCGCGCAGGAAGGTCCAGTCGAGCGGTGAGGCCGCGATGTGCCGCTCGACCGGGCTCATGCCCAGCCCCCCGTCGAGCCCCACCGCCAGCTCGGTGAGGCTGACGACGTGCTCGACGCCGGCCCGCGCCGCCTCATCGACGAACTCCGCCACCGCGGCGGCGAGGTCGGGCGCGGGGGGCGTCGCCAGGAACACGGACTCGATCCCCCGCAGCGCCGGCGCGAAGGTCGCCGGCTGCCGGAGGTCGAAGTCGACGCCCGGGACGCCGGTCCCGCGCAGCGCGGCCGGGTTGCGCGCGGCGGCCCGGAGCCCCACGTCCTGCGGCCGCAGCAGCCGCACCACCTCCGCGCCCGCCATGCCCGTAGCCCCGATCACGAGAACGTGCCTGGTCATGCTCCGCTCCTTGCCCCGCCGCCGCCCTGCCGACCGAGGCCCCACCTGCGGGGAAGCAAACCCCTCTCTCGGGTTAGAGGAGAGAATGGGCGGGGACGTTCCAGGACAGCAAGATGCCGGGCACGGGCAGGGGCACGGTCACGGTCACGGTCACGAGGGCGCTCACCCGACGCCCGGGCCGGCTCCTCTCAGGTTCGGCGCTCGTGCCCGTGCCCCTGCCCGGCATTTTCCCCCTCGCCGGCGCAGCCGTCGGAGCGACCGGCAACGATCGCCCCGCGCCCCCCCAGGACTGATTGCCGCTCCGGGGCGTCGCCGTGGCCGGCTTCGTCGGTGACTGGGGAGGCCCGACGCACGCAGTGCCCCTGCACAAATTCGCACTTGGGCCGCGGAAGTGCGCGGCTGCCGGCCTCGTGCGCGGCCTCG
>DASXVK010000737.1:0-11298 GCA_036504295.1 Polyangia bacterium
TCCCCGTCTCCCCGCCTCCCTGTTCAGTCCTACTTCCGCGGGGCGGCGTCGGGGGGCTGGCGGGGCGCTTCGTCGGCTTCGGGGCGGGCCGGGCGGCTCAGGAGCGGCTGCGCGGCCGCCTCCTGGTCGTGGACCAGCACCTTGCGGCTGGTGCGGAACTGGACCTCCATCTTCTGCGGCGCGGGCAACGCGACCACCAGGCCGACGCCGAAGGTGGGGTGGCGAATGACCTCGTCGACGTCATAGCCGGTCCGGGGCGAGTACGCGCGCGCCGTGTGCTCGCGGCCCGCGAGGCGCGTGTCGAGATCGACCGTCGGCGCCGGCGGCGGGGCGGCGGCGGCGCGGGGGCGCGGCGAGGCCTCCTTGCGCCCGGCGCGGGTGCTCCGCATGCCGTGCTGGCGGTGACAGCCGATGCACTCGAGCTTCGCTGGCTTGCCGTCGACGAGCGCGACCACGATCTGCCACTTCGTGGTCTTGCACGTCGGGCAGAAAGCCTCGATCTCCCCTCCGACCTTCAGGACGTCCATGGTGCCGGGCCTCGCGCGCGGGATCGAGCGCGGCCGCGGCCGCGTCGTGCTTCCCAACGTGCAGCAGTTGGCGCCGGGCCGCAAGCCCGAAGCGGGTGCTGACGCGCATTCGCGCGTTCACGCCACTTGCGTCGCTCGAATCGCTCGCACCGAGTCAGGGCGGGGCGATGTAGACGTTCTCGTGCGGGGCGACGTCGCGGGCGACGCTGAAGAGCAGCTCGGTGACGAAGATCTCGCGGCGGCCCGCCGTCGCGCCGCCGAGCGCGACGCCGATGCCGGCGCGCGTGACGTCGCGCGCGAGCAGGTTGCCGCGATGGGCCGGGCTCGCGAGCAGCCCGCGGTGCGCCTCCTCGGCGGAGAAGGCGCGGGCGACGTTCTCGCGCAGCCGTCCCACTCGCAGGCGCGCGCGCTTGAGCCGCGCGGCGGTGTCGCCCTGCGTCGGCGAGACGTGGCCGACGAAGCCGTGCTCGGCCATGTCGGCCCCGTGCGCGCGCGCCACCTGCGCGAGCTCGGGGCTCCAGTCGAGCGGCGGCAGCCCGTGCGCGCGGCGCGTCTCGTTCGTGAGCTCCATGAGGCGGCGCTCGGCCACCCGCGCATCGGTGACCGGCGTGTCGGCGCCGAGCGGCGCCGCCGCGCGCAGCGGCGCCGAGATGCCGCAGTAGAGCGGGAAGTTCGCGATCACCGTCGTGCCGAAGCGGTCGTCGGCCACGAGCTCGACCCGGTGCTGCCCCGCGCCGCGGCAGCGGAACGAGACGGCGAAGCGGCCGCCCCGCTCGGCCGCGAGCTCGAGCTCCTCGACGGCGCCGCCCGGGTGGCTCATGTACAGGTGCGGGCGCTCGAACGTCGGGCCGAGCTGGCCGCGCAGCTGCACGAGCGCGTTGTGCGCGACCTCGCGCGCGAAGGGCTCGGTGCGGAGGAAGCTCTCCTGCAGCGCGATCACGAGGCGCGCCCCGTCGGGCCGGAGCACCCCGCCGACGCCGACCCGGCGGTAGCGGCCGGCGGCGAGCACGCGCGGGAGCCGCCGGGCGAGCGTGGCCATGAAGGCCGCGCCGCCCTGCGGTCCGACGGTCGCGAGGATGAGCCGCGGCGCCGGCTCGACGACGCCGTGGTGCTGCAGCGCGAACTCGACCAGCTCGAACGGCGTCGGGCGCTCGTCGGTGAGGACGCGCGCGAGGGCGGTGCACACGGCGTCGAGGCGGCCGTCGCGCACGGGGACGTCGCGCCCGAGCGCCGCCGCGGTCGCGGCGACCAGCCGCGCGACCACGTCCGCGGGCGGGCCGGGGCGCGGCGGCGGCCCCGGCTCGTTGTACTGCCGCGCGCCGCGGTCGGGCATCGCGAGCACGAGCGGCGGCAGCACCATGCCCGTCGCCCCCGCCCGCTCGGCCGCGGGGCCCGCGCCGCAGCCGCTCAAGACGAGCGGCGCGACGATGGCGGCGAGGAGCCGGAACCGCCCGCGCATGCGAGGATCGTACCACGCCGCGCGGGCCGGGCGAGCGTGACGCGCAGGGGGCGTTCTCCTGACGCATTCTCAGAAGCAAACAGGGAGGCGGGGAGACGGGGAGACTGATCTGATTTGGTTTGGGTGGCGCTGCACGCGCGAGAACGCCGCTCGGGCACGGAGTCGCGCGCTTACCGCTACCTTACCCCGTCCAACTCCCCGACTCTCGTCTCCCTGTTCAGTCCCCCAGGTGCCTTGGCGTCTTGGCGGTTCAATCCTGCGGCGCCTCAGTACCGCCGCAGGTACGCCTGCACGTCGCGGTGCTCCTCGACGGCGTGCTTGCACAGGGCGATGAACGCGCCGAGGTCGCCGCCGGTGCGCTCGAAGACGCGGCGGTGCTCGGGGGTGTGCTGGTGGTAGACGGCGAACGCCATGATGACGGCGTTGTTCAGCTTCGCGCTCGCGAAGGCGCCGGGCGCGCGGCCGGGCCGCGGCGGGAACGTCCGCAGGTACGCCGCCCGCGCCCGGGCGAACACCTCCTCGCGGCGCTGCAGCTTCTCCGCGCGGCTGATGGGGCGCGCGTACAGCGCGCGCAGCTCGGCGATGACGGGCGTGAGGAACGCGGCGAAGCGCGCCTCGGCCTGCTCGACGAGGCGGGCGTGCGTGAGCACCCGGTTCACGGCGTCGCCGCGGCCGCCGGCCGCGAAGAAGAGCGCGGCCCCGCGCACCCCGACGAAGGTGGCGAAGCTCTCGTTCCAGTCGGCGTGGCCGGGCCAGAAGGCGGTCGCGTGCGCCATCTCGTGCAGCGTGATCTCGACGATGCGCGCGTCGGAGCCCTCGAGCATCGACGAGTACACCGGGTCCGAGGTGATGCCGAGCGTCGAGTAGCCGGCGACCGGGCGGACGTAGGTGTCCAGCCCGAGCGCGGCGAGGCGCGCCTGCTCGCGCGCCGCGTCCGCCTCGCGGAAGAACCCGGCGTAGGGCATCGCGCCGACGAGCGGGAAGCGGAAGAGGTGCGGCGCGAGCCGGTCCTTGGGCGCCGCCGCCACCATCCAGGCCACCGGGGCGCCGTGGGTGTCGAGGTAGCGGGTGTAGACCCCGCCGCGGCGCAGGCCGAGGACGCGGGTGCCGAAGTCCCGCGCCGCGAGCGCGACGCGCAGGCGCCGCTTGGTGTCGCTGTCGACGCCCGGGTCCGCGAGCACCGCCGTGATCGGGCGGCGCGCGCGCAGCAGCCGGAGCTGTCCCTCGCCCTGCTGGGCGAGGTAGCCGCTGGTCCAGCAACCCCCGGCGCCGGCCGCCAGGAGCGCGACGAGCGCCGCACCGAGTATCGAGGAGGAGCCGCGCACGGCCGGGAAGGGTAGCGCACGTGCGGGCGGTTTGCATGGCCGCCGCGAAACGGCTAGGGTCGAGGCCATGCGCAGGGTCGCGGTGCTGGTCTCGGTGCTGGCCGTCGCGGCGGTGGCGCGCGCAGACGGCGGCGCGGCGGTCGACGGCCGCTACACCCACGCCTCGCGCCCGTTCTCGCTGCGGCCGCCGGCGGGCTACCGCGAGGTCCCCGCGCCGGCCGCGAACATCCTCGTGCAGTGGGTCGAGGGGCGCCGCGGCCTCAGCGTCGCGGTCGCCCACGCGCGCATGGACACGAGCGCGTGGAAGAGCTCGTCGCGGCTCACGATGCGCCTCGCCGTCGAGGCCGGCATGCGGGTGGCGACGAAGGGGTTCAAGCGCATCGCCTCGCGCACCTTCGATCACGGCGACTTGCCGGCGATGGAGATCGAGTACGAGTTCCTCAACGACAGCGACGCGCCGATCCGCACGATCATGCGCTACTACTTCACCGGCGACGGCCAGTACATGGCGCTCGCGATGGGGCCCCCGGCGGACTTCACGGCCGCGCGCGCGGAGCTCGTCGGCGCGCTCGACAGCTTCGAGCTGAAGGCGCCCTGGCGCGGCGGCTTCGGCGCCGGGGGCGCGCCGGCCGCGCAGCAGCTCGGCATGGTCATCGGGTTCGTGTCGCTGGCGGCCATCGCGCTGCTGGTCTTCTTCATCGCGCGGTCCGCGACGCGGCGCGCCGGTCCGACCCGTTCGCCGTACGGCCCGCCGCCGTACGGCCCGCCCGGCGCCTACGGCCCGCCCGGCGCCTACGGCCCGCCGCCGTACGGCGCGCCGCCCTACCCGCCGCCCTCGCCGGGCCCGCCGCCGCCCCGCGCGCCGGGGTAGCCCGCTCAAGAAGCAAACAGGGAGGCGGGGAGACGGGGAGACGGATCTTGGTTGGGTCGCGCTGAACGCGCGCGAACGGCGCTCGGGCACGTGGCAGCGCGCTGACCGCGACCCAACCCAGTCCTGCTCCCCGCCTCCTCGCCTCCCTGTTCAATTCCTCAGGTCTACGGCGCGCTGTCGCTGCAGCAGCGGAAGCCGAGGGTGGGCAGCAGGACGTGCTCGACCTCGCGCGCCCAGTCGAAGTCGCAGGTGAGGCCCGGGGCCGGCGTGTCGTAGGCGCCGCCGCGCACGACGTAGATGTGCGCCGTGGGCCCGTCCACGCCGCCGTCGCGCGCGCCGCCGTCGGGGGTCTGGTCGGCGCGGTCGGCGGTCCACTCCTTGGCGTTGCCCGAGAGGTCGTGGGCGCCGCCCGGGCTCACGCAGCCCGCGAGCGCGCCCGTCGGCAGCAGCGTCGGGTCCGGGCCGCCGTCCGGCACGCCGCCGTCGGGCGCCCAGTTCGCGCCGTTGCACGCGAGCGGGTCGTAGGCCGTGCCGTACGGGTAGGGCAGGTGGGCGGGGCCGCCGCACGCGAGGCTGTACTCGGCCGCGGTGCACAGCCGCTTGCCGCTCGCGGCGCAGGCCGCGGCCGCGTCGGCGTAGCGGACGAGCGTCCAGGGCAGCACGTCGCGCCGCGAGCAGGCGCGGTGGGTGGCCGTGCCCGGCGCCGCCGCCGTCGCGCCCGGCCGTGACGCCTCGTAGCGGTAGATCCAGAAGCCCGGCGACCCGACCTGGATCATGTCGTCCACGACCCGGCCCGGCCCGGTGGGATTATCGACGACGCCGTCGCAGTCGTTGTCGAGCCCGTCGCACTGCTCGGCGGCGGGGGCCTGGCCGGGCTGCTCGATGACGCAGGCCGTGGCGAGGTGGTCCGGCGTGCAGCGGTTGTGGCCGGTGCCGCGGCAGACGCCGAGCAGCCCGTTGTCGCAGGGCGCGTCCTTGAGGGGGAAGTCCTCGTCGGTGAGGCCGTCGCAGTCGTTGTCGATGCCGTCGCAGCGTGTCTCGTGCGTCGCCACCTGGTTCAGGCCGACGAGCTCGACGTCGCCGCCGTAGCTGCACACCCAGGTCGTGATCGGCAGCGTCAGCGTGACGCCGCTCGCGTCCTGCGTGTACGCGACCTGCACGGTGCCGCTCAGCCCCGAGGCGCCGGACTCCTCGAGCGCGACGACGCCGCTGCCGGCCCGCGTGCCCGCGGCGACGAGGTGGGTGTGCGCCGCGTCGGTGTAGAGCCGCACGGCGAGGGACGCGGCCGGGCCGGTGAGGGTGGCGTAGAGCACGCCCGCGCTCGTGTTGCGGTCGGTCGCGCCGTGCACGTCCCAGCCGTCGAGCTGGTTGAACGGGTCGCCGCTCTCGGCCGGGCCGGGCGGCGCGTACGCCTGGCACACCGGCTGCGCGCCGGCGCAGGCGCCCTCCGACCGGCAGAACCCCGCGGGCGGCTGCACGAGGCTGGCGTCGCCGGTGTCGGTGAGGCCGTCGCAGTCGTTGTCCTGCCCGTCGCACACCTCGGGGCCGGTGTAGTCGCAGCGGTACTCGCACCCGTTCTTCGCGATCGTGCGGCCCGGGTCGGCGTCGTTGTCGGCGTCCCACCAGCCCGCCTCGCAGGTGCGCCGGCACTGGCCGCCCTGGCAGTAGGCGAGGGCGTGGCGCGACTCCGGGTGGAGCGCGAGGTCGGTGCAGTCGTTGCCGCAGGCACCGCAGTTGTGGACGTCGCTCGCCAGCACGAAGCCGTTGTCCGCCGTGCCGTCGCAGTCGTTGTCGCGGGTGTCGCACAGCTCCGGCGTCGGGCCCTGGGCGCCGACGCAGGCGAGGCCGCCGCTCACGCACTGGGTGCTGCCGGCGTGGCACTCGCCCTGGCAGGTGCCGCCGGGGCAGCCCGCCGCGGGGTAGCAGAGCCCGCCGACGCCGGGCAGCGCGCCGCCCGCCGGCGGGTTGTCGACCTCGCCGTCGCAGTCGTCGTCGCGGCCGTTGCACTCCTCGGGTTGCGGGCCGATCTCGCCGGCGCAGCCGCTCCACCCGGCCGCGCCCTGGCAGCTGTGCACGCCGGTCTGGCAGATGCCGTGACACACGCCCGTCGCGAGGTCGCACCCCGCGGTCGCGCTGAAGCACGGCTGCGGCACGAGGCCGTCGTCGACGAAGCCGTTGCAGTCGTTGTCGCGGCCGTCGCAGACCTCGGCGCGCGGGCCGACCGCGCCGGCGCACTCGAGGGCGCCGCCGACGCACGCGGTGACGCCGGGCCGGCACTCGCCCTTGCAGACGCCGCCCGGGCAGCCCTGGTCCGGGAAGCACGGGTCGCCGACGTCGGGCAGGGTGCCCTCGTCGGTCAGGCCGTTGCAGTCGTTGTCGAGCCCGTCGCACACCTCGACCCCGCCGTGGGTGATCTGGCACTCGCACCCGTCGGAGGCGCCGGCGCCCGCCGCGACGTCGCCGTTCGTGTCCTTCCAGCCGCCCTGGCACGCGAAGACGCAGGCGCCGGCGACGCACGAGCCGTTCGCGTGCGGCAGCACGCAGGCGCGGCCGCACTGCCCGCAGTTGTTCGGATCGTTCTGCAGGCGCGCCGGGTCGACGTCGTCGGTGACGCCGTTGCAGTCGTCGTCCTGGCCGTTGCACGTCTCGGGCACGGCGACGCAGATCGTGCCGCCGTCGCGCACGACGATGGTGCCGTCCCGCCCGCCGTCGGGCAGCGGGCCGCCGCCGCCGTCGTCGCCGCCGAGCGCGTCGGGGATGGCGGCGCCGCCGTCGCCGGTGAGGAGCGTCAGCGGCCGCAGCGTGCAGGCCGAGGTCGCGAGGAGGGCGGCGAGGCCGAGGAGGGCGGCGCGCATCAGCGGCCCCCCTTCCGCGCCGCGCGCCCGCGCCGGCGCAGCACCAGCAGCGCGAGGCCGAGCAGCCCGAGCAGCGGCCCGCCGCCCCCGCTGCCGGCCGCCCGGCAGCCGCCGCCGGCCGCGACGATGGTGACGCGCGCGCACTCGGGGCGCAGCTCGCAGGTGCCGCGCTGCCAGTAGGCGTCGGCGCGGCACTCGGTGCACGTGTCGCAGGTGGTGAGCAGGCACGGGTCGGGGACGCACTGGCCGGTGCGGGGCGAGCAGAGCGAGCCGGGGGCGCAGACCAGGCTCGTGCACGGGTCGTCCTGACACGCGCCCGTCTCGGGGTTGCAGAAGCGGCCGTAGGGGCAGGTCTCGCCCAGGCACGCGTCCGCCTCGCAGACGCCGGCCCGGCAGGTCTGGCCGGCCGGGCAGCTCATCAGGTCGCACGACGAGACGCACGCGCCGGCGGTGCAGTAGGTCCCCGCGGGGCACTCCTTGCCGTCGCACGGGTTCGTGATGCACTGGCCGCCCGCGCACACCTGTCCGGCCGGGCAGCCGAGCGTGGTGCAGTCGACGCAGCGGCCGCCGCGGCACTCCTGCCCCGGGTCGCAGGCGACCCCGGCGCAGGTGTCGTGGCACGCGCCGTCGCTCTCGTGGCACAGCCACCCCGCCGGGCAGTTGACGTCGAGGCAGGCGGAGCCGACGCAGAAGCAGAGGTCCACGCCCGGGCTCTGGCACGGCGCACGCGCGGCGAGGCTCGCGCCATCGAGGCACACCTTGCCGCCCGGGCACGGGAACTCGTCCTGCTTGCACGCCAGCACGCACTCGCCCTGCCAGCAGACCGCGCCGGCGTCGCACAGGTCGCCCTCGTCGGTCTCGCCGTCGCAGTCGTTGTCCACGCCGTCGCACACCTCGGGCTCGGGCAGCACCGCCCCCACGCAGTCGATGAGGCCGTTGACGCAGGCGTAGTGGCCCGCGGCGCAGACGTAGTCCACCCCGGGCGGCAGCGGCGGGACGCACGCGTCCCCGGCGCACAGGCCCGCGGCGTCGCACAGCGGCGGCTCCCCCGGGCCGGGCGCCTCGTCGATCTGGTTGTCGCAGTCGTCGTCGAGGCCGTTGCAGATCTCGACCCCGCCGCTCGCGGGCTGGCAGACGATGCCGTGGAGGTTGGGGTCGCAGATGGTCGTGCCGGGGCAGCCGCCGAGGGTGTGGCAGGCCACGCCCACGCCGGGCAGCGCCCCGCCCGGGGGCGGGTTGTCGACGGTGCCGTCACAGTCGTCGTCGAGGCCGTTGCACTCCTCGGCGCCGGGCTGGACCTGACCCTGGCAGGCGCCGTAGCTCCCCCCGACGCAGGACTTGGAGCCCAAGCGGCACACGCCGACGCAGGCGCCGGTCTGCGGGTCGCAGCCGACGGTCCCGTCCCAGCACACCACCGCGGCCAGGCCGTCGTCGGTGAAGCCGTTGCAGTCGTCGTCCTTGCCGTTGCACGTCTCGGGCTGCGGCAGCACCTCGGGGGTGTCGACGCTCCACACGCCCGCGGCGCACCTCTCGTGGCCGGCGCGGCACTCGCCGACGTCGCGGGTCGCGGGCGGCCCGCTGTAGGTCGGCCGCTCGAGGCCCTCGTCGGTCGCGCCGTCGCAGTTGTCGTCGAGGTTGTTGCACACCTCGGGCACGGGGGTCTGCTCGCCGACGCACTGGGTGGACCAGACGTTCGGCGTGCAGCCCGGCCCGGGCGTCGTCGCGCACACCTGCACGCCGCCGTGGCAGATGCCCACGCCGAGCGTGCCGTTCGGCCCCCCGTAGCAGGCGCGCGTCACGCCCTCGTCGGTGAGGCCGTTGCAGTCGTTGTCCTTGCAGTCGCAGCTCTCGGGCTGGGGCGGGGGCTGGGGCGCGTTGCAGGTGACCCCGAGGTGGTCGGCGGAGCACTGGTAGGTCCCGCTCCGCGCGCACTCGCCCTGCAGGCCGTTCGTGCACGCCTGGCCGACGGGGAAGCCCTCATCGGTCTGGCCGTTGCCGTTGTTGTCGACGCCGTCGCAGATCTCGGTGCACGAGCAGGGCGGCTCGTCGGTGAGGCCGTCGCAGTCGTCGTCGATGTTGTTGCAGCACACCTCGGCGATGGGGGCGCCCGCGGTGAGGCAGGTGCCGGTCCCCTTGCCCGAGCCGTCATCGGTGCCGCAGCAGGTGCCCGAGCCGTCGGGCTTGCAGACCCAGTGGCCGCTGCGCTGGCACCGGCCGGTGCCGACGGTGCAGGTGCGCTGCGCGAGCGGCTGGTTCTTCTCGGGCCAGTTCTCGTCGGTGAGGCCGTTACAGTTGTCGTCGAGGCCGTTGCACTGCTCGTAGCGGATGCCGGAGGCGACGATGCTGGCGAGGGTGTTGGCGAGGTCCGCCTCCTTGCCGACGAAGAACGCGTCGCGGGTCCCGCCCGAGCCGGCGCGCGCGATGAGGTTGAGCTGGGCCTGCTCGGCGGGCTGGACGCTGAAGCCGACGACGTAGGTCTCGATGCCGCGCCCGCCCGCCTGGTCGTTGTAGAGCGCGGTCGCGGCGGTGACGGCGGCGGTCTGGTCGATGCCGCCGTTGCCGTCGAGCGCGCAGCTCTCGGCGCCGTCGGTGAGGAGGATGACGGCGTACTTGCGGCAGGCCGCGGCCTGATCGCAGTCGCGGATCGGCTTGATGTAGTCCTGCGCCGCCTGCAGCGAGCCGGCGAGCGGCGTCGGCCCGGTGCCCCGCAGCTCGCAGTCGCCGCCGAGGAGGAAGTCGCAGTAGTCGCCGGGGGTCGCGCTCGGGCTGAAGTTGCGCTCCGTGCCGTTCAGCCACATCAGGTACTGGTCGATCGGCGAGCCGAAGCCGGCGACGAAGTCGGCGCCGCGGCGCGGCGCGCCGCAGGTGCCGGCGTAGTTGATGCACTCCTCGTGCGCCGGGGAGGGGACGGCGTAGATGGGCACCGTGCCGGCGTCGCTCACGGTCAGACCGCCGTCGGGCTGCGGCCCGAAGCCGACGAACAGGCTGCAGCCCGGGACGGCGAGCCCGCCGTCGGGGCGGTTGTTGCGCGGGTCGTCGTACGAGCAGCACATCTGGTTGCACTCGATCCAGTGCGCGAGCTGGCACGACCGGTCGTCGAGCTCGTCCTGGTGATAGCGGGCGAGCGCGAAGTCGATCTCCGGGTAGGCGGCGATGACGCTCGTGAGCGCGCTCTTCGCCATGAAGAGCTTCGAGTCGTTGCCCGAGACGGCGTCGGCGTTGAGGTCGCCGCCGCGGTGGCCCTCGGAGCCGTCCCCGTAGGTCGGCAGCCCCGAGAGCGTCGTCAGCATCGACCCCGAGGTGTCGGCGATGAGCGCGAAGCGCGCCCGCGTGTCGGCGAGCGCCGGGCACTGCTGGATGGGGCAGGGCTCCGGGCGCCAGTGGTGCGTCACCGGGTCCTGGGCGCACTTCCACGTGTTGCCGCCGCTGCAATCCGCGGGCAGGCCGTTGTTGTTGATGCCGTCGAAATCGTTATCGTAATCGTCGCAGATCTCGCCCACGTAGCCGCCCTCGAGCTGCAGCTCCCCGGCCCCCCCGCCCGCCTCGCCGCGGCAGATCGGGCAGGTGCCGCCGACCGAGCCGTTGACGTTGAAGTTGGCCCGCGGGTCGAGCGTCGCGACGTCCCGGCTGAGGATGCTCACGATGCCGCCGCCACCCCCGCCGCCGCAGTCGTCGCACGTGCCGCCCGAGGGGTTCTGCGCCGGCGCCGGGCAGTTCGCGGCGTCCGGCTGCGTGTCACCGCCGAGGCCGCCGGCTGCCGCGATCAGCGCCGCGGGACCGACGGTGACCCGGTCGCCGACGATGAGGACGGTGCCGCCGGCGCCGCCGCCGGCCGAGTCGTTGCCGTGGCCGCAGCCGCGCCGGCCGTTCGCGATGACCTGGCCCTGGATGGTGACGGTGCCCGTGTGCGCCCCGGTGAGCCCCGTGAGCACGAGCCGGCCGCCGCCGGCGCCGCCGAAGCCGAGGTGGGTGTCGGCGGGCGAGCCGGTGTTGGGATAGCCGGCGCCGTCCCACCCGTCGCGGCAGCCCTTGTCGCCGCCGGCGGCCCCGAACTCCGGGGCGTAGACCGAGTGCCGGTACGGCTGACCGGCCACGGTGGGGGTGCCGTCGGAGGTGCAGCCGACGTAGCAGCCCGCGGTCGTGACACAGCACGGCGCGGCGCCGCCGCAGTCGGCGCCGAGGTCGCTGCGCCGACCGCAGTTGACCTCGAACTCCTGGGGGAACTGGCAAGACGTGGCCGACCCGCAGAGGAAGCAGTCCT
>DASXVK010000738.1:0-6280 GCA_036504295.1 Polyangia bacterium
CCGGTCGTCGCCGAGCGGCCGCAGGCTCATCTCGAACTCGTGCGCGCGGCGGAGCGACTCCGTGCCGGCGGCCGTGGCGACCGTCGGGGTGTTCAGATCGCGGCCGACGTAGGCGAAGCCCACGTGGGCGGCCGCGCGCCACGCCACGCCGACGTCCACGCCGTCGAGCCCGTTGAGCCCGGTCCCGGCGGCGGCGAAGAGGTGGTTCCAGGTCACGCCGAGGGACACGCCAGGCGCGAGCTTGACCGCCAGCCCGCACGCGAGCTTCTGCGAGGTCGCGGCCGGGCGGTACGCGTACGGGGGCCGCAAGAGCTCGAAGCCGAGCCCCGCCGCCACCCGCCCGAAGACCGGCGCGCTCGCGAGGTAGAAGCCGTCGCCGCCCACCCCGCTGGCGCCGTCGCGGTCGGCGTGCGTGTGCACGTAGACCAGGCTCGCGCCCCGGGTGAGCGCGAGCCCCGCCGGGTTCAGGACGAGCGCGGTCGCGTCGAAATCGCCGACGAGGATCCCGGGCGGGATGAGCACGCCCTGGGTCGGCGTCTCACCGAGGACGAGCCGCTGCTGCGCGGCGGCGGGCGCGGCGGCGAGAGCGAGCGCGATCGTGAGGAGACGCACCACGGCGCGCGCGGCCGGGCGGTGCGTCCCATGAGCCCCTGAGCGAAGTGACATGCCAGCCCCTGACGGGGCAACAGTAAGGTGCCGGGCCGCGCTCCGCAACCGCGGCGGCCGCCGCGGGTGCGCCGCTCTGCGCTTGCGCCGCGGGCCAAGGCGAGTTATGCCTCGCCGTCATGAAAGTCGGCCTCTGCGGGTTCCCCACCTCGGGCAAGACCACGGTCTTCAACGCCCTCACCGGCCAGCAGGCCCAGACCGGCTTCGCCGGGAAGGGCGGCAAGGCCAACCTCGGCATGGTGAAGGTGCCCGACCACCGGGTCGACGAGATGTCGCGGCTCTTCAAGCCCAAGAAGACGACCTACGCCGAGGTCTCGTTCGTCGACGTCCCCGGCGGCGGCTCCGGCCGCGGCCTCGACACCGGCACCCTGGCCGCGATGCGCGAGGCCGACGCCCTCTGCCAGGTGGCCCGCGCCTTCAGCGACCCGGCCGTGGCCGAGGGCGCGGCGGCCGATCCGCTGCGCGAGATCCGCGACCTCGAGAGCGAGATGAACCTCGCCGACCTCATGATCATCGAGAAGAAGCTCGAGCGGCTGCGCAAGGGCGAGAAGGGCCTGCCGCGCGAGCAGGAGCTGCTCGAGAAGATCAAGGCGCAGCTCGACGCCGAGAAGCCGCTGCGCGAGCTGAGCCTGGCCGCCGACGAGTGGGCGATCTTCACCGGCTACCGCTTCCTGTCGCAGAAGCCGCTGCTGCTCGTGCTCAACGTCGCCGAGGCCGACGTCGCCCAGCCGCCGCCCGCGGCGATCGCGGCGCACGCCGCGCAGCACGGGCTCGGTCTCCTCGTCCTCTCGGGCAAGGTCGAGATGGACATCGCGCAGCTCGAGGCCGCCGACCAGGCGGAGTTCGCCCGCTCGCTGGGCCTCAGCGAGCCCGCCGCGGGCCGCTTCGTCCGCGCGGCCTACGCCCTCCTCGACCTCATCTCGTTCCTCACCGTCGGCGAGGACGAGGTGCGGGCCTGGACCATCAAGCGCGGCACCAAGGCCCGCGAGGCCTCGGGCAAGATCCACACCGACCTCGAGCGCGGCTTCATCCGGGCCGAGGTGATCCGCTACGAGGACCTGCTGGCGCACGGCACCGAGGCCAAGTGCCGCGAGGCGGGCAAGCTGCACATCGAGGGCAAGGACTACGTCGTGCAGGACGGCGACGTCATGCACGTGCGCTTCGCGGTGTGAGCGGCGTCAGTCCGGTCAGTCCGCGTCGGCGGCGGCCGTCGCGATGATGTCGGCCAGGGTCGCGGCGCTCGCGTCGTCGACGGCGGTGATCCGGCCGGCGACGCCGCGGCGCGGCTGGATCTCCTTGCGGGCGATCTCGAGGTCGCAGTGGAAGGCGCGGCCGCCGTAGGCGACGTCGACGCGGAAGCGGGTGCCCAGCGGCACCGCGTCGGGCGACTCGATCTTGAGGAAGAGCCCCGTGCGGCTCGCCTCGATCACCTCGTAGGTCTGGCCGGCGTACGCGCCTTCGCGCACCGTGGCCACCATCCCGGGGAACAGGCCGCGCGGCTCCCGGCGCCGCTCGACCTCCTCGATGACGAGGTCCTCCTCCAGCATGTCGTCGTTCCGGGTCATGGGTCGTCCTCCGCCCCTCAGTATAGGGAAGACCGCGCCGTCGGGGAAGAGCGAACGGCGGCGGCTTGGTTCAACAGGCGGCCCGTGGCCGGTGCGCGCCACCCGACCCGCGTTGACGGAGGCACCGACAGCGGTTACGGTCACTCTTCGTTCACGCGAGGGAGACACATGGCGGTGCTCAGCCCCGAACAGACCGGCCTGTTGCAAGAGATTCTGGGGCTTTCCAAGCAGAGCCCTCCCGTGTTTCCGGCCGAACCGGAGTTTCGCGTGCTGCATGTGGACCAGCGCGCGGTCATTGACGATCTGGTCGCGATGAACGCGGTCGCGCGACACCATGGATACTACGTTCCGACCCTGGCGGGACTTCGGGCGCTGGGAACCGAGGACGCGCGCGCTGCCATCCGGCGGTGCAACAGCCTGCTCGAGTGGCTCAAGGAAAAGGTGCGGAGTGACCCGCGGAAGCTCGCTTGGACCCCGGCTGAGCTTTGCCAGGGTTCCGCGTTCAGTGAGGACGACGTCAGGCTCTCTCTCACCATTCTCCTGGTTAGCGGAGAACACAACTTCGTCGGTGGGTGGGGCTCGGGGCCGGGTGCTTTCGCCACCAGCGTCAATGTCCTTCTGGACGGAGTACTCGATGCCCAGCCCGTGCCCGAAACGGAAGCCCCGACCTTAGCCGTCGCGACGGGGCCAGGAATCGTCACGCGCCTCTACATTCACAATTTTCGGTCGTTCGTGAACTTCGAATGGACGCCGCCCGCAGCCTGCGTGCTGGTCGGCGACAACGGCGCGGGCAAGAGCGCGCTCATCGAGGTCCTCTGGCTCCTGCAGGATCTCGTGGTCGATGGGAAGGATGTCGCGGAGACGACCGCGTCCGCCGCGCGCACGGTCTGGCTTCGCGACATCGAGCAGATCATCGAAGTCGACATCGACCGGGGTGAAGAATCCCTGCGATATCGATTGGGCATCCGCTGGGAGGCCGGACGGAGCTCGATCACGGAGGAGCTGCGCGGTGAGGGTGGGCTCTTGTACCGCGCGGGATCGGGGAAAGCCGAGCTCTACGGTGACAGGCCGTCAGCAGCGCCTCGAACGACGATTCCATTCGATCGGCGGCGGTCGTTCATTGCCTCGCTTGAAGCTCGACCTGACAACCGTCGGATCATCGGCTTTCGGGAATCAATCCGGGCGATCTGGGCGATGAAGCCGGATCCGCGCAACATAGGTGGCTCTGCCGGCGAGGAGTCGCGCTACCTCGAGCGAGACCTCTCCAACTTCGCCAGCTGGTACCTCGCGAGGGTCCCCGAGGACCCGGATGCCGCAGAAGCGCTGCGGGCGGACCTCGCGAAGGTGTTGGCGGGCTTCTCGACTCTGCGCTTTGAACCGATCTCGCCGGAGGTCAAGGATCTACGGGTGCGGTTCTCGTTCGGCGGCAAGAGCCACGAGCTTGGCTGGGCGAAGCTCTCCGACGGTCAGCGACTCCTCATCGCCCTCTACGGCCTGCTTCGCTTCGGACTGGTCGACGCGTCTCTCATTGCGCTCGACGAGGCCGAGAACTACGTCGCGCCCGCCGAGATTCAACCCTGGCTGCGTGCGGTCGCGGACGCCGCTGCGGAGCGCAAGCAGCAGCTCCTCGTCGTGTCGCATCATCCGGAGTCGATCAACTACCTGGCGGCGAACGCCGCGTGGCGCATGTGGCGCGACCCCGATTCCGGACACACGCGCATTGCGCCGCTGCTGCCCGATCTCGACGCGGGCGAGACCGCGTACGACGTCCTGAAGCTCGCGTCACCGGAGGGTCCCGAGGAGGCGGGCCCAGGGCATGGCTAGCCAATTCCGGGTTCGTATCCTCTGTGAAGATCCTCGAACAGAGCGCTTTCTCACCCGGCTGTGCGAGCGATTCGGCGTCGAAGTCGTTGACGTCATCGTCGCCCCCGCGGGGAAAGGCTCGGCGTCAACGTGGGTCCTGGCACAATACGCTCGGCTCGTGCGCCAACGACGCTCGAAGAACTACCAGCGTCACCTTGGGCTGCTGGTTCACATCGACGGCGATGACCGCGGTGTCGAGAAGCGCAAGGCCGAGTTGGATTCCAGACTACAGACGGCAATGCCGCGCCCGTTGCCGGTGCGTGCGCCCGACGAGCCGGTGGCGGTATTCGTTCCGACGTGGTGCAGCGAAACGTGGCTGATGCACCTCACCGGGCTCGCGCAGCCGCCCGAGTCCGCGAAGCTCAAGCGGGATCCCGACCCGACCTACGGCGAAGCGCTGGACGCAGTGAGTGCCGATGAGACCGGTGTCGTCCGACGTGCGGTCGCCGCGTGGCCCAGGTCGAGCCCGCCGTCGCTTGACGACGCCAAGTCCGAGGCGCGTCGAATCGGCATCGCCTGATCCGCCCAGCCGGCGGCCCCGCGCCAGGTCCGCTCGTCCACGTCATGACCGTCGCAATGGGGCCTGTCGCGAGTTCCGCACAACGCCGAAGCCTGCTAGCCTCGGGGGAGCCCGAGGTCCGCGATGCCCGTGCCCTTCTTCCAGGTCGACGCCTTCGCCGCCGCGCCGTTCGGCGGCAACCCGGCCGCGGTCGTGCTGCTCGCGGACGCGGCGGATCCCCGCTGGATGCAGCAGGTGGCGCGCGAGATGAACCTCAGCGAGACCGCGTTCCTCGTCGCCCGCGGCGACGGCGGCTTCGACCTGCGGTGGTTCACGCCGGCCGTCGAGGTCGACCTGTGCGGCCACGCGACGCTCGCGAGCGCCCACGTCCTGTGGCAGGAGGGGCGGGTCGAAGCCCACGCCGCCGTCCGGTTCCACACCCGCAGCGGCCCCCTCGGGGCGACGCGGGCCGGCGACTGGATCGAGCTCGATTTCCCGGCCCGGCCCGCGGCGCCCGCGGCCGCCCCCGCCGACCTGGGCGCGATGCTGGGCGCGCTCCCGCGGTACGCCGGCCGCAGCCGCGACGACTACCTCGTCCTCGTCGACAGCGAGGCCGAGGTGCGGGCGCTGCGGCCGGACTTCGCCGGCCTGCGCGCCCTCGGCACCCGCGGCGTCATCGTCACCGCCGCGGCGGTCACGCCGGGCTTCGACTTCGTGTCGCGCTTCTTCGCCCCCGGCGCCGGCATCGACGAGGACCCCGTGACCGGCTCCGCCCACTGCACGCTCGGGCCGTTCTGGCAGGAGCGCCTGGGCCGGCGCGAGCTGACGGCGTACCAGGCCTCGGCCCGGGGCGGCGTCGTCAAGGTCCGGGTCGCCGGCGAGCGCGTCGCCCTGGGTGGCCAGGCCGTGACCGTCGCCCGCGGCGAGCTGCTGGCGTAGGCGGCGGGCGGCTCAGCGCCGGCCGCGCTTCTTCGGGGGCTTCGCCGGCGGCTTCGGCGCCGGGGGCGGAGCGACCTTCGCCGGCGGGGTCGGGGCGGCCCCGGCCGCCTTGGCGGCGAGCTTCTCGGCCTTGGCGAGCGCCTTCTTCGCGTCGCGGTGCTTCGGCTTGAGCTGGAGCACCCGCCCGTACTCCTCGACGGCGGCGGCGTAGTTGTCGCTCTTGCAGAGCGCGTCGGCGAGGACGAGGTGCGCGCGCGGGTTCGCTCCGTCGAGGGTGATGGCCTCGCGCGCGTCGGCGGAGGCGGCGCCGTACCGCTTGCGCTTGAGGTCCTGCTCGGCGCGCGCCAGCAGGGCCTCGGCGAGGCCCGCGGTGGCGCGGTCGTCGCGCCGGTCGAGGCCGTGGAGCGCCCGGTACGCCGCCTCGGCCGAGTCGTGGCGACGCTTGCGCAGCAGCGCCTTCGCGTCCTTGTGCAACGCCTTCTGGGTCCGGGCGCGCAGCGCGCTCGCCTCGGCGTTGCGCGGCTCGGCCTGCTCGACGCGGGCGAGCAGGTCGCGCAGGCAGTCGCCGGGCGGCGCGAGGTAGCGGCCCGCCGCGGCGGCCTTGCGCGCGGCGTCGAGCAGGTGAGCGATCTCCGCGGCGCTGACGGCCGTCGCGGGCGCGGGCGGGGCGGCGCCGGCATCGGTCGCGGCGGGGGCCACGGCCGCCCCGCGGCCGCTCGGGCCGGTCGCGACGGGGCCGGCGCCGGCG
>DASXVK010000739.1:0-17473 GCA_036504295.1 Polyangia bacterium
CCGCGAAAGTCGAGCTTGCCGATGCGGTACTGGGGCCCCTCGGTCACCGAGATGGTGATGTACATGTACTTCTTGTCGGGCGAGAGGCTGACCTGGGGCTTGCCCAGCTTCACGTTGATGTAGCCGTGGTCGTAGTAGTAGGCGGTGATCAGCATCAGGTCGCGGTCGAACGCGTCCTGCTTGTAGGTGCCGCTCGACGTGAGGAAGGAGAGATAGCCGCCCTCCTGCGTCTGCATCACGCCGCGCAGCTCGTCGCTCGACGCCACCTGGTTGCCGACGAAGGTGACCCGCCGCACCTCGACCTTGGCGTGCTCGTTGATGAGGAAGAGCACGTCGGTCTCGGTGTCGCTGATCCGGTTGGTCTCGTACGCGACCGTCGCGAGGTAGAAGCCCTTGTCGACGTAGAGGTCCTTGATCTTCTCGGCGTTGCGCTTGATCTTGGCGAGGTCGAGGATCGAGTCGCGCTTGAGGTCGAGGACCTCGTTGATCTTGTCGAGGCCGACCTCGTCGTTGCCCTTGATCAGGATCTTGCGGATCGCGGGCTTCTCCTTGAGGAGGAAGAGGACCGCGATGCCGTTCGGCGCCCGGGCGACCTCGATGCGGACGTCCTCGAAGAAGCCCATGCGCCAGATGGCCCGGACGTCGTCACGCAGGTACTCGGGGTTGAAGCGGTCGCCGACCCGCGTGTGCAGGTTGGCCTTGATCGCGTCGTCCTCGACCTTGCGGTTGCCGCGGAAGATGAGCTTGACCACCCGCGCGGGCTGGCCGTTCTCGTCTGCGGTGACGGCCTGGTCGGGGCCTTGGGGCGGGTCGTCGGGCGCCTGCGCGCGCGCCGGCGACCACGCGCCGAGCACGACGAGGGCGGCGCTCGCGGCGACGAGGAGGTGACGGGCGCGGCGGCGCATGATCCTCATGTGGTCGGCGTTCCGGCCGCGGGCTCGTTGATGATGCCGTCGATCATGTGGAGCTGGCGCGGCAGACGCTGCGCCAGGTCGGGGTTGTGCGTGACGATGATCATCGTCATGCCGAGCTCGCGGTTCAGCTCGCAGAAGAGCGCGTGCATGGCGGCGCCGGTCACGGTGTCGAGGTTGCCGGTCGGCTCGTCGGCCAGCAGCAGCCGCGGGCCGAGGACGAGGGCGCGCGCGAGGGCGACGCGCTGCTGCTCGCCGCCGGAGAGTTCGCCGGGCCGGTGCGTGAGGCGCTCCGCCAGGCCGACGCGGCCGAGGATGACCCGGGCGCGGGACTCGGCCTCGGAGCGCGGCACCCGCTGGATGAGGGCGGGCATCATGACGTTCTCGAGCGCCGTGAACTCGGGCAGCAAGTGATGGAACTGGAAGACGAACCCGATCTCGTGATTGCGGAAGTCCGAGAGGCGGGCGGCGCCGAGCTTGGTGACGTCGCGGCCGTCGAACATGATGGCGCCGCCGGTCGGCTCGTCGAGGGTGCCCAGCACGTGCAGCAGCGTGCTCTTGCCGGCGCCGGACGCGCCCACGATCGCGACCATCTCGCCGGGGCGGACCTCCATGTTGATCCCGCGGAGCACCTCGAGCCGGCGGCCTCCGTGCAAGAAGCTCTTGCGGAGGTCGCGCACGAGGAGGTGCGCCCCGGGCGGGTGCGAGCGTTCAGCGACCATGCGAGGGCCGAAGGGTAGCTATCGGTGCTCCGGGTGTCAAACGACTTGCGCGGCGCGGCGCGACCGGCAGGGCGCATCACGGGGAGTGAGACCCGGAGCGGGGCGGAGTGGTTGCCTGCCAGCGGCGGTCACGCGGCGGGCGCCGGGATGAAGATCACCTGCAGCCGGTTGCCCTCCGGATCCTTCACGTAGAAGCTGCGCGACCCGTCCCGGTGGTCGCGCGGCGGCGCCTCCGGGGTGAGGCCGTGGGCCGCGAGGTGCGCGGCCCAGCGGTCGACGTCGGCGGGGGCGGGGACGAGGACGCCGAGGTGGTCGAGGCGCGAGTCGGGGCCGGGCGGCGGCGGCACCGCCGGCTCCGGCTCCTGGTGGAGCGCGAGGTTGTCGCGGCCGGAGCTGAGGTAGACGTTGGCCGGGTCGGGGCGCCACACCACGCGAAAGCCGAGGACCTGGTAGAAGGCCTCGAGCGCGGCGAGGTCCCGGCAGCGGAGCGCCACGTGGGCCAGCCCGTTCGTGGGGGGGTGAGCCATGCCGCATGAGATGCGACCGCGGGCGGCAGGGATTGGCCGGTCAGGCACACAAGTTTCTTGCTACCCGGGCGCCCGGCGGCAACGCGATCCGTGTCATTCCCAGCCGTTCGGGATGGCCCGCGGTTTGCAGACCGTACCTCTCGGGTCGGGAACCCCAGGTACGCAGCAATCCATGTCGAAGAGCAGTCATACGCCGGGCCCGCGCGCGGCCGTGCTCGCCCTGGCCGTCGCGATGGCGGCGGTGCTGGCGGCGCCGCGGGGCGTGCACGCCGCCGAGGGTGCGCCGCGGCCGGCCGCGCCGGTGCGCGAGCTGCTGGCCGAACCGGGCGCGCTCGTCTCGTGGATCGTGGGCCGCAGCCCCGAGCTGGGCGCGGCCGCCGCGCGGGTGACCCAGGCCGGCGCGGACGTGGGGACCGCGCGCCTGGTGCCGAACCCGACGCTCGACCTCGGCCTCGCCGACCTCCCGCTGGGGACCACGAACCCGCCGGGGCTCGGCTTCAGCGACACGACGATCTACACGATCGGGCTGTCCGAGACGATCGAGATCGGCAAGCGGGGGCCGCGGATCGCCTCGGCCCGGCTGAAGCTCCAGGCCGCCGAGAAGGCCTTCGCCGATGTCGTCGTCCAGAAGACGGCCGAGGCGCGCCTGGCGCTCGCGCGGGTCGTCTATCTCAAGGCGAAGCTGGGCGTGCTGCAGGAGAGCCTCGCCTCCGCCAACCAGGCCCTGGCCCTCGAGCGCACGCGGATGGAGCAGGGGCAGACGAGCGGCAACGACTACGACCGGCTCGCCCTCGAGACGCTCAGCCTCGGGATCGACGTGGAGCGCAGCCGCAGCGAGCACGAGGCGGCGCTCGCCGCCTGCCGGGCGGTGCTGCTCGCCGAGTGCGACGCGGGCGCGGCGGGCGACGCGGACCTCGACGGCGCGGCGCCCGTGCCGGCCGAGGCCGACGACCTCGAGGCGGCGCTGCGCCAGCGCCCCGACGTCCGCGTCTTCGAGCTCACGCGCGACTCCGCCCTCGAGGACGCGCGCCTCGCGCGTCGCCGCGTCCTGCCCGACCCGACGCTCCGGGTCGGCTTCACCTACGACCGGCTCGTGGTCTCCGGCGATCAGCCGAAGACGCTGATGTTCACGCTGTCGGTGCCGTTGCCCATCTTCGATCACGGGCAGCACGACGCCCGGCGGGCGCTCGGCCGCGCGCAGGAGGCCGGGCTCAGCGCCGCCGGCGCCCTCGAGCGCGCGCGCGCCGACGTCGCCGCCGCCCGGCGCCGCGCCGCGTTCACGGCCCGCGCCGTGCGGCTGCTCGCCGGCGAGGCGGTGCCGAAGTCCCGGGCCGTGCTCGAGACCACCTCGGCCGCGGTCGGGCGGGGCCAGGTCGGCATGACCGACCTCTTGCTGGCGCGGCGCACGCACATCGCGCTGCTCGTCAACCTGATGGACGTGCGATTCGACTCCCTGCAGGCGCGCAACGAGCTGCGGCGCGTGCTGGGGCTCGACCGGCAGTACCTCCGTGGGGCGTTGCAGGGACAGGGGAAGGGAGCACCATGATGGAACCGACACCGGAGAGGACCCTCGCCGAGATCCCGGCCAGCCCGCGGCGCCGCCCCCGGCTGGTCGGGCTCGTCGCCGCCATCGGCGTCAGCGCCCTGTCGCTGTGGGCCTCCGCCCGGCTGTACAAGCGCGAGGCGCCGGCCGCCGCGTCCCAGCCGGCCGGCGTGACCCTGGGCAGCGGCGAGGTGCGCCTCGCGCCGGGGGCGCCGCAGTGGAGCCTGCTCAAGATCGGGACCGCCGCGCCCGCGGTCGGCCACTTCACCGACCCGCTGCCGGCCCGCGTCAAGATCGACGAGGCCAAGGCCGCGAAGGTCAGCTCGCCGCTCACCGGCCGCGTGACGGCGGTGTACGTGGAGCTCGGCCAGCGCGTGAAGAAGGGCGCGCCGCTCTTCGCGGTCGCGAGCCCGGACCTGGCCACCCTGCGCGCCGATCGGACCCGCACCGAGGTGGACCTCACCGTCGCCAAGACGACGCTCGAGCGGGTGCGGGCGATGGTCGCGGCGCGGGCGCTGCCGGCGCGCGAGGAGCTGGCGGCGCAGCAGGCCTACCGGCAGGCCGAGGTCCAGGCGCGGCTCGCCGGGGCGAAGCTCGGCTCCCTGAAGGTCCGCGCGCGTGGCGCCGATAACGAGTTCACGGCCACGGCGCCGCGCGACGGGGTGGTGGTCGAGAAGAACGTGCTGCCGTCGCAGGAGGCGGCCACCGACGGCAAGGACGCGCTGGTGCTCATCGCGGACCTGTCCACGGTGTGGGTGGTCGCCGATCTGCCCGAGGTCGACGCCGTCGACATCGCCGACGGCACCGCGGCCATCATCACGAGCCCGTCGCTGCCGGGGACGGAGATCAAGGGGACGGTCGCCGTGGTCTCGTCGGTCGTAGACCCGGAGCGGCACACCATCCCCATCCGCGTGCGGCTCGACAACGCCACCGGGAAGTTGCGGCCCAACATGTACGCCCAGGTGCGCTTCGCGCTCAAGCCCGCCGCGGGGGCCGTCGAGATCGCGGCCAGCGCCCTCGTGTCGGACGGCGCCAAGCAGTCGGTCTACGTCGAGGAGAAGCCGGGCCAGTTCGTGATCCGCGAGGTCAAGGCGGGCTCGGTGCGCGAGGGCCGGGTCCCGATCCTGGGCGGCCTCAAGCAGGGCGAGCGCGTCGTGGAGCGCGGCGCCATTCTGCTCGACAACCAGCTGGCCTTGACCCGATAATCGCGCCCGGGCGATCCTCGCCCGGCGCTCATGCTCGACGGCCTCCTTCGGTTCTCCCTCCACAACCGGCTCGCGGCGGTCGCGCTGTCGCTGATGATCGGCGCGGCCGGCTACTACGGCTTCTCCCAGCTCACCGTCGAGGCCTTCCCCGACCCGACGGACACGCAGGTCCAGGTCATCGCGCTCTTCCCCGGCCAGCCGACCGAGGAGGTCGAGCGCCGCGTCTCGCTGCCGCTCGAGCGCACGCTGAACGGCACCCCGGGGCTGTTCCGGTTGCGCAGCATCTCGCTCTTCGGCCTCTCGTTCGTCACCCTGACCTTCGCCGACGGCGTGGACCCGCTGGTCGCGCGCCAGCAGGTCATGGAGCGGATGCACCAGGCCGAGCTGCCCGACGGCGTGCGCCCCGGGCTGGGGCCGCTCGCGACGCCGATCGGGGAGGTGTACCGCTACACGCTCCAGGGGACGGGCGCCGATCCGATGAGCCTGCGGCGCTTGCAGGACTGGGTGGTGCGACCCCAGCTCCTCCGGGTGGACGGCGTCGCGGACGTGGTCTCGTACGGCGGGCTGGTGCGCGAGATCCACGTGCAGCCCGACCCGGCGCGCATGGCCGCGCTCGGGGTCGGCATCACCGAGATCTTCGACGGCCTCAAGAAGGCGAGCGCGAACGCGACCGGCGGCTACGTCGAGCGCGGGGCCGAGACGTTCGTCATCCGCAGCTACGGCACGTTCCAGACCCTGTCGGACCTCGAGGAGGTCCGCGTCGCCTTCAACAAGGGCCACCCGGTCCTGGTGCGCGACGTCGCCGCGGTGCGCGACGGCTATGCCCCGCGGCAGGGCGTGGTCACGCGCGACGACGACGAGGACGCGGTGCAGGGGATCGTGCTGATGCGCCGCGGCCAGAACCCCTCGGTCGTCCTCGACGCCCTGCGCCGCCGGGTGGTCGAGCTCAACGGGCGCATCTTGCCCGAGGGGATCCGGGTCAACCCGTTCTACGATCGGACCGAGCTCGTCAACACGACGCTCAAGACGGTCTTCCGCAACCTGGTCGAGGGCGCGGCGCTCGTCACCATCGTCCTCTTCGCGTTCCTGCTCTCGGTCCGCGCCTCGCTCATCGTGGCGGCCGTCATCCCGCTGTCGCTGCTGGCCTCGTTCCTCTACCTGCACCTGCGGGGCATGTCCGCGAACCTGCTCTCGATGGGCGCCGTGGACTTCGGCATCATCGTCGATGGGGCCGTCATCCTCGTCGAGCACGTCTTCCACCGCCTCTCGGTGGAGCACCCCGACGGCGGCGGCAGCGTCGCCGACCGGATCCTCGCGGCGGCGCGCGAGGTCGCCCGCCCCACGCTCTTCTCGCTGCTGATCATCATCGCCGCCTACATCCCCATCTTCTCGCTCCAGCGCGTCGAGGGCCGCATCTTCTCGCCGATGGCCAACACCGTCGCGAGCGCGCTCGTCGGCGCGCTGATCGTGAGCTTCACGCTCGTGCCGGTGCTGGCGCTCCTCGCGCTGCGCCGGCCCCGGCCGATGCGCGAGTCGCCGCTGCTCACGTGGGCGCGGCGCGCCTACGAGCCCACGCTCGGCTTCGCCATGCGCCAGCCCGCCGTCGTCATGACGCTCGCGACCGGGCTCTTCATCTCGGCCGTCGTGCTGCTGCCGCGGCTGGGGTCGGAGTTCCTCCCCGAGCTGAACGAGGGCGCGCTCTACGTGACGATGACCCTGCCCGGGAACATGTCGCTCTCCGAGGGGCGGCGGCTCACGCCGGCGGTCAAGGCGCGGCTCCGGCGGACGCCCGAGGTGACCGGGCTGCTCACCCAGCTCGGGCGGCCCGAGGACGGGACCGACGCCACCCTGCCCAGCAACATGGAGGTGTTCGTCAAGCTGAAGCCGCTCGACGAGTGGCGCCGCGACAAGCGCACGCTCGACGACCTCGTGACCGAGATGCAGGCGAACCTCCAGGAGGTCCCGGGCATCGAGTTCAACTTCTCGCAGCCGATCCGCGACAACGTGGCCGAGAACATCTCGGGGCAGTTCGGGCAGATCGCGCTCAAGATCTCCGGGGAGGATCTCGAGGCGCTGCAGAAGGCGGCCGAGCGGGCGAAGGCCGTCATCGCGACGGTGCCCGGGGCCGCCGACCTCGGCATCGTGCGCTCGGGCAACATGCCCCAGATGGCGGTGCGCATCGACCGCAAGGCGCTGGCGCGCTACGACCTCGACCTCGCCGCGGTGCAGGACTACATCGAGACGGCGATGGGCGGGCACGCGGCGAGCGACCTGTGGGAGGGCGAGCAGAAGTTCGACGTGACGGTGCGCCTGCCGCGCGCGAGCCGCGAGGACGTGGGCAGCATCCGCCGCGTCATGATCCCGCTCAAGAACGGGACCGTGGTGCCGCTCTCCGCCGTCGCCGACGTCAGCATGAGCGTGGGCCGCGCGATGATCACGCGCGAGAACGGGCGCCGCTACGTGGGGCTGCGCATGAACGTGCGCAACCGCGACCTCGGCTCGTTCGTCGCCGACGCGCGCGCCAAGGTGGACGCCGCGCTCGACCGCTCCGTGCTGCCGGTCGGCTATGAGCTCACCTGGGGCGGCGAGTTCGAGAACCAGGAGCGCGCCATGAAGCGGCTGCGCCTCGTCATCCCGCTGGCGCTGCTGATCACGTTCCTGCTGCTCTTCTCGGCCTTCGGCTCGATGTTCGACGCCGGGCTCATCATGGTGAACATCCCCTTCGCGCTCATCGGCGGGGTGGCCGGGCTCGCGGTCGCGCGCATGACGCTCTCGGTGTCGGCGGCGGTCGGCTTCATCGCGCTGCTCGGCCAGGCGGTGCTCAACGGCGTGCTCGTGGTCGCCGCGATCAACGCGCGGCTGCGCGCCGGCGACGCGCTCGCGGAGGCGGTGACGCGCGGCGCGCGCGAACGGCTGCGCGCCGTGCTCATCACCGGGTTCCTCGCCGCCCTCGGGCTGCTGCCGGCCGCGCTGTCGCACGCCATCGGCAGCGAGACCCAGCGCCCCATCGCCGTCGTCGTCGTCGGCGGCACCATCTCGGCCGCGGCGCTCACCCTGCTCGTGCTGCCGGTGACGTACTACTGGGCGGCCCGGCTGCGCGCGCGGCTCCTCGGGGCTCCGGCCGCCGCCGCGCCGGCGGCCGGAGAACCTCCGGCGGCTGCCTAAAGATCCTTGGGCTCCGCGCGGCGCCCGTAACGACTATCGAGGTAATTCCAAGCGCTTGGCGGGACGCTGACCCTGGCACGGCACGTGCAATCGGCCGTGCCCGCATGCTGGACGCGCTGCTCCGTTTCTCGCTGAACAACCGCCTCGCCGCCGGCCTGCTGGCCCTGGCCATCGCCGTCGGCGGCTACTACGCCTTCTCGCGGCTCACCGTCGAGGCGTTCCCGGATCCGACGGACACGCAGGTGCAGGTCATCACCCTCTTCCCGGGCCAGCCGACGGAGGAGGTGGAGCGTCGGGTGACGGTGCCGCTCGAGCGTACGCTGAACGGCACCCCGGGGCTGTTCCGGCTGCGCAGCATCTCGCTCTTCGGCCTCTCGTTCCTGACGCTCACGTTCAACGACGGCGTCGACCCGCTGGTCGCGCGGCAGCAGGTGGTGGAGCGGATGCGGCAGGTGGAGCTGCCCGAGGGCGTGCAGCCCGGCCTGGGCCCGCTCGCCACCCCCATCGGCGAGGTGTTCCGCTACACGCTCGTCGGCGCCGGCGCCGACCCGATGACGCTGCGGCGGGCGCAGGACTGGGTCGTCCGCCCGCAGCTCCTGCGCGTGGACGGGGTCGCCGACGTGGTCTCCTACGGCGGGCTGGTGCGCGAGATCCACGTGCAGCCGGATCCCATCCGCATGGCCGCGCTCGGCGTCGGGCTGACCGAGATCTTCGACGGGCTCAAGAAGGGCAGCGCCAACGCCACCGGCGGCTACGTCGAGCGCGGCTCGGAGATGTTCGTCATCCGCAGCCTCGGCACCTTCCGCAACCTCGGCGATATCGAGAGCGTCCGCGTCGCGCTCAAGAAGGGGGTGCCGGTGCGCGTGCGCGACGTGGCCACCGTCAGCGAGGGCTACGCCCCGCGGCAGGGCATCGTCACGCGCGACGGCGACGAGGACGCCGTCGAGGGCATCGTGCTCATGCGCCGCGGCCAGAACCCGTCGGTGGTCCTCGAGGGGATCCGCAAGCGCGTGGGCGAGCTCAACAGCCGCGTGCTGCCGAAGGGCATCAAGCTGAGCGCCTTCTACGACCGCACCGAGCTCGTGAAGACGACGCTCAAGACGGTGTTCCGCAACCTCGCCGAGGGCGCCGCCCTCGTCACCATCGTCCTCTTCGTCTTCCTCCTGTCGATCCGCGCGTCGCTCATCGTCGCCCTGGTCATCCCGCTCTCGCTCGCCGGCTCGTTCGTCTACCTGTACGCGCGCGGCATGTCCGCGAACCTGCTGTCGATGGGCGCCGTGGACTTCGGCATCATCGTCGACGGCGCCGTCATCCTGGTCGAGCACCTGTTCCACCGCTTCTCGACCGAGCCGGCGCAGCCCGGGGAGAACCTCGGCGAGCGCATCTACCACGTCGCGCGGGAGGTGGCGCGGCCGACGCTCTTCTCGCTCCTCATCATCATCGCCGCGTACATCCCGATCTTCTCGCTCGAGCGCGTCGAGGGCCGCATCTTCTCGCCGATGGCGAACACCGTCGTGGCGGCGCTCGTCGGCGCCCTGATCGTGAGCTTCACGATGGTCCCGGTGCTGGCGCTCCTCGCGCTGCGCCGGCCGCGCAAGCACCGCGAGTCGCCGGTGCTCGAGTGGGCGCGCCGGGCCTACACCCCGACGCTCGGCTACGCGATGCGCAACCCGGCGGTGGTGCTGATCCTCGCCGTCGGGGCGTTCGCGTCGGCGCTCGTGCTGGCGCCGCGCCTGGGCAGCGAGTTCTTGCCGCCGCTCAACGAGGGAGCGCTCTACGTCCACGTCACCCTGCCGAACAACATGTCGCTCGCCGAGGGGCGGCGGCTGACGCCGGTGATCAAGGACCGGCTGCGCCGCACCCCGGAGGTGACGGGCCTGCTCACGCAGCTCGGCCGCCCCGAGGACGGCACCGACCCCAAGCTCCCGAACAACATCGAGGTCTTCATCCAGCTCAAGCCGCTCGAGGCGTGGCGCAAGTCGATCAAGACGCTCGACGACCTCGTGGCGGAGATGAGCGCCAGCCTCTCGGAGATCCCGGGCATCGAGCACAACTTCTCCCAGCCGATCCTCGACAACGTCGCCGAGAACATCTCGGGCCAGTTCGGCCAGATCGCGGTCAAGATCTACGGCGAGGACCTCGAGGTGCTGCAGAAGGCGGCCGAGAAGGCGAAGGCGGCGGTCACGGCCGTGCCGGGCGCGGCCGACGTCGGCATCGTGAAGTCGGGCGAGATGCCCCAGCTCGCGGTCCAGCTCGACCGCGCGGCCCTGGCGCGCTACGACTTCGACCTCGGCGCGGTCCAGGACTTCATCGAGACCGCGATGGGCGGGCACGTCGCGAGCGACCTGTGGGAGGGCGAGCAGAAGTTCGACATCACGGTGCGCCTGCCGCCGTCGACGCGCGAGGACGTCGGCACCATCCGCCGCATCATGCTGCCGCTCAAGGACGGGGCGGTCGTGCCGCTCGCCGCGCTCGCCGAGGTGAAGATGGGCGTCGGCCGCGCGATCATCACGCGGGAGAACGGGCGCCGCTACGTCGGCCTGCGCATGAACGTGCGCAACCGCGACCTCGGCTCCTTCGTGGCCGAGGCGCAGCGCCGCGTCGACGGGGTGCTCGCCGGCGAGTCGCTGCCGCCCGGCTACGAGGTGACCTGGGGCGGCGAGTTCGAGAACCAGCAGCGCGCGATGGCGCGGCTGCAGCTCGTGATCCCGCTGGCGCTGCTCATCACCTTCCTGCTGCTCTTCTCCGCCTTCGGCTCGGTCTTCGACGCGGCGCTCATCCTGCTCAACGTGCCGTTCGCGCTCATCGGCGGCATCGTGGCGCTCGGCGTGGCGCACATGACGCTCTCGGTCTCGGCGGCGGTCGGCTTCATCGCGCTGCTCGGGCAGGCGGTGCTCAACGGCGTGCTCGTGGTCGCCGCGATCAAGGAGCGCCTGCGCGCCGGCGAGCCGCTCTTCGACGCCGCGACCGGCGGCGCCCGCGACCGGCTGCGGGCCGTGCTCATCACGGGCCTCCTCGCCGCGCTCGGCCTGCTGCCGGCCGCGCTCTCGCACGCGATCGGCAGCGACACCCAGCGGCCCATCGCGGTCGTCGTCGTGGGCGGCACGATCTCGGCCGCGCTGCTGACGCTCATCGTGCTGCCGGTGACCTACGCGCTCGCCGCGCGGGTGCGGGAGCGCCTGCGGAGCCGCGCGCCCGTGGAAGTCGTGACGTAGGATCAGAATTGAACAGGGAGGCGGGGAGGCGGCGAGGCTGACTGATGTTCGGACGCGCTGAACGCGCGGGAACGGCGCTTGAGCACGTAGCGGCGCGCTGAGCGCGACCTAACCCAATCCAACTCCCCGTCTCCCCGCCTCCCTGTTCAATTCCTCAGGGCCCGCGCACCGCGTCCGCGAGCTGCCAGATCGGCGCGTAGCTGCCGTAGATGACGAGCGCGATCACGACCGCGCCGGCGGCGCAGGCCACCGCCAGGAGCAGGGCGGGGCGGCGGACGGCGAGCGCGGCGCCGGCGCCGCCCGCGACGACGGCGGCGGCGGCGGCCATGAACCACCGCTCCAGCACGAGCCGCGTGACCGCCGGCAGCCGGCCGCCGAAGTCGGCGAACATGCCGAGCACCGCGGGCTGCCAGACGAGCGCGAGGAAGGCGAGGGCGCACAGCTCCGTGCCGGCGACCGCGACCAGGACCCAGACGAGCGGGCCGCGGCGCGGCGGCTGGACGCGGGGCGCGGGGGCGGACACTACGCGCTCCCGATTCCGTAGTCGCTGATCTTCTTCGCCACCGTGGGGTACGAGACGCCCAGGAGGCGCGCGACCTGGGCGCGGTTGCCGGCGGCGAAGTCGAGGAGGCGCGTGATGTAGAGCTTCTCGAGGTCGGCCAGCGTCGGCGGCGCCTTGCGCTCATCCAGGTTCACGGCGAAGAAGGCGCCCGTGGCCGGCGCCGGGCCGCCGCCCGAGAGCACGATGCACTCGGGGCCGACCTGCTCCGCGTGGCCCGCGAGGATGATGGCGCGCTCGATGAGGTTGCGCAGCTCCCGCACGTTGCCCGGGAACGAGTAGCCCTCGAGGATGCGCGCCGCCGCCGGGGCGAACTCCTTCACCGGGCGGCCCATCCGGCGGGCGAACTTGCGCATGAACAGGCGCGCGAGCGGCAGCACGTCCTCGCGACGCTCGCGCAGCGGCGGCAGCGTCAGGTGGAAGACGTCGAGGCGGTGGTAGAGGTCGAGGCGGAACGTGCCCTTCTCGACCGCCTGCACCAGGTCCTTGTTCGTCGCCGCCAGCACCCGGACGTCGACCTTCATGTCGCGCGTGCCGCCGAGGCGCCGGAAGACCTGCTCCTCGAGCACCTTGAGGAGCTTCGCCTGCGTCCCCGGGGTCAGCTCGCCGACCTCGTCGAGGAAGAGCGTGCCGCGGTCGGCCGCCTCGAAGAGGCCGCGCTTGGACTGCCGGGCGTCCGTGAACGCGCCCCGTTCGTAGCCGAAGAGCTCGCTCTCGAGCAGGTTCTCGGGCAGGGAGGCGCAGTTGATCTCGACGAAGGGCTCGGCCGACCGGCCGGGCGAAAGATTGTGGATGCGCCGGGCGATGAGCTCCTTGCCGGTGCCGGTCTCGCCCTGGATGAGGACCGTCGTCGTGACGCTCTCGGCCACCTTGTCGACGTGCTCGAGCACCGCCTTCATCGGCGCGGAGACGACGAGGAACTCGTCCTCCTCGCGCTCGCGCGTCTCCATCAAGCTCATCTTGCTGCGCACGCGCTTGGCCTCCAGCGCCTTGCGCATGGTCACGATGAGCTCGGGGAGCTGCAGCGGCTTCGTCATGTAGTCGTAGGCGCCGAGCTTGACCGCGGCGACGGCGCTCTCGACGTCGGCGTACGCCGTCGCCATGATGACGAGCGTCTCGTGGTCGCGGTCGCGGGCCTCCTCGAGGAGCGTCTCGAGGAACTTCACGCCGTCGCCGTCGGGCAGGTGGCGGTCGAGGATGACGAAGTCGGTCGGATCGGCGCGGAAGGTCTTCAGCCCGGCGCCGCCGCTGGCCGCGGTGGCGACGTCGAACCCCTCGGCCGCGAGCGCCTCTTCGGCCACCATGCGGAACGTCTTCTCGTCGTCGATGACCAGGACCGAGGGCTTCATGGTGTGGCCTCCAGCGCCGGGCGCACCCGGGCGGCGGTGAGGGTGATGCGGAAGCAGGCGCCGCGGCCGGCCGCCGGGGCGACGTGCTCGATGTGGCCGCCGTGGGCGGCGATGATGCGGTGGGCGGTGGCGAGCCCCAGCCCGGTGCCGCTCGGCTTCGTCGAGAAGAAGGGCTCGAAGAGGTGGCCTGCGGCGTCGCCGTCGACGCCCGGGCCGTCGTCCTCGACCTCGAGGACCGTGGCGCCGTCCGCGGCGCGCGTGCGCACGCGGACCTCGCCGGGCCGGCCGGTGCGCCCCACGGCCTCGGCCGCGTTCTTGATCAGGTTGATGAGCACGCCCTCGAGCTTGGCCGCGTCGCAGGGCACCGCCAGGGGCGCGCCGGCGTCGGCGAGGTCGAGGACGAGGCTCGCGCCCTGCTCGGCCAGCACCTCGGAGAGCATCTCGGCCGCCCGCCGGATGATGCGGTGCACGTCGCGGCTCGCGACGTCCAGGCGCGGCTCGCGGGCGAAGTCGAGGAGGCTGTTGGTCACGTCGCGCAGGCGGACGATCTCGTCCTGGAGCTGGTGGCGGATCCGCAGCGAGCCCCCGGGGCTCTGCTGCAAGATGAGATCGACGCTCATCGAGATGCCGCCCAGGGAGTTCTTGAGCTCGTGGGCCATCGCGGCCGCCGCCTTGCCCATGGCGGCGAAGCGCTCGGTCTCGACGAGCTGCTGCTGGGTGGCCTGCAGCTCGGCGGTGCGCTCGCGCACGCGCCGCTCGAGCGACTCGGCCAGGGCCTCGAGCTCGTGGTTCAGGCGCTCGCGCTCGTCGATGTCGTCGCGGATCCGCTGGTCGCGGGTGCGGAGGCTCTCCCCCATGTGCTCGAAGGCGCGGGAGAGCGCGCCGATCTCGTCGCGCCGGTGGGTCTGCCGGAGCTCCGGGAACTGGCCCTCGGCGATGCGGCGCGCCACCTCGCCGAGCGTCTTGAGCGGCCGCGTGAGGTAGCCCGAGAAGACGACCGCCAGGACGAGCGCCAGGGCGAGGCCGCCCGCGAGGATGCGCCAGAGCAGGGTGAAGAGGTGGTCGGCCTCCACGTCGAGGTCGTCCCACGCCCAGCGGTACGCGAGCGTGAGCTGGCCGACGCCGGTCGGGGCATAGGCGAAGAGGCTGTCCTTCGGCCCCGGACCGCCGCTGCGGATGACGCCCGCGCGGCGTGCGCCGGCCGCGTGGGGCAGCACCGCCCGCCAGGCCGGGTCGGTGCCCGCGTTGGCGCTGCCGTAGAGCACCTTGCGCTGGGCGTCGACGAGCATGATCTCGGCCCGCGGCTCGCCCGGACCGGGCTCGAGGACGTGGCTGAAGAGGCTGGCGCGGCCGAGCGCCACCTCGCCGACGATGGCGCCGGAGAAGGTGCCGCGGGCGCGCACCGGCACGCTGATGGCGAGGACGGCGCCCTGGCCGCGGCGCTCGAGGACCTGCATGACGGTGCCGCGCGCCGACCGGACGCGCTCGATGCCGCCCTCGAGCCCGGCGTCCTTGCCGACCAGGTCGGGGCGGGCGGGCTCGGCGTGGAGCAGCCGCCCGTCCGCCGCGATGATGAGGATGCCCATGTTGTAGAGCACCGAGTTCTGGTGGGCGGCGGAGAGGAGCTGCGCCTCGGGGCGGACGTCGTTGTCGGCGAGGTCGACCTCGGCGCGGCGCGAGAGGCGGCGCAGCTCCTCCGCGAGCACGCGCACGTTGTCGCCGAACGTGAGCGCGCGCCCTTCGAGGTAGATCTGCTGCTGGGCGGTGATCTGCGTGGCGGAGTGGCGGCGCACCTCGCGCAGGAGCAGGTAGCCGGTGATCGCGATGGCGCCGGTGAGGATGCCGCAGAGGACGACCGCGAGCTTGATGCGGACGCTCATGGGAGGCTCGCGGCGCTATTCGTAGCGCAGCCCCTCGACCGGCTGCATGCGCGCGGCCATCCACGCCGGGTAGGCCGTGAAGATCATGCTCACGCCGAGCGCGGCCAGGCCGATGACGAGGATCTCCAGCGGCTGGAGCTGCACCGGGAGCTTGCTGATGTAGTACACGTCCGCCTTGAGGTCGAGCGTGCGCAGGCCGAGGCAGGCGGCGATGCCGGTGAGGACGCCGATGATCATCCCCTGGCCGCCGATGTAGAGGCCCTCGAGCAGGAAGATGCCGAGCACCGAGCGGTCGCGCGCGCCCATGGACTTGAGGATCGCGATCTCGCGGGACTTGGCCGTGACCAGCATGATGAGCGTGGCGATGATGCAGAGCGACGCGACGAGGATGATCATGCCGAGGACGATGAACATCGTGATCTTCTCGATGAAGAGCGCCGAGAAGAGGCTGCGGTTCATCTCCTTCCAGTCCTTGACCTCGTACCCCGGGCCGAGGCGCGACTGCAGCGTGGCCGCGAGCTTGTCGGCGTGCTGGAAGTCGCGGATCTTGATCTCGAGGCCGGTGATCTCGTCCTCCATCTCGAGGAACTTCTGGGCCTGACCGAGCAGCACGTAGGCGTGCTTCATGTCGTACTCGTACATGCCCGAGTAGAAGATGCCGGCCACCCGGAAGGGCTTCGACTTCGCGATGGGGCCCGTGGGGCCGACGCCGCACATCGGGCAGACCACGTTGACGTCGTCGCCGACGTAGAGGCGCAGGTTCTTCGCCATCTCGCGGCCGATGAGGATGCCCGGCAGCACGCGGCGGGGCGCCGGCTCGACGCCCTGGCTGGCTGACGCCGGCTGCGAGCCGGGCCGCCGCGGCGGGAGGTCGAGCGCGGGCAGGCTGGCCGCGTCGCCGCCGCGCTTGGCGCCGGCCGGCAGCGGCGCGAACGCCTGGGACGACGCGGGGCCGCCGAGCACGTCGCGCCCGAGCAGCCCCACCTCGCGGCTCGTCGGCTGGAAGAGCAGGCCCATGCTCCGCAGCTTCTCGGGCTGCTCGAGGTACTCGAGGCTGCCCGAGCTCTCCTTGCGCGACAGCCACTGGCGCAGCTCGGTGACCTTGACGATGGTCGCCGGCTCGATGCCCTTGAGCAGCGCGCCGCCCTGGTTCGACGGCGAGAGCAGCATCACCTCGGACGACAGGTACGGCGACATGATCATGCTGCGGTCGAGGCCCTCGGCCTTCTTGAGCGCCGGGTCGCCCTGCGTGAAGGCCCCGCTCTCGCGGGTGATGATGACGTGCGCGTTGGCGCCGAGGATCTTGGTCTTGAGGTCGCTCTCGAACCCGCTCATGACCGAGAGGAAGATCACCATCGCGGCGGTGCCGACGAAGACGCCGGTCACCGAGAGCGCCGTGAACATCGCGTAGAAGCGGTTGAAGACGCCGAAGACGAGCACGATGGCGCCGAGCGCGACGGCCCCGGTGGCCGCGTACTTGAGCGTCATCGGCACGTCGGCGCTGCCGCGGAAGGCCAGCTCGAGCGCGTAGCGGTCCGCGATGTTGGCGCCGACCGCGAGGAGCACGGCGAGGCCGCAGAGCGACGCCCCGATGATGAGCGGCACCATGCTGCCCCGGTCCCTGCGGCGGAGATACCGCCAGGCGACGCCCCACTCGTAGCGCAAGCTAGCGCTCCGGCCGCATGAGGGGGAAGAGGATCACGTCGCGGATCGAGGGCTGATCGCACAGGAGCATCACGAGGCGGTCGATGCCCACGCCGAGGCCGGCCGTCGGCGGCAGGCCGTGCTCGAGCGCGCGGCAGTAGTCCTCGTCGTACTCCATCGCCTCGACGTCGCCCTTCTGCTTCTTCTCGACCTGCCGCTGGAAGCGCGACCGCTGGTCCGCGGGGTCGTTGAGCTCGCTGAACGCGTTCGCGTGCTCGCGGCCGACGGCGAAGAGCTCGAAGCGGTCGACGAAGCGCGGGTCGCGGTCGTTGCGGCGCGCGAGCGGCGAGGTGTCGGCGGGGTACTCGGTCACGAAGACCGGGCGGTCCTTCGGCAGGGCCTCCTCACCGGCGTAGTCGAAGAGCGCGCCCAGCCGCTCGCCGTAGCTCTCGGCCTTGCGCAGCGCCGCGCCGAGCTCGCCCTCGCGGTCCGCGAGCCCTCCGGCGGCGATGAAGCGGGTGAGGGCGGCGTCGTCGGCGAGGTCGGCGGCGGCCGCGCTCGTGGCGCGGGCGATCGCCTCGCGCACCGTGACGCGCGTCCACGGCCGGCTGAAGTCCACGGTCGTGCCCTGGTACGGGACGCTCGCGCCCAGGCCCAGCGCCTTGGCGCACTCCGTGAAGAGCTCCTCGGTGAGGACCATCAGGTCCTCGTACGTCGCGTAGCCCTGGTACAGCTCGAGCATGGTGAACTCGG
>DASXVK010000740.1:0-10580 GCA_036504295.1 Polyangia bacterium
CGGGTACCATCTCTGGGATGGCGACGCGTCGCACGTTCCTGATCGGGGCTGGTGTCGGGCTGTTCGCGGCGGCCGGCGGCGGCGGCTTCCTCTTCCGGACGAAGCTGGGCGCGCTGCGCCGCGGCGTCCGCGTCCACGGCCTCCCCGACGTCGCGGCGCGGCCGGGCAAGCCGCTGCCGGCGGCGGCCGGCAAGAGCCGGATCGTCCAGGTGCACCACGGGCGCGTCCTGACCGACCGCGGCCAGCCCGAGCCCCGCGCCGTGCAGGAGCTGCTCGACAAGGCCCTGCGCCGCGCCTACGACGTCGAGCATGCCGGGGACGCCTGGAAGGCGCTCTTCCCGGATCCCTCCGAGGTCGTCGGTATCAAGGTGAACGTCATCGCCGGCAAGGGCGGACCCTCGACCTCGCCCGAGCTCGTGCGGGCCATCATCCACGGGCTGACCCGGGCCGGGATCGCCGCCGACAACATCCTCGTCTTCGACCGGGCGCAGCACGAGCTCGAGGGCGCCGGCTTCACCATGAACCCCGACGGCCCCGGCCCGCGGGTGCTCTCGTGGAACCTGCTCTTCCGCGGGTACCAGTTCAGCGACCCGCCGCTCCCTGTCAACGGGACGCCGGTCCGGCTCGCCCACGCGGTTCGCCTCTGCTCCAGCATCATCAACTGCGTGGTGCCGAAGCACCACGGCATGGCCGGCTACACCGGCGCCCTGAAGAGCTGGTACGGCGTCATCGAGAACGCGCGCCGGTTCCACGAGAAGATCCACGAGCGCGAGACCATCCCCGCCATCGCCGCCCTCCCGCCGATCCGCTCGCGGGTGCGGCTGACCATCGCCGAGGCCCTGCGCTCCCAGTCGGAGCGGGGGCCCCACTCGGCGCGCGAGTGGCAGTTCACCCCCCGGCTGCTGATGGTGGGGACCGACCCGGTCGCCCTGGACGTGCTCGGCGCCCGCGTGATCGAGGAGGAGCGGCGCCGCCGCGGCCTCAAGTCCCTCGCCGAGTCCGACCGCGAGCCGCGCTACTTCGCGCTGGCCGCGAAGCTCGGGCTGGGCACCGCCGACCCGGCCGCGATCGAGCACCTCACGGACGAGGTGTAGGCGCGCCCCGCTGTAACCCCGCCGGCGGCGCCCGGACTCAACCTGGCGTGCCGGAAGGCCCCTCCCGAAGAGCATTCATGTATTTTCAATGGGTTGTGAATCTGGCTTGACTCCCCAGGGGGGTACGACTATTTGATTGTGTCCCTGAGCGGCCCGGTTGAAATGATGCGTCACGAGGTAGGCACGAGCGTGGTCGAGGAGCGCGAGCGGGTGCTGGCGCTGGCCCTCGATCCTCGTCTGGCGTGGGCCGCTGCCCGTCGGGAAGTGGCTGCTCGCGCGCCGGAGCTGCCGTTTGACGCGCCGCGGCCAGACCGGCGGCCCGCCCCGGCCGCGCTCGCGGCGCTGGCCCAGGCGCAGGGCCGCGCCGTCCTCCTCGGCGACCCCGACTTCCCGCCGGCGGTGGCGTCCATGCCCGCCGGCCCCGTCGGACTCTTCGTGCGTGGGGCCTGGCCAGCGCAGCCGATGGTCGCCATCGTCGGCGCCCGCGCCTGCACCCGGGCCGCGGCCCGGCTCGCCTTCGCCCTGGCGCAGGCGGCGGCGGACGCCGGTTGGACCGTCCTCTCCGGCGGCGCCGTCGGCATCGACGCGGCAGCCCACGAGGGCGCGCTCGCCGGCGGCGGCGCCACGGTCGCGGTGCTCGGGTCGGGCCTCGACCGGCTCTACCCGGAGCGCAACGTCGGCCTGTTCGAGCGCATCGCTCGGGTCGGCGCGGTCGTGACGCCGTTCCCGTGCGGCACGGCCCCCACGCGCGCCAATTTCCCGCGGCGCAACGGCATCGTCGCCGCGCTCGCCAGCCACGCCCTGGTCGTCGAGGCGCGACCCCGCTCGGGGGCGCTGCTCACGGCCGGCGCGGCGCGGTCGCTCGGGCGCGCCCTCGGCGCGGTCCCGGGCACCGTCGGGTGTGACCGACTCCTCTGTGAGGGCGCCCGCCGCGTGACGGCGCCCGCGGATCTGCTGGGCTGGCTCGCCGGCGCCCCGGCGCGGCCGGTGGCCCAGCGCGGGCCGACGCCCGAGGCGGACCGGGCCCTGCGGGCCTGCGACGCCGTGCCCCGCGGCGCCGCGGAGATCGCCGCGCGCGCCGGGCTCGATGAAGAGGAAGGTCGGGTGGCGCTCGGGTTCCTGGAGCTCTGGGGGCTCGTGGCCCGCGCCGGCGGCGACCGTTTCGTTCGTATCGTCAACGAGGAAGCAACTCATAACCATGCCCAATCAGCTTGAGACCCTGCCAGACGACGAGACCGCCGGCGAGCAGACCCCTGCCGCCGAGGACGGCCCGGCGAAGAAGCCCGCGCGCAAGCGCCGGCCGAAGAGCAGCGACGGCGACGGCGCCGAGAAGACGAACAAGCTCCACTCCCTGGTCGTCGTCGAGTCCCCCGCGAAGGCGCGCACCATCAAGAAGTACCTGGGGGCCGCCTACGTGGTGAAGGCGTCGGTCGGCCACGTCAAGGATCTGCCCAAGTCCAAGATGGGCGTCGACGTGGAGCACGACTTCCAGCCGGAGTACGAGGTCATCGTCGGCAAGAAGAAGGTGATCGGCGAGATCAAGAAGGCGGCGAAGGAGGCCGACCACGTCTTCCTCGCCGCCGACCCCGACCGCGAGGGGGAGGCCATCGCCTGGCACATCGCGGACGAGATCCGCGACGCGAACTCGAGCATCTCGCGCGTGCTGCTGCACGAGATCACGAAGAAGGGCGTCACCGAGGCGCTCGCCGCGCCGACCTCCCTCGACGAGAAGAAGTTCGAGTCGCAGCAGGCGCGGCGCATCCTCGACCGCCTGGTGGGCTACGAGATCAGCCCGATCCTGTGGAAGAAGGTGAAGCGCGGGCTGTCCGCGGGCCGCGTGCAGTCGGTCGCGGTGCGCATCGTCGTCGAGCGCGAGCGTGAGACGCTGGCGTTCAAGCCGGTCGAGTACTGGTCCATCGCGGCCGACCTCGAGCCCGAGGCGCACCCCGGCGCGCTCCTGACCGCCAAGCTCTTCAAGAGCGACGGCCAGAAGGTGGACCTGAAGGACGGCGCTCAGACCGAGCAGGTCGCGAACGAGCTCAAGGCGGCGGCGTACCGCGTCTCCCAGATCGAGCGCAAGGAGCGGCGCCGCTTCCCGCTGCCGCCCTTCATCACCTCGCGCCTGCAGCAGGAGGCGGCGCGCAAGCTCCGCTTCACCGCCAAGCGGACGATGGGCCTGGCCCAGCGGCTGTACGAGGGGCTCGACCTCGAGGGCGAGGGCCCCGTCGGCCTCATCACGTACATGCGTACCGACGCGGTGCGCCTGTCCGACGACGCGGTCGCCGAGGCGCGGGCCTACATCGCCGAGCGCTACGGCGCGGAGTCGGTGCCCGAGGAGCCGGTCGTCTACAAGTCGCGCAAGGGCTCGCAGGGCGCGCACGAGGCGATCCGTCCCACCTCGATGAAGTACGATCCCGAGACGGTGCGCCGCCTGCTCAAGACCGCCAAGACGAAGCGGGAAGAGGGCGAGCACGAGGAGCTGTACCGGCTCTACCAGCTCATCTGGAACCGCTTCATCGCCTGCCAGATGAAGCCCGCCGTCTACGATCAGACCACGATCGACGTGGGCGCGGGGCGTCACACGCTGCGCGCGACCGGGCAGGTGCTCAAGTTCGCGGGCTACACCGCGGTCTACAACGAGTCGCCCGAGGAGACCCGCGACGGCAACGGCAACGGCAACGGCGCCACCGGCAACGGGGCGCCCGCGAACGGCGCCGGCGAGGCCAGCGGCGCCGGCGGCGCGGCCGGCGGCGGCGACGAGGCGGCCCAGGCGGCCGAGAGCGAGGACCGGCTGCTGCCCGACCTGAGCGAGGGCGAGGCGCTGCGCCTGGTGAAGCTGTCGCCGGAGCAGCACTTCACCCAGCCCCCGCCGCGCTTCACCGAGGCCTCGCTCGTGAAGGAGCTCGAGGAGAAGGGCATCGGCCGGCCGTCGACCTACGCGACGATCCTCTCGACCATCCAGGACCGCGGCTACGTCGAGAAGGCGGACGGCGGGCGCTTCAAGCCGACCGAGCTCGGCACCCTCGTGAACGACCTGCTCGTCGAGAGCTTCCCCGACATCCTCAACGTCGACTTCACCGCGCAGATGGAGGAGAGCCTCGACCAGGTCGAGGAAGGCGCGGTGAACTGGGTGGCGCTGCTGAAGCGCTTCTACCAGCCGTTCAAGGTCGACCTCGCCCAGGCCGCCGTGCAGATGCGCGACGTGAAGCGCGAGGAGATCCCGACCGAGCACGTGTGCGAGAAGTGCGGCGCCCCGATGGTCATCAAGTGGGGCAAGAACGGCAAGTTCCTCGCCTGCTCGGGTTACCCGGCCTGCAAGAACACGAAGGAGTTCACGCGGCTCGCCGACGGCACGATCGAGATCATGGCCGAGCCCACCACCGACGAGGTGTGCGCCGACTGCGGCGCGCCGATGGTGGTCAAGCGTGGCCGCTTCGGCGAGTTCCTCGCCTGCTCGCGCTACCCCGAGTGCAAGGCGACCCGGCCGATCTCGCTCGGCGTCGCCTGCCCGCGCGAGGGCTGCGGCGGCTTCATCGCGGAGAAGCGCTCGCGCCGCGGCAAGTCGTTCTACGGCTGCTCCAACTACGCCAAGACCTCCTGCGACTTCGTGCTGTGGGACCGCCCGGTGCCGCAGCCGTGCCCGCAGTGCGGGGCCAAGTTCCTGACGAAGAAGGTCACCCGGCAGGGCACGCGGCTCCGCTGCGTCACCGAGGGCTGCGGCTACAGCGCCGACCTCGACGCCCCGGAGCCCGTCGCCCCTCAGCCGAGCGGCCCGACCGACGCCCCCGCCGAGCCGCCAGCGTAGCGCCGGAAGGATTGAACAGGGAGTCGGGGAGCCGGGGAGTCTTCTTGGGTTTGGTTCTGCCGAGCACGCGGGACCACCCCCTGTCGTGATCAGCAGAACTCAACCCAGCGTTCCTCCCCGCCTCCCCGCCTCCCTGTTTCCTACTCCTGCCGCACGCCCACGTGGTGGTCGCGCCACCAGCGCTCCATCGCGGTGTCGACGCGGAGGCGGAGCTGGGCGATCTCGGCGTGCTCGAGCTCGCGCTCGAGGTGCTGGCCGATGATGGCGAAGCGCAGGGGCGGCCAGATGCAGGCGTCCGAGGCCTGCTCCCGGCCGACGTCGTCGGCGGTCACGGGGTAGAACCACACCTTGAGCCGCTCGCTCGGCGGCGCCGGGTCCGGCCACACCACGATCGCGAGGGTCGCCGCCTTGAGGTACGAGCTGAGGCGGCTCACCGCCGCCTCGCAGGCCACGGCGTCCATGTGGGGGAAGAGCTCCCGCGGGCGGACGATGCGGTTGCGCACCAGGATCGCGCCGTCGACGCGGAAGGTCCACACGTCCTTGACGAGGCCCTGGGTGAAGGGGCCGACGCGCCCGACGATGAGGGCGCGGTCGTCGAAGACGTTCTCCTCCCAGCCGTAGGTCTGGCCCCAGCGCGCGAGCTGCTCCAGCGTGACGGTGCTCATGGCGTCGCCGTCGCGCCCTGCGCGAGGAGCCGGGCCGCCTGCGCCATCGCGCGCTGAACCGCGTCGTCGGGATCGACCAGCCGCAGGCCCATGCCGGTGGGCGCGGTGCGCTCGGCGCGGCGGCTGAAGTCCTTGCGCCACGCGACCTCGCCGCGCGCCGTGAGCGGGCTCGAGCACCCGGGTGGCGTGAACTCGAGCTCGAGGACGGCGCCGCGGGGCGGCGGATCGATCGTGCGCACGAACATACCGGCGAGGCTGAGGTTGTGCGAGAGGCCGTACTCCCACCGCCCGCCCTCGCGGCGGAAGCCGACGAGGAGCGCGCAGAGGAGCCGCGGGGAGCTGCGCATCGGCGCGTGATCGAGCGTCGACGCCTCGTTCGCGAGGAACACCAGCTCGTCGGGCGGGCGGCGCTTGTCGTGGATGTGGCGGTAGCCGCCGGCGATGGCCGCGGCCGCGGTCTCGGCGGCGATGCCGGCGTGGGTCATGCCGATCGCGGGCGGGGGCGCCGCGCCGAGCTTCTCGCGGGCGTCGACGAGGAGGCGCGCGGGCTCGCAGCGCGGCAGGCCCAGGTCGGCGATGGCGATGGCGTAGTTCGCGGTCGCCAGCTCGGCGAGCGCCTTGGGCCCGTCGCTCACGGCCGTGACCGCGAAGCCGGCCTGGCCGAGCAGGCGGGCGTGGACGCGGGCGTGCAGAGCCGACGCGTCGGCGAGCAGCACCTTCGTCTCAATCAACCGGCTCGGGGCCACGGCGGGCTGCGCCGCGGCGGCGAGCTTGGTCGGCAACAGGGTCGCCAGCTCGTCGACGGCGAGGAAATCGTCGGCGCCGAGACCGGCGGCGCGGATCGCGGCCGTGGGCGTCAGGCGCGGGAGCACGACCAGGAGCGGCGCCCCCTCGAGCTTCGGGTGCGTGTGCAGGGCCGCCATGAAGTCGTCGAGCTCCGGGGCGTCGAGGCGCAGCAGCACGACGTCGACCCGGCGGCCGAGGTGCCCGAGCTCGAGGTCGGCGGTGGTGCGGGCGAGCTTGAGCTCGCCGCCAGCGGCGCCGGCCGCGGACACAAGACTGACGTCCCCTGGGTCAAACGGCCCAAAGGCGAGGAAGGTTCGCATTGTGCTCCTACCAGACCACCTCCCATCTAGCGCCGGCGCGAGGTCCGCGTCAACTCTCGCAGAACGCCGCCGTCGCGCGGCGGGTCGCGACGGCGCCGCGCGGCGAACCCCGCGGCCCCGCACCGGAGCTCCTTCCGTGCTAGCCTTCCCGCTCCATGGCACACGCCACGGTCATCGGCGGCGGCCTCGCGGGCTGTGAGGCCGCCTGGCAGCTCGCCCGGGGAGGCCACGACGTCGACCTCGTCGAGGCCAAGCCCGCGGCGCTGTCGCCGGCGCACGGCTCGCCGCTGCTCGGCGAGCTGGTGTGCTCGAACTCGCTCAAGAGCGACGATCCCGACACCGCCGCCGGGGCGCTCAAGGCGGAGCTGCGGCGGCTCGGGTCGCTGGTCATCGCCTGCGCCGACGCGACGCGGGTGCCGGCGGGCGGCGCGCTCGCCGTCGAGCGAGCCGCCTTCGCCCGGCGCATCACGACCGCGCTCGCGCTGGAGCCGCGGGTGCGGGTGCGCCGTGCGGGGCTCGAAGGTCCGGGCGCGCCCGGCGGTGAGGTCGTCATCGCGACCGGGCCGCTCACCTTCGGCGCGCTCGCGCGCGACCTGCGCCGGCTGCTCGGCGAGGCGCTCCACTTCTACGACGCGATCGCCCCGATCATCGACGCCGAGTCCATCGACATGGCGCGGGCGTTCCGGGGCGACCGGTGGGGCGCGACCGGCGACGGCGCCGCGTACATCAACTGCCCGCTCACCCGCGAGGAGTACGCCGCGCTGGTGGCGGGCCTGCGGACGGGCCGCAAGGTCCCGCCCCACGGCTTCGAGGAGCCGCGCTACTTCGAGGGCTGCCTCCCCGTCGAGGTCCTCGCCGAGCGCGGCGACGAGACCCTCGCGTTCGGGCCGCTGCGGCCCGTCGGCCTCGCCGATCCGGCCGGCGGGGCGCGGCCTCACGCCGTCGTGCAGCTCCGGCCCGAGGACCCCGCCGGCCGGAGCTACAACCTCGTCGGGTTCCAGACCCGGCTCACGTACCCCGAGCAGCGTCGCGTCCTCCGGCTGATCCCGGCGCTGCACCGCGCCGAGTTCCTGCGTCTCGGCTCGATCCACCGCAACTCGTACCTGGACGCCCCGCGCCTGCTCGGTCCCGAGCTGGAGCTGCGGGCCCGGCCGGCGTGGCGCTTCGCCGGCCAGATCACCGGCGTCGAGGGCTACACCGAGTCGATCGCGATGGGTCTGCTCTGCGCGCGCTTCCTCGCGGCGCGCCTCGCCGGCGGGCGCCTGCCCCCGCCGCCGCCCGAGTCCGCGCTCGGCGCGCTCTACAGCCACGTCGCGCGGTCGCGCGCGCCCCGCGAGCGCTATGATCCGGCGCACGTGACGCACGGCCTGCTCCCGCCGCTGCCCGGGCGCACGCGCAAGCCCGAGCGGGGCCGGCTGTACCGCGAGCGCGCGGCCGCCGCGCTCGAGGCGTGGGTGGCCGCGGCGGGCTAAGGGCACCGCCGTCGACGACCCGGCGGCGCCCTCGACGCCCCCGCGCGAGGTGGCCATGCTAGATCGCGTGGCGGGGCCTGACTTCACTGCGCTGCGCGAGGCGGCGGGCCGCTTCGGCGACGCCCGGCTCATCGTCCTGTTCGGCTCGGTCGCGCGGGGCGCGGCCATGCCGTTCAGTGATGCCGACATCGGTGTCGCCGGCGTGCCCTTCTGGCGCGGGCTCGAGATCGGGGCGGCGCTGGCGGCGGCGCTCGGGCGCGAGCCGCACGTCGTCGACCTGGACGAGACGTCGGAGTGGCTGCGGTTCGAGGTCGCCCGTGATGGGGTGCTCCTCCACGCGGGGGCGCCGGACGCGTGGCCCCGGTTCCAGGCGGAGGCGGCGGTCCGGTACTTCGACCTCGCCCCCATCATCGCCCGGTGCGCCGAGGGCGTGCGACGGCGGCTTGGCCACGGCGAGGGCGGGCATGGGTGAGCTGCTGCTCCGCAAGACGGCCCAGCTCCGCGATCGGATAGCCAAGGTTCGTGCGGCGCTGCCCCCGCGCGCCGAGGACGTCCGGGACGACGAGCGGCTCGCGTGACCGTCTTCTAGCGCGCCGCCACGTGCTCCTGCAGCACGGCGACGAGCCAGCGGGCCTCCTCGGGGCGGGCGCTCTCGGCGAAGGTGGTGACGCCGTCCGCGTGCTCGATGACGGGGAGCTGCAGGCGTCCGCCCTCCCAGCTCGGCCGCGCGAGGTGCCACAGCGCGGCCGGCCTGCGGATGTCGATCTCCTGCAGCCCGATCGCGTCGATCGCGGCGTAGGGGATCGCGATCACGCGCCGCCCGCGGCGGAGGAGGAGGCGGTCACTCCCGAGCTCGAGCTCCTGCTCCTCGCCGGCCGAGCGCGCCACCGCGAGCCACATCACGGCGCCGACGATGAAGATCGGCAGCGCGATCACGAGCACGAGCAGCGCCTCGAGGCGCGAGCGCTGGGTGAGCGGCGCCACGACGCCGAAGGCGAGCAGCCCCGTCGCGACGACCGCGGGCAGGAGGTGGCCCATGGCCAGACCGCGCCGCGGCACGCGCACGCGCACGGTCGCGCCGTCGGCGCGGACCTCGAGACGGCTGCCCGCGGGCGGGGTGAGGAGCGGCATCGCGGCCCAGCATAGCGCGGCGGCGGTCGGGTGGCATTCGGGGGGAAAGGCAACAGGGAGGCGAGGAGGCGGGGAGGATTCTCCTGTCCCGGCTCTGGACGCGCGCGTCGTGCACGACGCCCGCGTCGGCGCTCCGCGACCCGACCTTGTCCTGCTCCCCGTCTCCCCGCCTCCCTGTTGCCTGCTGTTTTCCGGCCTGCATGACCCGCCCCGCGCCATCGAACCCGCGAGGGGGACGGGATGGCGCCGCGGGGGTGGCCGGGGTGGACGGCGGTGGTGTGCGCGCTCGTCCTGCCGTGGGGCACGGCGGCGCGCGGGCAGGGGCTCTGCCCTGCCGTCGCGGCGACGGCGCAGCTCGACGGCTGCGACCCGCCCGGGCTCGACTGGGCCTTCGCGTGCGCGGCGGACGCCGAGCCCGATGCCCAGCTCGACCCCGAGGCGTCGACGGTCGACGGGAGCTGCTGGCACCTGGCGACCGCGGCCCCGCGGGGCGCGCGCTGCGCGGCGACGCGCGAGGAGCCGGCGCTCGCGGCCGCGCCGGCCTACGCCGTCGAGCTGCGCTTCTTCGTGCCCGACTTCGCCCCGGGGTGCGACTGCGCCGGCGAGAGCTGCGGGTGCACACCGCTCGTCGTCCGCGTCGCCGACGGCGCGCGCCAGGCCGGCCTCACCGTGATGCGCCGGGCCGGGGTCGAGCTCGCCGGCCTCCCCGACGACGGCGCGCCGGACGGCGTGGCCTGGGTCCCGGTCGCCCTCGCGGCGATGCACACCTACCGCCTGGAGGTCGACCGCCGCGGCGCGGTCACCCTCGCCGTCGACGACGTCGTGCGGCACACGATGCCGTACGCCCGGCTGCCGCGCGCCGAGGGGCCGGCGGGCGCGGTCGAGGTGCTGCTCGACCAGGTCGCGACGACGTGGCTCGACTTCGTGCGCGTCGAGGCGTGCGCCGACGCCCCGCCGGGCCGCCCGCTCCTCGAGCTCGGCGCGCTCGCCGTGAGCCCGCAGCCATACGTGCCCGGGCGCGGCCCGGTCACCGTGACCGCGGCGGCCACCGTGCGCGCGGCGGCCCTGAGCGCCGGCGCGCGGTACGCCGTGCGCTACGAGCTCACCGTCGGGGACGCGTTCACGCGCCGGCCGCTCGTCGTGCGCGCGGGGGCGGCGCCGCTCGCGCCGCGGCGCGCCGGCACCGCGACGTTGCGCGCGGCCTGGGACGGCATGATCGCCCCCGCGCTGGCGGTGCCCGACGGGCGCCACCCGCTGCTGCTCGAGGTCCGGCTGGTCCGCGTCGAGTCGCGGACCGGCCGCGAGCG
>DASXVK010000741.1:0-8300 GCA_036504295.1 Polyangia bacterium
CGAGGTCGTTCTCCTTGAGCACGGTCGTGCCGTCGGTGTCGTAGACGTAGACGTAGGTGTCGACGCCGGTCGTGTTGACCTTGTAGATGTGGCCGGCGGCGGCGGTCCACTTGAACCAGTCGTTGTCGCCGGCGGGCATGATCGTGCCGGTGACCGCGGTGCCGAGCGTGACCGCGGTCGCGCTCGCGGCGTCGTTGCCGTGGTCGTCGGCGCCGAGGTCGGTGATGGTGAGCGTGTACGAGCCCGTCCCGCTCGAGGAGTAGTGCTTGACCCGGACGTAGTACGTGCCGGCGCTCGCCGCGGTCATGTAGATCGGCGGGTAGTCGGCGTCGTCGAGGATGGTGGTGCCGTCGGTGGCGTAGAAGTAGACCCAGGTGTCGGCCCCGGTGGTGTTCGCGGAGTAGACGTGGCCGGCGGCCGCGGTGAACGAGAACCAGTCCTCGTCGCCCGCGGGCGAGAGCTGGCTGACGACGGGCGTGCCGACGGTGGCCGCGGTCGCGGTCGCGGCGGTGTTGCCGACGTCGGTGCCGAAGTCCGAGAGCGACACCGTGTAGGTGCCGGTGTCGGTCGAGTAGTAGTGGCGCACGCGGAAGTAGAACGTCCCGTCGGCCGTCGGGGAGTAGTCGATGCTCTGGGGGTAGTCGTTCGACTCGATCACCGTCACCGCGTCGCTCTGATACATGTAGATGTAGGCGTCGAGGCCGGTGACCTCGAAGTGGTAGGAGTGGCCGGTGAGGAGCGTCGCCTTGAACCAGTCGTTGTCGCCGGCGGGCTCGATCGTGTGGGTCTGCGGCGTGCCGACGACGAGGTCCTTCGCGAGCGGGCCGCACTCGTCGGGCTCGTAGGTGTCGCCGGTCGTGTGCTGGCTGCCGCAGCCGCTGGTGTCGGCCACGCAGGCGCCGCTGCCGTCGTCCACCCAGCCGACGTCGCACGAGCAGTGGGTCGCGTTGTTCACGACGCTGCAGGTGGTCTTGTGGGTGCCGGTGCACGGGTTCGGCGTGCACGAGGCCTCGAACACGCAGCCGCCCGCGCCGTCGGCGCGGTAGCCCGCGTCGCAGCTGCAGAAGGGGACGCCTGAGACCTCGGTGCACACGGTCTTGTGCGCGTCGGTGCACGGGTTCGGCGAGCAGCCGGTGGCGCTCAGGATGCAGTCGCCCTGGGCGTTGGCGGTGTAGCCGAAGTCGCAGCCGCAGACGGCGCTGCCGCTCTGGCTCGAGCACACGCTCTTGTGCGGCTCGCCGCAGGGGTTCGGGAAGCACGGGTCCGACGAGACGCACGCGCCCCCGGCGGTCTCGTTGTAGCCGACGTCGCAGCGGCACTTGGCCGCGCCGCTCTGCACCACGCACTGGGTGCGGTGCGCCTCGGTGCACGGGTTCGGGTCGCAGGGGCCGCCGGCGTCCGGCACGCAGCCGTCCGTGGTGTCATGGTAGCCGGCGTCGCAGAGGCAGACGGGCAGGTGGTTCTGCAGCTCGCAGCGGGTCTGGCCGAGCTTGGTGCAGGGGTTCGGGTCGCACCCGGCGCTCGCGATGCAGTCGTGGCCCGAGGGCGAGTACCCGCTGTCGCAGGTGCACCCCGCGCTGCCGCCGACGACCCGGCAGGTGCCGTGGCCGCCGCACGTGATGCCGTCGCAGCCATTGTCGGTGCCGGGGCTGGTGCAGCCCGCGGCGGCGAGACCGACGATGAGCAGGGCCAGGACGCACGAGTGGAAACGCATGAGACTCCTCCTGCCGGCGGTGAGCTGCGGGCGAAGTCGGACTACCACGGGGCGGGTGTGGGGATCAAGGGGCGTGCAGCGGCGGCGGCACGGGTGCTCCAGCGCGGGGGGCCGCCCGCCGCCATGGTCCCCGCCGGGCTCGGCAGTCCTCGGGCGGCAATGGTCGGGGGTGGATTCGCGAGGCGTATGGCGCGGCAACGACGGGTCGCGGCGCCCTGCGGAACTCGCGCGGCGGGGACCATGGCGCCGGGCGTCCCCCCTGCGATCCTGGGATGAAGGTGCCGGTCAGGCCACCGGAGGACGCGTAGTCGCCCGCCCGGGGACCGCAGCACGCGCGATCGGGCGTGGGTGTCGGGGAGTGGCTACTTCCGGCCGGGGTAGGCTTGCAGGGCGGCGGCCAGGCAGCGCATCGCCTGCGCTAGCTTGGGCGTCTCGAGCACGTACGCGAAGCGCACCTCGTCCTGGCCCAGGCCGGGGGTGGCGTAGAAGCCGTCGCCCGGGGCGACCATGACCGTGGCGCCGTCGCAGCGCCAGTCGGTGAGGAGCCACTGGGCGAAGCGGTTCGCGTCGTCGATGGGGAGGCGGGCCATGGCGTAGAAGGCGCCGGCGGGGCGCTTGCAGAGGACGCCCGGCATCTGCGCGAGGGCGTCCGTGAGCACGTCGCGGCGCGCGCGGTACTCCTCGAGGATCGTGGTGAAGTAGCCGGCCTCGAGGCCGAGGAGCGCGATGGCGCCGACCTGCTCGAGCGACGGGGGGCACAGGCGCGCCTGGCCGAAGTGGAGGAAGGCGCGGTTGAGGTCGCGGTTCGGCGTGACGAGACAGCCGATGCGGGCGCCGCAGGCCGAGAAGCGCTTCGAGATCGAGTCGATGAGGACGGCGCGGTCGCCCAGGCCGAGCTCGAGGACGCCGCTGTGCCGGCCCTCGTACACGAAGTCGCGGTAGGTCTCGTCGGAGACGAAGAAGAGGTCGTGCTCGGCGGCCAGGCGACCGAGCATCTGCATCTCGCCCTGCGTGAGCACCGTGCCGGTCGGGTTGTTCGGGGTGCAGCCGAGGATCGCGCGGGTGCGCTTGGTGATCCGCGCGGCGATCGCCGCGGCGGACGGCAGGTGGTAGCCGTCCTCGGCGCGGCAGGCGAGGGGCACCAGCTTCACGCAGGCGGCGACGGCGTAGCCGTTGTAGTTGGTGTAGAACGGCTCGAAGCACAGCACCTCGTCGCCGGGATCGCAGATCGCCATGAGGGCGAAGAGGATCGCCTCGGAGCCGCCGGTGGTGACGGTGACGTCGTCGGCCGTGACCTCGTAGCCGAGCCGGCGGTAGCTCGCGCCGAGCAGCTCGCGGTACTCGAGCAGGCCGGCCGAGTGGCCGTACGCCAGCACCTTGTCGGGGAAGCGGCGGATCGCGTCCCAGAAGACCGGGTTGGTCGGGATGTCGGGCTGCCCGATGTTGAGGTGATAGACGGTGGTCCCGCGCGCCTTGGCCGCCTCGGCGAAGGGCACGAGCTTGCGGATCGGCGACGGGGGGACGGACCGGCCGCGCTGGCTGAGGTGCATGGGTCTCTCCTCGGGCGGCAATCTAGCGCAAGGTCCGCCGCCCTGTCCACTCACGCCCCGGCGGCCGCGCGGCCACCTTGCTGGAATGACTTGCGTTTCGGGGCACCGCCGAAGATGATTGGCGCGGGGTCACATCGAACCGAGAGTCCGGGCCGGCAGGCGGAATGTTTGCTGGTCCGCCGATGTTATCTGCACGGAGCCAGCCGGCGATGCTGGGACGACGAAAGAGCTTGCGACAGGAGTTCGAACGCGAGGCGCTGCCGCACCTCGAGGCGCTGTACGGCACGGCCATGCGCCTGACGCACAACCCGCGCGAGGCCGAGGATCTGGTCCAGGACGCGATGCTCAAGGCGTTCCGCTTCTTCCATCGCTTCGAGGAGGGCACGAACGCCAAGGCCTGGCTCTTCAAGATCCTGCACAACACGTTCATCAACCGCTACCGCAAGCGCCTGCGCGAGCAGCGGCTCCTGGAGGAGCTCGAGCGCGCCGACCACTACGGCCAGCTCCTCGCGGGCGAGGCCTCGGCCGCGGGCCCGGATCCCGAGCGGTCCCTGGTGGGCAAGATGCTGGCGGACGACGTGCAGCGCGCGCTGGCCGAGGTGCCGCCGGACTTCCGCATGGCGGTGATCCTCGCCGACCTCGAGGACTTCTCGTACAAGGAGGTCGCCGACATCATGGAGTGCCCGGTGGGCACGGTCATGAGCCGCCTCTACCGCGGCCGCCGGATCCTGCAGCGCCGGCTGCACGACTACGCGGTCGCGCAGGGGATCGTGCGGCCGGCGGCGCCGGCGGCCGCGCCCGCCCCCGAGGCGGCGGCCGGGCCGGCGGAGCGGCCCGTCACGTCGCTCGACGAGTGGCGGGAGAAGCGCCGCGGCGGCGGCGCGCAGGGGGACGGTTAGGTACGCCGATGCTGTGCGCGGAAGTCGACAAGTTCATTCCTGCCTACGTCGACGGTGAGTTCGCCGAAGAGGACCGCGTCGAGTTCGAGCGCCACCTGGCCGAGTGCGCCCGGTGCCGTGAGGTCGCTCGCTTCGAGGCCCGGTTCAAGGCGTCGCTGCGCGCGCACCTCCGGCGGCCCGCGCTGCCGCTGGGGCTCAGGGAACGCATCACCGCGCAGATCGAGGCCGCGCCGGTCCCCGGCAGCCGCCTGCGGCGGTTCTTCTACCGGTCGGTGCTGGTCGCGGCGGCGGCGCCCGTGCTCGTCGCCCTGCTGTTCACCGGCCAGGCGCAGACGCTCCCGGTGGTGCAGGAGTCGATCCACCGCCATCAGCGCAACCTGCCGCTGGACGTCGTCGGGCCCGACCGCCAGCGGGTCTCGACCTGGTTCCGCGACAAGGTCGACTTCCCGGTGCGGCCGCCGGGTCTGCGGCTCGTGGGCGCCGACCTGCTCGGCGGGCGCGTGACGAACGTGCGCGAGCGCCAGGCGGCGCTGCTGCAGTACAACGTCCGGGGCCGCAAGGTCTCGGTGCTCGTGTTCGAGCCCGGCGACCTGTCGCTCGAGGCCCCGCGCGTGCGCCGGATCGGCAACCGGACCATCTACTTCGACCACCAGGGCCTGACCAATGTCGCCGTGTTCCGCGACGGTCCGGTCGGCTACGCGGTCACCTCCGACCTCCCCGAGACCGAGATGGTGCAGGTCGTCTCGGCCGCGCTCGAGTAGCCGCGGCGGCGGCGGCGCGCCCCCGCTGGGCAGCGCCGAATTTCCGGTGCCCTTCTGCGTAATTGACTCGCCTCGGCACCGTCGAATAAGATCCCCGTTCATGAGCCAACGGGTCGCCCTCATCATCGAGCCGGACGAAACCTTCGCGGCCGCCCTCCGCCACCTGCTCGCGCCCTACGGGTTCACGTGCGACGTGGTGCCCGATGGCAACCACGCGCTGGAGGTGGCCCAGGGCACGCCCCCCGACCTGATCCTGCTCTGCGTCGAGCCCAAGAACGTGGGCTACGCCATCTGCAACAAGCTCAAGAAGAACGCGGCGCTCAAGGCGGTGCCGCTGATCCTGATGTCGTCGGACGCCAGCCCCGAGACGTTCGAGCAGCACCGCAAGCTCAAGACGCGCGCGGACGAGTACTACATCAAGACCACGCCCGACCAGATGGACGAGCTGCTGCAGAAGATCGACACGCTCTGCCAGCTCGGCGAGCCCGCGCCCGTCGCCCCCGAGCCCCTGCCGGAGGAGGAGGTCGACATCCCGGTCGACGCCATGGACGAGATCTCGCTCGACGAGGACGACGTCGCGCTCGTCGACGACGACGGCGCCGCGGTCGAGGAGGAGCCCGAGGCCGAGCCCCCGCGGACCTTCGACGTCGACGAGGACACCAAGACCCGCGTCACGATCGACACCGACATCGACGACGCCTTCGCCTCGCTCGAGATCGGGCAGCAGCAGGCCCGCGCCGCGGCGGTCCCGCCGCCGCCCGCGCCGGAGCCCGCGCCGGAGCCCGCCTACGGCGCCGAGCCGCCGCCGCTCCAGGAGGCCGAGGCGGAGGCGGAGCCGGAGCCCGAACCGGAGCCCGAACCGGAGGCCGAGGCGGAGGCGGAGCCGGCGCTGCCGATCGATTTCGCGCCGCTGTCGACGGATCCCGCCGCGGCCCAGCTCGTGGACGACGGCATCGATCTCGGGCTCGAGGCCGTGACGCCGAACGCCGTGCCGCCCGCGCCGGAGACCGTCGACGCGTTCGAGGACGCGGCGCCGGCGGCCGCGGCCGACGAGGAGGCCCGGCGCGAGCTGCACGCGCGGATCGCCGCGCTCGAGGCGGAGCGCGACAAGCTCGCGCACGAGCTGCAGGCGGCCAGGAGCCAGGCCCCGGCGCCGGCCGCGACCGGCTTCAACCGCGAACGCGAGTTCCTCAACCTCCGCGAGGTCATCAACAAGAAAGAGAAGGAGATCCTCGACCTCAAGGAGGAGCTCGACGCCAAGGATCGGCAGATCCTGGACCACAAGGACAAGCTCCGGGAGCTCGAGCGCAAGTCGCGGGATCTCGACGACCGGATCCTCGGCATCGAGCGGCAGCTCGTCACCGCGAACGAGAAGATCGCGGCGCTCACGCACGACAAGGACAAGGGGCTCGAGCGCGAGAAGCAGGTCAAGGTCCGCCTCGACGACGCGCAGCACGAGAACCAGAAGCTGCACGAGGAGATCGACAGCCTCAAGAAGCGGCACGCGACGGCGCTCGAGCAGGCGAAGAGCGAGCTCGACCGGGCGCGGGCCGAGGCGGCGCAGCGCGGGGCCGAGCTCGAGGCCGAGCTGCGGGCCACCGGGGAGCGGATGGCCCGCGAGCGCCAGGAGTCCGAGGCCGCGCTCAAGGGCGCCCACGACCGGACCGTCGACGAGCTGCGCGCGGACGCCGAGCGGCGGCTGGCCGAGCGCGAGCAGGCCCACGCGGCCGAGGTGGTCGCGCTCAACCAGGCCCGCGAGGGCGAGCTGCAGACGCTGCGGGACCGCCACCAGGGCGAGACCGCGCGGCTGCGGCAGGACCACGAGAGCGCCGAGGCCGCGCTGCGCGAGGAGCACGCCGCCGACCTGGCGGCGTTCGGCGAGGCGAAGGAGACCGCCCTCGCCGAGGCGGAGGCGCAGCGCCAGCGCGACCTGCAGGCGGCGGAGCAGCGGCGGCAGGGCGAGCTGCAGCAGGCGGAGCAGCGGCGGCAGGGCGAGCTGCAGCAGGCCGAGCAGCGGCGGCAGGCGGACCTGCAGGCGGCGGAGCAGCGGCGGCAGGGCGAGCTGCAGCAGGCCGAGCAGCGGCGCGCGGCCGACCTCGCGGCCCAGGCGGGCGCGCACCAGACGGAGCTGCACGCGCTGGTGGAGCAGCACCAGGAGGCGCTCGCGCGGCTCGAGGGCGAGCACGGCGCGGCCGTCGCGGCGCTCGACCAGGGCTACACCGAGGACAAGGCGGAGCTCACCCGGCTGCACCAGGCGGAGCTGCACGCCGAGCGGCAGCGCTACGCGGGCCTCGAGGCCCAGCGGCAGCAGGAGCTCGGCGACGCCCAGCAGCGCTACGCCGCGCTCGAGGCGCAGCGCCAGCAGGAGCTCGCGGCGGCGCAGCAGCGCCACGCGGCGCTCGAGGCGCAGCGGCAGCACGAGCTCGCCGAGGCGCAGCAGCGCCACGCGGCGCTCGAGGCGCAGCGGCAGCAGGAGCTGGGCGAGGCGCAGCAGCGCCACGCCGCGCTCGAGGCGCAGCGCCAGCAGGAGCTCGCGGCCGCGCAGCAGCGCCACGACGCGCTCGAGGCGCAGCGGCAGCAGGAGCTCGCCGAGGCGCAGCAGCGGATCCAGGGGCTCGATCAGGAGCTGAACCTCAAGCAGCAGCGCAGCGCGGAGCTGGGCCAGGCGCTCGAGGCGGCGCGGATCGAGCTGTCCGAGCGTGACATGACGATCATCGCGCTCAAGCACCGGGGCGAGGAGCTCGAAGCCCAGAGCGCCGCCTTCCAGGAGCAGGGCCTGAGGGCGATGACCAAGCTGCGCGGCGACCAGGCGCTGACCGAGAAGGCCAAGAAGGCGCTCGCGATCGCCCTCACGCTCCTCGACGAGCAGCAGCGCACCGACCTCGGCGAGGCGCCCACGGAGGAGGCGCACGCGTAGCTCGCCCGGCGCGCTCCCGGCGTGGCTGCCGCCGCTCCTGGGGCTCGCGGCCGGGCTCGCCCTGTGCGGCTGCCCGGCCCAGGCCGTCACCCCGCCCGATGCGCCGGCGCCGGCCGACGCCGCGCCCGAGCTGGGGCCGGCGGACGGCGGGGCCGACGACGCGGCCGCGCCCGATGACGCGGCCCCCGACGCCTGCGCCGCCGAGGCGGTCGAGACCGCCTGCGGCGACGGCTGCGACAACGACGGAGACGGCTACCTCGACGGCGACGACCCCGACTGCGTCACCGCGTTCCTGATCACGCGCGAGCCGGCCGACGCGATCCTGCGCTGGCGGGTCGGCGACGCGGACGCCGTGCCGGTTCACGCGGGAACGGACGTGCTGCGCCCGGCCGTGGACACGGCCCAGGTCGCGGGCGGCGGCTACGCCGTGCGGCCCGGCATGGCTCCGGCGCGCGGGCT